>DATAWZ010000130.1:0-20539 GCA_036266975.1 Solirubrobacteraceae bacterium
TGGGGAGTTAGTTCCGCTATGCGTGACTAACTCCCCACACCCCCGCCTCAGGCGGGCGATGAGCCCTCGCTCATCCCCGCGCGCGCTGGGTCGTCCAGCCCCTCGACGGACAGCAGCGGGTGGCGCTCGACATCGCCGGCGGCCAGATCGTCGGGATCGATTCGGTCGTCAATCCCGACAGGCTCGCGCACCTCGGGCCGGTGGCCGACCTCAGATCGCTCCTGAGCGCGTCGGGGTGAAATCCGCGCGCCTTGCCGAGCCCGGACGCGCACGTTCGCGGACTGCTCGGCCTCGACCGCCACCGAGGTGAGCTGCGCGAGCACCGCGAGCTCGCCCGTGCCCGCCGGCAGCTCGCCGGCGCCCATCTCGGTGCCCGTGCAGGTAAGCGCGAGCGCGAGCGGAACGCTGGTGAACACCGCGTCGGTGCTCTCCGACGACGCCGTCAGCGCGGTGTCGGCCACCGACACGCTGCGGGTCGTCGCCCCCTCGGGCGGACCGGGCCCCTCCGCACCCACGGGTCCTGGCACCACCTCGCCCACCCCGAGCTCGACAAAGACGCCCGAGCTCGGCGAGCGGGTGCCGCAGGTGAGCGGCGCTCACGAAGCGGCGTTCACCGTCGCCGTGAACCCCAACGGCCCGGACACGACGGTCTACGTCGAATGCGGCTTGGACGACAGCTTGCGCAGCTCGGCTGGGATCACCTACGACGAGCGACGGCGCCGATCACCGTGCTGGCGAGCACCGAGAGTCAGACGGTGACGGCCAAGGTGTCCGACCTGCTCCCGGTGGCGCTCTACCACGTGCGCGCGGTGGCGATCAACGGCGCCGGCACCAGCTACGGTCCCGACCAGGCGTTCAGCACCGGTCAAGATCCCGCAGCTCCGCCCCCGGCCCTCGGCGTCAGTGTGAACGCCACGCCGGCCAGCGGCCGGGTGTTCGTCAAGCTCCCTCGTCGCGCCCGCTCGCTCGCCAAGGGCCGCCGCCGGTCGGGACCCAGTTCGACACACGTGCGGGCTCGGTCGCGCTCGTCGCGGCCACGGGCAACGGGCGCCGAACCCAGACCGGCGACTTCGCCGGCGCCCTGTTGGTCATCGAGCAGAGCCGCTCCCGCACGCAGCGTGGCCTGACCTCGCTGCATCTCATCGAGGGCGCCTTCGCGGGTGCGCCCAGCTACGCGCGCTGCACGAGCCGTGGCGTTGCGCGAGCGACCGCGACGGTCGCCAAGCGGGTGAACGCGAAGGTCCTGCAGACGCCGCAGGTGAGCGCCAAGGGCAACTTCCAGCGGAGCGGGCGTTACAGCTCGGCCACCGTACGCGGCACGACATTCACCGCGAGCGACCAATGCGACGGCACCCTGACCAAGGTCCAGCGCGGCGTAGCGCTGGGACGGCCCCACACGGGCGAAAGCGCATGCTGCTGCACAGCGGCCGCCGGTTCTTGGCCCCGGCCCGGCCCTGAGCGGCGACGGTCACGCGAGCGGCATCGAGCGCTCGCGCCCGTCGCGCCGGCGCTGCGCGCGGATCACGCTCGCCAGCCGGCGCACGCCCTCGTGGATCTGCGCCGGGGTGACGTAGGCGAACGACAGCCGCAGGTGGGTGCGCTCGGGCCGGTCGATCATCATCTTCGCGCCAGGCGTCACGCTGACCCCGGCGGCGAGCCCGTCGCGGTAGAGCGCGTCCTCGTCGAGGTTGTCGTGCAGCGTGAGCCACACGTGCCCGCCGCCGGGCGGGGGGGTGACGCTGACCAGATCGGAGAGGTGGCGCTCGACGGCTTCGAGCATCGCTTCCAACCGCTCGGCGTGCATCGCGCGCGTGCGCGCGAGCTGGGCCTCGTAGCGGCCGTCGGCCAGCCAGCGGGCCATCGCCTGCTGGGGGAGGGTGGGGCTGTGCCCGTCATCGCCGCTCTTCTCGGTCGCGATGCGGTCGAGCACCGGCCCGCTCGCCGCCACCCAGCCGATACGCAGCCCGGGCGCGACCGTCTTCGAGAACGAGTCGACCATGATCACGTGCTCGGGGGCGAGCGCCCGCAGCGGCGTCAGGTCCTCGCCGCGCACGCGCAGATCGGCGTAGACGCCGTCTTCGACGATGAAGAACCCGTGCTCGCGGGCGAGCCCGACGAGCTCCTGCCGGCGGGCGGGGGACAGGTCGAAGCCGGTCGGGTTGTGCAGCCGCGGCTGGAGCAGCACGAGTGAGATCTCGTGGCGCTGCAGCAGCTGGCGCAGCGCGCCGACGTCGAGCCCCTCGCGGTCGACCGGCACCCCCAGCGCCCGCGCTCCCGTGGCCCCCAGCGAGTGAATGAAGCCCGAGAACGTCGGCGACTCGCAGGCCACCACGTCGCCCGGGCGCAGGATCGCGCGCGCGACGATGGTCAGCGCCTGGCGCGCGCCCGTCGTGACCACGATGTGCCCGGCCTCGTCGCTCAGGCCGCGCCGCCGCCCGAGCTTGGCCAGCTCGCGCCGCAGCTCGGCCAGGCCCTCGACCGGCCCGTAGCGAAGGCTGCGCTCGCCGAGCACCGCGCTCGCCGCCGCGCTCAGCTCCTGGACCGGGAGCGTCTCGTTCGGCGGGTAGCCGACGGATAAGGGGATCAGCGCTTCGCGCACGGCCGGGTCGATCGTGCGCTCGAGCGAGCGCGCGGTCTCGATCTCACGGGCGGGCGGCAGCACGTAGTTCTGCCATGCCGTACCGCCCTCGCGCGCGTCGGGGGCCGGGCGGCGCTCGCGCACGAAGGTCCCTCGGCCGACTCCGGCCACGACGAGTCCGAGCTCGGCCAGGCGTCGGTAGCAGCGGGTCGCGGTGAGCGGATTCACGCCGGTGAGCTCGGCGAGCGTCCGCGTCGGCGGGAGCTTCTCGCCGGGGGCGAGCTCGCCCTCCTCGATCGCGGTCGTGAACGCCTCGACGAGCTGCGAGGTGATCGTCCGACCCTCGCCGCGCTCGATCGCGGCCAGCCGTTGCTCGATTGTCACAAGATCATTCAATCAGAATTGAATGATCTTGTGTTGCCGGCAGGCCGGATATATGATCGGTCTCGGCGACGAAATGAGACCAATGATGTATATCAATCGCAAAGAATGTAATACTCAAATCGAGACAAGCGCCGCCATGATGCCGGTGCGGCTGCGCCTGGCCACCGCCGATGACCGCGGCGCGCTCGAGCGCCTGGCCGCGCGCGGCGGGATGCTCGTTCCCGCCGGTCCGGTGCTCGTCGCGGACGTCGACGAGCGCATGGTCGCCGCCCTGGCCGTTCCGGACGGCCCGGTGCTCGCCGATCCGCGCGTCCAGACCGGTGAGCTGATCGCCCTGCTGAAGCTGCGCGCCGCCCAGCTCACCGGCGCCCCGCGCCGGCGCGGGCGCGGCCGGCGCCGGCGCCAGGGCCTGACGCCAGCACCCCCGCCGACGGTGCCTCGCCTCCCGCCGCTGCTCCGGTAGCCAGCGGCAGCTCACGCAAGTACGCACCGCCCCCGTCGGCCACTCCCCATTCGGGGCACAGGCAAACCGACGGTGGCGGCGTCCTGTGATCTCGACGTGGCTTACCCCGCTTCGGGGGCACAGGCTGGCACGCCGTCGATCCTGCGTCCTGGCCACGCTTGGTTTTCGCACCCCGTTCCGGGCACCCCCCATGGCGGGGGCCGGGCAGGCTCGCACGGTGACGGCGCGTATTCACGCGAGGCATCAGGTCAAGCGACCTCGACGACCATCAGCGTGTTGCCGTCGGGGTCGCGGAACCAGAACAGCGGCGGGACCGGGCCGCCCATGCGGGCGACCTCGGCATCGACGTCGACCCCCGCGGCCTTCAGGTGTGCGTGGGTCGCGTCGATGTCCGGCGTGGTCAGGCTGATCCCGGTCTGGACGCCGACCGGATCGGTCTCGCGCGGCGGCGCGAGCGCGATGCCGGCGGTACCGCCGGGCGGGTACACCTCAACCCAGCGGTACTCGCCGCCGAAGGGCACGTCGGTGCGCTTCTCGAAGCCGAGGGTGTCGACGTAGAACTCGATCGCCCGATCCTGGTTCGGGCACGCGAGCATCACGAGGTTGATCTGGCCGATCAGGCTGGTGGTGGTGGGCATTTCGGGTTCCTCCTCTGGTGGATGCGGTCACTGCGTAGACCGCACGGGAGACCAAGACTCATCGCCGCAGTGCGATGATCCCGATATGGGCCTGATGCTCTCGTGTGCGTTCGCGACCGACCTGGACACCCATGAGCACGTGCGGATCGCCGAGTCGCTCGGCTACCAGCGCGCGTGGCTGTACGACAGCCCGGCGCTCTACCCGGACGTGTGGGTCCAGCTGTGCCGCGCCGCCGAGCGCACCGAGCGGATCGGCCTGGGGCCCGGGGTGCTGGTCCCCTCCAACCGCCATCCGCTGATCACCGCCAGCGCGATCGCCACGCTCGTCGACATCGCCGGCGCCGAGCGCGTGGTGATCGGCGTGGGCTCGGGCTTCACCGCGCGCATGGCGCTCGGCCAGCGCGCCCTGCCCTGGGCCGGCGTGCGCCGCTACGTGCTTGCGGTCCGCGCGCTGCTGCGCGGTGAGAGCGTGGACTGGGACGGCGCCCAGATCGAGATGCTGCACACCGCCCGCTGCGCCCCGCCGCGTCCGATCGAGGTGCCGTTCGTCATCGCCGCCGCCGGACCCAAGGGCATCGCGGCGGCGCGCGATATCGGGGATGGAGTGTTCGGAGCACCCATGCCTATCGGTGATTTTGATTGGAGTGTGGTGCTCGCTTTTGGCACGGTGCTGCGGTCAGATGAGGCGCCCGGGAGCGATCGGTCGGTCGCCGCAGCCGGCCACGCCGCCGCGACGATGTTTCATTTCGGCACCGAGCACGGCCTGCTCGAGCAGCTGATGCCCGGCGACCTGGCCGGGCAGTGGACCGCGGCCTACCAGGCGGTGCCCGAGGACCGCCGGCACCTGGAGATGCACCGCGGCCACCTGGTCGAGGTCAACGAGGTCGATGCGCCGTTCGTCTCCGGGTCGCTGCTCGCCGGCACCGGACTGGCCCTGGACCGCGAGGGCTGGCGGGCCAAGCTCGCCGAGCTCGAGCAGGGCGGGGCGACCGAGGTGGCCTACCAGCCCGCCGGGCCGGACATCCCCGGCGAGCTGGAGGCGTTTGCGTCGGTGTTCGGCGCGTAGGGCGCTGTGCGTCAGTCCAGGTCGAAGCGGTCGAGGCTCATGACCTTGTCCCACGCGGCGACGAAGTCCTCGACGAACTGCTGCTGGGCGTCGTCACACCCGTAGACCTCGGCGATCGCGCGCAGCTCGGAGTTCGAGCCGAACACGAGGTCGACCGCGGTCCCGGTCCACTTCAAATCGCCCGAGACGCGATCGCGACCCTCGAAGACGTCGTCCCCCGACGCCTTCCAATCCGTGCCCATGTCGAGCAGGTTCACGAAGAAGTCGTTGCTCAACGTCCCGGGGCGGTCGGTCAACACCCCGTCCCGGGACTGCTCGAAGTTGGCATCCAGGGTGCGCAGCCCGCCGACGAGCACCGTCATCTCCGGAGCGGTCAACGAGAGCAGGTTGGCCCGCTCGACCAGCAGGGTCTCCGGTGACATCGGGTGGTCGGCCCTCAGGTAGTTGCGGAACCCATCGAAGGTCGGCTCGAGCACCGCGAAGGAGTCGACGTCGGTCTGCTCCTGCGCGGCGTCGGTGCGGCCCGGCGCGAACGGAACGCTCACGTCGTGGCCGGCGTCCCTCGCCGCCTGCTCGACGGCCGCGCAACCGCCCAGGACGATCAGGTCGGCGAGCGAGACCTTCTTGCCGGCGGACTGGAAGTCCTGCCGGATCGATTCGAGCGTCTCGAGCGCCTTGGCCAGCGCGGCCGGCTCGTTGACCTGCCAGTCCTTCTGCGGCGCCAGGCGAATCCGCGCGCCGTTGGCCCCGCCCCGCTTGTCGGTGCGGCGGAAGCTCGCGGCCGACGCCCAGGCGGTGCTGACCAACCGCGAGATCGACAGCCCGGACACGAGGATCCGGGCCTTGAGCGCGGCGACGTCCTCGTGGCCGATCAGGGGATGATCGACCTCGGGAACCGGATCCTGCCAGAGCTGCGGCTCGGGAACCCACGGGCCCAGGTAACGTGAGACGGGCCCCATGTCGCGGTGCAGCAGCTTGTACCACGCCCGGGCGAACGCGTCGGCCAGCTCGTCGGGATTCTCGTAGAAGCGCTTGGCGATCGGACCGTAGACCGGATCGAGCCTCATCGAGAGGTCCGTCGTGAGCATCATCGGCGCGTGGCGCTTGGACGCGTCGTGGGCGTCGGGCACCGTGCCCTGCGCCTCCGGATTGGTGGGCGCCCACTGGTGGGCGCCGGCCGGGCTCTTGCTCAGCTCCCACTCGTACTCGTACAGGTTCTCCAGGAAGCCGTTGTCCCACTTGGTCGGCTCGTTGGTCCACGCGCCCTCCAGGCCGCTGGTCAGCGTGTCGGCGCCCTTGCCGTTCCCGTTGCCGTTCTGCCAGCCGAAGCCCTGCTGCTCGATCGGCGCCCCCTCGGGCTCGGGCCCGATGCGAGCGGGGTCGCCCGCGCCGTGGGTCTTGCCGAACGTGTGGCCGCCGACGATGAGCGCGAGCGTCTCCTCGTCGTTCATCGCCATGCGAGCGAAGGTCTCGCGGATGTCCTGGGCGGCCGCCAGCGGGTCGGGGTTGCCGTTCGGCCCCTCGGGATTGACGTAGATCAGGCCCATCTGCACGGCGCCCAGGGGGTGGGACAGCTCGCGGTCGCCGCTGTAGCGCTCATCGCCCAGCCAGGTGTCCTCGGCTCCCCAGAAGATGTCCTCGGCCTCGTAGACGTCCTCGCGGCCGAAGCCGAAGCCGAAGGTCGGCAACCCCATGGACTCGATGGCGCAGTTTCCGGCGAAGATGATCAGATCGGCCCACGAGAGCTTGCGGCCGTACTTCTGCTTGATCGGCCAGAGCAGTCGGCGCGCCTTGTCCAGGCTCGCGTTGTCCGGCCAGCTGTTCAGCGGTGCGAAGCGCTGGGCCCCGAGGCCGCCGCCCCCGCGGCCGTCGGCGATGCGATACGTGCCCGCGGCGTGCCAGGACATCCGGATGAACAGCGGCCCGTAGTGACCGTAGTCGGCGGGCCACCACTCCTGCGAGGTCGTCATCACCTCGAAGACGTCGCGCTTGAGCGCCTCGACGTCGAGCGTGGTGAACTCCTTGGCGTAGTCGAAGTCCTCGCCCATCGGGGTCGCTACAGGCCCGTTCTGGAGCAGGACCCGGACGTTTGGCTGGTTCGGCCACCAGTCCTCATTGGTCCGCGGGCGAGCCGGGCCGGGCGTCGGCGACGGGATGGCCGGGTTCTCGGATTCGCTGACGCTGTCGCTCATGCCGTTCCTCCTGTTTGACTCGGTCGTTTTCGTGTTGCTCGAGAGGCCGCGACGCACGCGGGGCATCGACCCCAGTAGATGACCTCGGCTTCGTCGATCTCGTAGCCCGCGCCGTCGGCGGCGGTCAGGCACGGGGTCTCCCCGACGGCGCAGTCGACGTCGACCATCTGGCCGCAGGCTCGGCAGATCAGGTGGTGGTGGTTGTCGCCCACCCGATCCTCATAGCGCGCCGGCGATCCCGCCGGCTGGATGCGCCGAATGATCCCCTTGCCGGTGAGGGCCCCGAGGGCGTCGTAGACCGCCTGGGTAGAGATCGCGCCGAGCTCGACCCGAACGCTCGCGTCGATGTCGGCGACGGTGCTGTGCGGCCGGTCGGACACCGCCCGCAAGACGGCCAGACGCTGGGCCGTGACCTGCACGCCGTGCCCGCGCAGCACCTCGGCGCTGTCCCTCGGCTCGTGCATCGACGGCCGGAGTCTAGCCCGATTCTGGAGGCAGTCCAGTATTTGGGTTGGTCAGCGGGCGCCGGCCGGCGAGCTGCACCTCGCCGACGTCGACGCGGTGGTCGGCCGCGCAGCGAAGTTGGGCGGTGACCGTCTCGCCGCAGCCGCGATGGCGCAGTTCGACCGGTCCACCGCCGTCATCGATCCAGCGGTCGCCCCACTGCATCAGCGCCACGAGGGCGGGGAAGAGGTCGGCGCCCTTCTCGGTCAGCCGGTAGCGCTGGCGCGTGCGCTGGCCGGGCTCGCGGTAGTCCTCGCGCTCGAGCAGCCCCTCGGCGACGAGGTCGCGCAGGCGCGCGGCGGTCACCGGCTCGCTGATCTGCGCGCGCTGGGCGAAGTCGTCAAAGCGCGTCGTGCCGTAGAAGGCCTCGCGCAGGATCAGGAACGCCGATCGGGTCGAGACGACGTCGAGGGCCCGGCCCAGCGTGCAGCGCTCCGCCTTCCACGCGCCGCGCGGCTCCAGGTCGCCGGTCAGTTGCACGGTGTGTTCCATGGCCTCATCATAGCTACCTTTGCACAACCTAAGCCAGGCTGTGGTAGGGTCCTGGCTATGTTAACCCTAAGTCAGCGCTCCGGCCCGCTGCGCCGGGAGCGGCGGCAGGATGCCTCGCCGCAGCTGGTGCTCGTCATCGTCTGCGCGGGCGTCGTGCTTGCGAGCCTCGACCTGTTCATCGTCAACGTCGCGCTGCCGCAGATCGGCCGCGACTTCCATCTGCACGGCGGCGGCCTGTCGGACCTCTCGTGGGTCCTGAACGGCTACGCGATCGTCTACGCCGCGTTCCTGGTCCTCTTCGGCCGGCTTGCCGAGCGCTACCGGCGCGAACGCGGGTTCCTGCTCGGGGTGGGCGTGTTCGTCGTCGCCTCGGCCGCCTGCGGGGCGGCCAACAGCCTGGCCATGCTCGTCGCCTTCCGCGTCGTGCAGGCCGCCGGAGCGGCGCTGCTGACCCCGACCTCGCTGGGGCTGATCCTCGCGACCTCCGAGCCCGAGCACCGCCAGGGCCGCGTGCGCGCGTGGACCGCGATCGGCGGGTTTGCCGCCACGCTGGGCCCGGTGGTCGGCGGGCTGCTCGTCGCCGCGAGCTGGCGTTGGGTGTTCCTGGTCAACGTGCCGATCGGCCTGCTGGCGCTGGCCGTGGGCTGGCGGCGGTTGCCACGGGTCGAGGGCGAGCCGGTCTCCGCGCCGGACCCGACCGCTGCGCTGCTGATCACCGGCGGGGTCGGCGCGCTCGCGCTGGGCCTGGTCGACGGCGGCAATTGGGGCTGGGGTGACCCGCGCACCCTCGGCGCCCTCGGCGGCTCGCTGGCGGCTCTGCTGCTGTTCGCGCTGCACTGCGCGCGGCACCGCAACCCGCTGGTCGACCGCGGCCTGTTCGGGCTGCGGCCGTTCACCGGCGCCTCGATCGTCGCCCTGGTGTTCTCGGCCGCGTTCGGCGCGATGCTGCTCTCGCGCGTGCTCTGGGCCCAGGACGTCTGGCACTGGTCGGCGCTCATCACCGGCCTGTCGATCGCGCCCGGTCCGCTGATGGTGCCGCTGATCTCCTTCACCCTCACCGGAGGGCTGACCGCCCGCTTCGGACCCGGCCTGGTCATCGCCGCGGGCTCGACGATCTTCGCCGGCGGCGCGATCTGGTGGGCGCTCGCCGCGGGACTGTCGCCCAACTACGCCGGGGAGATGCTCGGCGGGATGCTGCTGACCGGCATCGGGGTCGGGCTCACGCTGCCGACGATGATGGCCACCGGAGCCGCCTCGCTGCCCGCGCACTCCTTCGCGACCGGCTCGGCCGTCGTGAACATGTTCCGCCAGATCGGGCTGGCGATCGGGGTGGCCGTGCTGATCGCGGTCCTCGGCTCGCCGCACTCACCGCTGGGCACCCTGCACGCCTACCGGGACGCCTCGATCGTCATCGCCGGGCTCGCCCTCACCGGCGCGCTGACGGGCCTGGCCCTGCTCGCGCGACGGCGCTGATCAGGCGCGGGCGGCGCTCGAGGCCGAGCGTCGCCCGCGGGCCAGGCGCCGCTCCTGGGCCGAGCACCAGTCGCGCGCCCAGGTGTTCCAGCCGAGCCCGAACTCGATCGTCAGGCGGTGCAGCGGATCGTCGAAGTCGCCGGCGGCGAGCCGCTCCTGGAGCCCGGCGATGCGCGACTCGTGCACCGCGCGCATGCGCCGCAGCACGTCGAGCTGGCCGGCGCGGTCGAGCACGCCGGCGAAGCGCAGGCGCAGCAGCGCCTCGTGGCGCATCTCGAGCACCGGCTCCTCGCAGTCGAGCAGCCACTCGCGCAGCGCCGCGGTGCCCGCCGGCGTGATCGCGTAGCAGTGTCGCCGCGCGCCGCCGCGCGGGTCGTCGCGCACGCTCAGCAGCCCGGCGCTCTCCAGGCGGCGCAGCTCGGGGTAGATGCCCCCGATGCTCGCGCCCCAGTACAGGCGCGTCGAGCGCTCGATCTCGGCCTTGATCGAGTAGCCCGTCGTGTGTCCCTCGGCGACCATGCCGAGCAGGATGCGTCCGGTCTGGGTCAGCTCAGGCATCGCGGGGAGTATGGGGGATCGGGGGTCGAGGAGACTCCTTCAGTATGAGCGCTCAGGCTGATATATCAGTCCGTACGATTCAATCTGAGGAGGCATATCATGAGTAGTCGCTACCTCACCAACCTCTGGCTCGCGCTGCTCGGCGGCTGGCTGATCGTCGCCTCGCAGGCGTTCGCGGCCACGACGTTCACGTGGCTGATGTTCGCCGCGGCGATCGCGGCGGTCGTCGTGGCCCTGCCGCCCGTCGCCCTGCGCTCGCGTGGGATCCCCCAGCGCGCCATCGACGCCGGCCTGTCGGTGCTCGCCGGCTGGACGATCGTCGCGAGCCTGGTCTTCGCCGCCCCGGTGGCGATGTGGCTCGGCTTCGCGTCTGGCGCGGCGATCCTCGCGATCGCACTGGTCGGGCTGACCGTCCACGAGTTCTCGACCGAGCGCGTCGTGCACTCGCTCGAGCTCGGCGGCGCCGACGAGCCGGCGGCGCACCCCCTGGCGGGCGCGCACTGACGCTTCCCCCCGTCCGCGGTGTGTCGTCAAATGCGTTGATAGTCCTAATCTGGTACTATCAACACGTGACCGACACACCGTGGCACGAGGGGATCCCGATCCCCGCCCTGATGCTCGGCGCCCGCGGCTCCTACGGCGACGTGAGCCGCGAGGCGCTCGCCGACGCCGGCTTCGATGATCTCCCGCGCCGAGCGGGCTTCGTGATCGCCGGGCTCGACGAGAGCGAGCCCGAGTCGCAGTACACCGGCCAGGCCGAGGCGGTGGCCTTCCTGGCCATGAGCCCCCAGGCCTCCAGCAAGCTCATCGACACGCTCGTCGTGCGCGGCTACCTGGAGCGCGACGTCGACCCCGACGATCGGCGGCGGATGAGCATCCGCCTGACCGCTCGCGGGCGCGCCGCCTCGGCGGCGATCCAGCGCGGGGTCGACGCGGTCGACGCCGCGCTCGCCGAGAAGGTGACCCCCGCCGAGCTGCGCGGCCTGCGCGCCGGGCTGGCCGCGCTCGCCGAGATCCGCCGGGCCCACCGAGCGGCGGCCATGAACAAACGTTAGTCTTTCCTCCGGCAGCAGCAACGGCAAACCCCTCGGGAGGAGACCACATGGCCGGACGACTTGAAGGCAAGGTGGCGGTAGTCACGGGCGGCGGGTCGGGCATCGGCGCCGCGACCGTCGAGGCATTCCATGCGGAGGGCGCCAAGGTGCTCGTCGCGGACATCTCCGGCCTGCAGGACCAGGTCGCCGAGAAGTGTGGAGACGGCGTGGTCGCCACGCGCGCCGACGTCTCCGAGTCCGCGGACGTGCAGGCGATGCTCAAGGCCGCCGTCGATGAGTTCGGAAAGCTGGACATCATCCACAACAACGCCGGCATCGACGGCGAGGTCGCCCCGACCGGCGAGATGACCGAGGAGCAGTTCGACCAGGTCTGGGCGATCAACGGCCGCGGCGTCTGGCTGGGCATGCGCTACGGCATCCCGATCCTGCTCGCCGGTGGCGGCGGCTCGATCATCAACACCGCCTCGATGGCCTCGATGGTCGCCTTCCCGGGGATGAACGGCTACTGCGCGGCCAAGGGCGCGGTCCTGATGATGACCCGCACCGCCGCGGCCGAGTACGCCGGCCAGGGCATCCGCGTGAACGCGATCTGCCCGGGTGCGATCCGCACCGCGATCACCGACAGCCTGCCGCCCGAGCTGATCAAGGGCGTCGTCGACGCCACGCCGGTCGGCCGCTTCGCCGACCCCTCGGAGGTCGCGAGCCTCGCGGTCTACCTGGCCAGCGACGAGTCCAGGTTCGTCACCGGGGCCGGGATGCTCATCGACGGGGGCTACACCCTGGTATAGCGTCAGGGCGCCGGGGTCGGCCGCCAACACCCCATCTTCAACCCCCAAAATCCAGCTCAGCCCCGAGGAGCAGCACCGTCGCGGGGTCGCCTTGCGCGACCTGCATGCGGCCCTGTTCGTGGTGCCCAACCCGTGGGACGCGGGGACCGCGCGGATCCTCGCCGGCTGGGCTTTCGCGCGCTGGCGACGACGAGCGCCGGCGCGGCGTTCGTGCTCGGCCGACCCGACGGCGCCGCGGCGATCACCCGCGCTGAGGTGCTCAGAACGCGCGCGTCGTCGCCGCCACCGACCTGCCGGTGTCGGCCCGGCCTCGAGAGCGGGTACGGGGACGCGGCCGAGACGATCGAGGCCGCCACCGGCCGCGCCGATGCGCCGATCCGCCCGCTCGGTGAGTCGGTACGACGGGTCGTCGCCGCGGTGGCGGAGGCGCGCGTTCCCGTTCACGCTTCACCGCGCGCGGAGAACTTCGTGCACGGCGTGCGCGCGATCTGGACGACGCGATCGCGCGCCTGCAGGCCTACGAGGCGGCCGGCGCCGACGTCCTCTACGCGCCGTTCCTGCCCGACCTGGACGCGGTGCGCGCGGCCGTCTCCCGCCCGGTCAACCTCGTCGCCGCGCCCCGATTCAGCGTCGCCTCGCTGGGCGAGTGCGGGGTCCGGCGCATCTCGATCGGGTCGGGCCTCGCGCGGCGCCGCGCCGGGCGCGCTGATCCGCGGGGCGCGCGAGGTCTCGCAGCACGGGACGTGCGGCTTCCTCGCCGCCGCGGTGCCCTACGCGCAGGCCAACGCCCTCATGCCGCGTCCAGGTGCCAGCGGATGACGCGAAAGCCCTGGCGGACGGCGGTCGGCAGGCCGTCGCCGGCGGGCGCGAAGCGCGCGACTCCGGGGTTGGCCCGCGCCATGCTCGCGAGCAGCCGCTCGATCTCCTGGGCGTCGCTGACGATCTCCGGTCGCGCCTGCACGTCGCTCCCCTGGAGGCGCAGCCGCACCGGCTCGTCCTCGCGCAGGTTGAGCTTCCAGTTCCCGCCGCCGGGCGTGAGCAGCGTGGTGCCCTCGCGCACGTAGCTGAGCGGCTGGCGGTAGTGGCGGCCGCTGCGCCGGCCGACGATGTGGGCGAGCATCAGCCGCTCGCCGAGCGGGGTTGACACCGGCAGCGCGAGCACGCGCCGCATCGGGACGTTGACCACGCGCATCACCCGGGCCTGGATGCGGCGCGACAGCGGGCGGTGGGACATCAGGGGGTCCTTTCGATCAGGCCGGCCCGCGGCGTTGGGTCCTCGGCGGGGCCGACGTTGTCGGCGAGGCGCTGCAGGACACGCGCGGCCGTCTCGATCTCGTTGGGGTTCAGGCCCGCGCGCAGCCGTGTATCGAAGGCGAGCGCGGCGTCGCGCAGGCGCACGAAGGCCGCCTTGCCGGCGTCGGTGAGCTCGAGGACGTGGATGCGGCGGTTCCTCTCGCCGCGCCGGCGGGTGAGCAGCCCGTCGGACTCCAGCGCGCTGAGGTGGTGGGTGAGGGTCGCCTCGCCGATGCCGACCGCCTCGGCGAGCTCGCGCTGGTTGGCGGTCGGGTTGATCTTCAGGTTCAGCAGCACCAGCCACATCGGGCGTGAGCCGCCGGCCTCGGCGAGGGCCTGGTCGAACGCGCGGCTGACGGTGCGCGCGACGCGCGCCAGGTGAAGGCCGATCGGGGTGGGGGGCGCAGGCATGCCTGTCAGCCTACCAGAAAGTTCGGTATCAAATGCTTTGATACCGAACTTTCTTTGAGGAGGTCATCGCCATGCTCTATCCAGACCTGAACGGCAAGATCGCCGTCGTCACCGGCGGCTCGCGGGGGATCGGCGCCGCCACCGCCGGCGCGCTCGCCGAGTCCGGCGTCGCCGTCGCCGTCGTCGGCCGCGACGAGGCCGCGCTGGAGGAGGTCGTGCAGGGCGTCACCGCACGCGGCGGGCGGGCGCTCGCCGTGCTCGCTGACTGCACGCTGCCGGACGACGTGGCGCGCCTGGCCGCGACGGTGCTCGAGCGTCTGGGCGTGCCGGACATCCTGCTCCCCTTCGCCGGCGGCAACGGGATGCCGGTGCCGACCGCGCAGGAGACCGCTGCCCACTGGCGCGAGGTCGTCGAGTCCAACCTGACCACGACCTTCATGACCACGAACGCCTTCCTGCCGGCGATGATCGAGCGCGGGAGCGGGTCGATCATCACGATGTCCTCGTCCGCCGCGCGCCAGCCGGCGGGCTCATCGGCGGCGTACGCCGCGGCCAAGGCAGGGGTGATCGCGTTCACCCGCCAGCTGGCGACCGAGGCCGCGCCGGCCGGGATCCGGGTGAACTGCCTCGCCCCGTCGGCGATCGAGAACGCCCGCATCCGCGCCTGGATGACCGCCGAGCAGCGCGGCGAGCTGGCCGAGTCCTTCCCGCTGCGGCGGATCGGCCAGCCGGGCGACGTCGCGAGCGCGACGCTGTTCCTCGCCTCCGAGGCGTCCTCGTGGATCACCGGCGTGACCCTCGACATCGCCGGCGGGAAGATCATGGTCTGAGCGCGAAGCTGCAGCCGCGCGCGCGGGCGCGCGCTACCGTCCGGCGTCGTGGCCCTGTGGCACTCGCTCCTTGCGGCACTCGCCGCCGTGGCTGTCTCCCTCGGCGCTCCGGCCGCGCCGCGCGCGGCGCTCGCCGGCCGAGGCTTTGCCATCCCGGCGAGCGCCGATCAGCTGATCGTCGTCTCCAGCCCGACCGAGGATCCGCCGGCGCCCGGCTACCTGGCCACGATGCGCGTCTACCAGCGGACGAGCGCGACATCCCCCTGGCGGGCGGTGTTCGGTCCGTGGGGCGCGGAGACCGGCTCGGGGCACCTCGTACCGGCGGCCGACCGGCACGAGGGCGACCACGCCACGCCGATCGGCGTGTACGGGATCGGGGCGACCATGTACGGCAACCAGCCCAACCCGGGCGGCCTGCACTACGCCTACCACCACCTCGTCTGCGGCGACTGGTGGGACGAGGACCCCTACTCGTCGCAGTACAGCCGCTTCGTGCACGTCCCGTGCGCCGAGACGCCCGACTTCGCCTCCTGGTCTGAGGCGCTGTGGACCGAGACGAACGCCTACCCCTACTTCGCGGTGATCGACTTCAACACCGACCCGGTCCTCGCCGGCGCCGACGCGCCGGGCGCGGGGATCTTCCTGCACAGCTGGATGTACGGGGCGACCGAGGGGTGCATCGCGCTGCCGCTCTCGCGGCTCTTGGATGTGCTGCGCTGGCTGCGGCCCTCCGCGCACCCGGTGATGGAGATCGGCACCGAGCGGCAGATCGGGCCGAGCCCGCCGGCCTGAGGTCTCACGAAGCGACGGGCGTCGTCGTCATCGTGGGGTATGACTTCTCTTGTTGACGACCTCTGCGCGCGGGTCGACGCGCTCGACTGGGCGTCGCTGCGCTCGGCGCTCGACGAGCACGGGTGGGCGATCACCGCGCCGCTGCTGGGCGACGGCGAGTGCGAGCGGCTCCGCGATCTGTTCGAGAGCGGGAGCTTTCGCTCGACGATCGACATGGCGCGCCACCGCTTCGGCGCCGGGCGCTACCGCTACTTCGACCATCCGCTGCCCGAGACGATCGCCGCGCTGCGCGGCGCCTTCTACTCCCACCTGGCGCCGATCGCCAACGACTGGGCGCAGCGGCTGCGCGGCGAGAACCCGACCTTCCCGCTCGAGCACGAGGAGCTGCTCGAGCGTTGCGTGCGGGCCGGGCAGCGCCGCCCGACGCCGCTGATCCTGCGCTACGGCGAGGGCGACTGGAACGCCCTGCACCAGGACCTCTACGGCGAGGTCTTCTTCCCCTTTCAGATCGTCACCGTCCTCTCGCGCCCGGGGGAGGACTTCCAGGGCGGCGAGCTGGTGCTGCTCGAGCAGCGCCCGCGCGCGCAGAGCCGGGCCCACGTCGTGCGCCCGCCGCGCGGCGCCTTCGTGATCGTTCCCACCCGCGAACGACCCCAGCGGGGTGCGAACGGCTTTTCCCGGGTCCCCGTGCGCCACGGCGTTTCGACCGTGACCGCCGGCGAGCGCACCGCGCTCGGGGTGATCTTCCATGACGCCGAGTAGTGCGTGCTGGTCTCACGCCTGCGCGGGCGCTAGCGTCATACCGGGCATGAGCACACAACAGGAGTTGACCATCTACGAGAGCCCGCTGGGGCCGCTCACGCTGCGGGCGGGGGCGGCTGGCCTCACCGGCCTTTACTTCCCGGGCGGCGAGTTCTCTGCTGGTGAGGACCGCTCGACCGCGTCGCCGCTGCTGCGCCAGGCGTGCGAGCAACTCGACGAGTACTTCGCCGGCGAGCGCCAGCGTTTCGAGCTCGAGCTCGACCTGCCCGGCACGGAGTTCCAGCTCTCGGTCTGGCAGGCGCTGAGGGCCATCCCCTACGGGGCGACGATCAGCTACAGCACGCTGGCCACGCGGCTCGGGCGCCTGGATCGGCTGCGCGCGGCGGCGGCCGCCGTCGGCCGCACGCCGGTGCCGATCGTCGTGCCCTGCCATCGGGTGATCGGCGCCGACGGCTCGCTCACCGGCTACGGCGGCGGCCTCGATCGCAAGGCGGCGCTGCTCGACCTCGAGCGGCGCGGCGTCCGCGGCGAGCCGCCCGAGCCCACGTGGGCGTTCCGCCAGCTCGCGCTGGCGCTGCCGGCCGACGGTTAGGCCGCTTCGGCGTAGGCCACGTCGGTGGCGTGGACGGGCTGGGCCGCTGGGGTTGGGGCTCGCTTGAGGACCGCGGCGGCGAGGACGATCGCCACCGCGACCAGGCCGGCACCGATGGCCAGGGCCAGGTGAAAGCCGCTGGTGTAGGCGTTCGCGTGCGAGATGCCGCGCGCCGTCAGGTCGCGCGTGCGGGTGCTCGACAGCGTGTCGAGCACCGCGAGCCCGAGCGCGCCGCCGACCTGCATCGAGGTGTTCACCAGGCCCGAGGCCAGGCCCGACTCCCCGGGCGCCGCGCCGGACATCGCGATCGTCATCAGCGAGGGGAACGAGAGCCCGGCGCCCAGGCCGAGCAGCAGCAGCGGCGCGAACAACTCGGGCAGGTAGCGCGCGTGGACGGGGTCGACCGCGAACAGGACCAGGCCGGCGCTCATCAGCGTCAGCCCGGGCAGCAGCGTCGCGCGGGGGCCGAAGCGCATGATCAGGCGAGGGGTCGCGCCGAGCGAGAGCATCCCGATCGACAGCGCGACCGGCAGGAAGGCGAGCCCGACGCGCAGCGGGCCGTAGTGCAGGACCTGCTGCAGGTAGACCGCGCCCAGGAAGAACATCCCGAACATCCCGGCGACCATCAGCATCTGCGCGACGTTGGCGCCCGAGACGTTGCGTGAGCGGAAGATCCGCAGCGGGACCAGCGGCGTCCGTGCGCGCGCTTCGCGCACGACGAACCCGACGAGCAGGGCGAGCGCGACGGCGCCCAGGCTGAGCGTGCGGGCCGAGCCCCAGCCGTAGCTCGAGGCCTTGACGATCGTGTAGACGGCGAGCATCAGCGCGCTGGTGATGAGCCCCGCGCCGGGCACGTCGGCGCCCTCGCGCAGGCCGATGCCCTTATCGGAGTCGATCACCCGCAGCGCGAGCGTGGCGGTCAGGACGCCGATGGGCAGGTTCACGAAGAAGATCCAGTGCCAGGAGAGCGCCTGGGTGAGCACGCCGCCGGCGAGCAGCCCGATCGACGCGCCGGCCGAGGCGACGAAGCTGAAGACGCCGATCGCGGTGGCCTGTTCGCGCGGCTCGGGGAACATCGTCACGATCACGCCGAGGATCACCGCCGAGGTCATCGCGCCACCCGCGCCCTGCACGAACCGCGCCGCGACCAGCAGGTCCTGGCTCTGGGCCAGGCCGCACACCAGCGAGGCCACGGTGAAGACGGTGAGCCCGACCAGGAAGATGCGCCGGCGGCCGAGCAGGTCGCCGAGTCGCCCGGCGAGCAGCAGCAGGCCGCCGAAGGCGATCAGGTACGCGTTGACGACCCAGGCGAGGTTCGAGGGCGAGAAGTGCAGCTCGCGCTGGATCGAGGGCAGCGCGACGTTCACGATCGTCTGGTCGAGGACGATCATCAGCATCCCGGCGCACAGCACCACCAGTGCGATCCAGCGCCTGCGATCGGTCTCTGCACTCATCGTCTCGGCCTCCTCGATGGGATTGATGGCTACGGGACGGAACGCTAGCAGATAGTTTTCTACCAGATGATCTTCTACGGATCGTATTTCGGGATGGCCGCCAGCTGGGGATCGCTGTAGGCAGACGAAGGTGCGCGCGTTCGCGCGTGCGGGCGCGTCAGCGGGGTTCGCGGCGCCGCAGCGGCGGCTGGCAGGAGACCGGCTCGGCCAGGCGGCCGAACGCGAGCGTGGTCAGGGCGCTCATGAACGCGCCCCGCTCCTTGGCGGGCAGCGCGCCCAGGACGCTCTCCTGCACGTCCTCGATGATCCGCTGCGCCTCGGCGACCATCTCGTGGCCCGCCTCGGTCACATGCAGTACCCGGGCGCGGCGGTCGGTGCTCGCGGGGCGCCGCTCGGCCAGGCCCGCGCGCTCGAGCTCATCGACGGTGACGACCATCGTCGTCTTGTCCAGGCCGATCATCGACGCCACCTGGCCCTGGGTCATCTCGTCCTGCGACGCCGTGGCCAGCACGCAGAAGCCGCGCGCGCCGAGCCCCAGCGGCGCGAGCGCCGTCGCCGTCTCGGTGGCCAGCGCGTAGCCGACGTGCGAGAGCAGCCAGTTCAGGTTGGTGCTCAAGCACGGGGGCGCATGATCGACGGCCATGCCGTAAATGATACTCGTCTGCTACGAGAAGGTTTGTCGACCGACGGAATTAGGTGGGTGGGCGCGTGGCTGCGCGCGTGGACGCGTCCGCGCCTGCATGATGCAGGCATGAAGGTCAGCCTCGCGATCGGCTTCGCCGATGATCCGGCGGCGGCCGCCGCCGAGGCGGAGGCGGCGGGCTTCGACGGCGTCCACTGCGGCGAGCACCTCTTCATGCGGGTGCCGATCCAGCACTCCCTCACGGCGCTCGCCGTCGCCGCGGGCGCGACCGAGCGGGTGCGCCTGATCTCCAGCGTGACGCTGCTGCCGCTGTGCCCGGCGGCCGTCATCGCCAAGATCGCGACGACCGTCGACGTGGCGTCGGGCGGTCGGCTCGAGCTCGGGCTGGGCCTCGGCGGCGAGTTCCCCGCGGAGTTCAGTGCCGTCGGCGCCAAGGTGTCCGAGCGGGGCGCCCGAGCCGACGAGGGACTGGCCGTCCTGCGCGCGCTGTTCACCGGCGAGCGGGTCGACTTCGAGGGCCGCTGGGCGACGCTGGAGGGCGTGCGGCTGCAGCCACCGCCGGCGCAGCCGGGCGGGCCCCGGCTCTGGCTGGCCGGCCGCAAGGGCGCCGCGCTGCGCCGCGTCGCCCGCTACGGCGACGTGTGGCTGCCCTACATGGTCACGCCGGAGATGTTCGCGGACGGCTTGGCGACCGTGCGCGAGGCCGCGGGACGTCCGGTGACGGGCGCCGTCATGGTGTTCATCAACGTCGACCGGGACGGCGACCGCGCCAGGACCGAGGCCGCGGCCTTCACATCGAACACCTACGGCCAGCCGCCGTCGGTGTTCGAGCGGTACGTCGTCGGCGGGACGCCCGAGGAGTGTGTTGCGCAGATCAAGGCCTACGAGGACGCCGGTGCCGAATGGGTGCTGCTCAGCGTCGCGGCGCCGGCTGACCGGCGCGCGCACGTCACGCGGCTGGCGACGGCCGAGGTGCTGCCGGCGCTCTGACGCATACCGCAGCCGCTGAGCGCAGGCACTGCGCGCTCGAGTCGGGCCCGGCGACCGCCGATATTCTCAGCCGTGGTGATCGCTCGAGGGAGGGCCCCGCTGGTGCTGGGCAGCCTTGCGTGCTGCGGGCTTCTCGCTGCGCCGGCCGCGCTCGGAGAACCCGGGGCGCTCGACTCCGCCTTCGGCTCCGGCGGCGTGGCGACCGTCGCGGCCGGGACCTCGTCCGCCGGCGCCGGGACGATCGTGCAGCCCGGCGGCGACGTGATCGTCGAGGGACAGGAGGACGCGAGCCTGCTCGGCCCGATCTACATCACCGCCACGCGCTTGCTGCCCTCCGGCGCGCCGGACCCGTGCTTCGGCAGCACGAGCTGCACGGGCAACGGGACCGTCGATGTGAGCAAGGGGCAGACCTACAGCGGCGCGGCGCTCGCCCAGGAGTCCAACGGGCAGCTGCTCGTCGCCGGGGCGATCCGGGCGACTGCGAGCGGCGCCTTCGGCCTGGGCGTCGTGCGCCTAGTGGGAAAATAACGTCCGAGCACTACGCGGCCTGCTGCAGCGTGACGGTGTGCCCGAGGCGTTGG
>DATAWZ010000131.1:0-8854 GCA_036266975.1 Solirubrobacteraceae bacterium
GTCGTCGATTCGCGAGCGAAAATCGAGCATGGCCAGGACGCAGGGAGCCGGAATAGCAGCGCTATTTCGGCTCCCGAGGACGCCGCCAGGCGAAGATTTGCAGCCGCGAAGCGGGAGCGGATCTACAGGAGGTGCCACTAGGCCCATGAGCCGGATCCTGCTGGGCGTCACCGGTGGGATCGCGGCGTACAAGGCGCTGGAGCTGGTGCGCCTGGCCACCGGCGCCGGGCACGCCGTGCGCGTGGTGCAGACGCCGACGAGCACGCGCTTCGTCGGCAGCGCCTCGTTCGCGGCGCTCACCGGCGCGCCGGTGCTGCTCGACGAGTTCGAGCCCGATCCCGCGCGCGGGGCCTATCCCGGCGATCCGGTCCCCGAGCACGCGCCGATCAGCCACCTCGCACTCGTCCACAACGCCGACGTGATGCTGGTCGCGCCCGCGTCGGCGAACACGCTGGCCAAGCTTGCCGCCGGCCTTGCCGACAATCTGCTCACCAGCGCCGCCCTGGCCGCGACCTGTCCGCTGCTGCTCGCGCCGGCGATGAACCACCACATGTGGCGCCACCCGGCGACGGTCGAGAACATGCGCCGCCTGCGCGAGCGCGGGGCCACGGTCATCGGCCCCGGCGAGGGCCGGCTCGCCTCCCACGGTGAGCAGGGCGAGGGCCGGCTGGCCGAGCCGCCCGAGCTGCTCGCCGCCCTGGAGGCCGCGCTCGCGGGCGCGCCGGGGGCGGACGGGCGCTGGCGCGGCGTGCGCGTCCTGGTCACCGCGGGCGGCACGCGCGAGCCGATCGACGCGGTGCGGTACGTGGGCAACCGATCCTCCGGACGGATGGGCGCGGCGATCGCCGCCGAGGCCCGGGCGCGCGGCGCCGAGGTCACGCTCATCGGCGCGAATCTGAAGGTGGCGGCGCCCGAGGGCGTCGCCCTCGTGCGCGTGCAGACCGCCGCTGAGCTGCAGCACGCCTGCGAAGAGCGCTTCGAGGACTGCGACGTGCTCGTGATGGCCGCCGCCGTCGCTGACTTCCGACCGGTCGACCCGCAGGCGGGCAAGATCAAGAAGGACGGCCGCGATGGCCTGCGGATCGAGCTCGAGCCGACGACCGACATCATCAGCACGCTCGCCGCGCGCCGCCGGCCCGGCCAGCGGATCGTCGGGTTCGCGGCCGAGTCCGGCGAGGGCGCCGTCGCCTACGGTCGCGGCAAGCTCGAGGCCAAGGGCTTGGACGCCGTCGTGGTCAACGACATCTCGCGTCCGGACATCGGCTTCGAGGTCGACGCCAACGAAGTGACGATCGTCACGCGCACGGGCGAGCGCGCACTCGCGCGGGACCACAAGCGGGGCATCGCCGCGGGCGTCCTCGACGCGGTCGAAGGTCTGCCGCGAGAGTTAAAATGAGAGACGTGATGGACAACGTCTACGACCTGTTTCTGCGCGGGCGGGAGCTGCTCGATCACGGCGACTATCAGGCGGCGATCATCCCGCTCAGTCGGGCGCGCGATCTGGAGCCGGAGAAGACGTCGATCCGCGAGCTGCTCGGCCGGGCGCTGTTTCACGCCCAGCACTATCAGGCGGCGGCCGAGGAGTTCCAGGCGGTCGCCCAGCGCGCGCCGACGGACGACTACGCGCTGTTCTGCCTCGGCCGTTCGATGCAACTGCTCGGCCGCCATCGCGAGGCGTGTCAGCCGCTCGCGCTCGCGTGCTCGCTTCAGCCGCAGCGTAGCGATTATCGGCTCTACCGCGACCGCGCCAGGCGCGACCGCGACCGCGCAGCCTAGAGGGTGGCGCAGCCGGCCGTTGGGCCGGCGAGCCGGGCTCGTCTCCCCATCCCGTCTGGAGGGTGGGGCAGCCGGCCGTTGGGCCGGCGAGCCGGGCCCCTCTCCCCATCTCGCGTACCCGTCATTGCGTGCCCGCGCCGGGGGTCCGGTGCTATCCTCGACGGACGACTTTCGAGCCGTGGCATGTGCCTCGGCTGCAGCACCGAAAGTGGGCGCCCGCCCGCTTTTTTTTGCGTCAGGAGGGAGTGATGACCACGCTGCAAGCACAGATCGAGGAGCGGCTCGCCGATAGCGCGCCCGACGTCGAGGTGCTGCTCGCCGAGCTTGTCGGCGGGACCGTGCGCGTGTTCATCGACCACCCGGCCGGGGTCACCGTGGACCTGTGCGAGCGCGTCACGCGGGAGCTCGGCGACGTGCGCGAGCGCTACGGCCTGGAGGTGTCCTCGCCGGGAGTGGAGCGCCCCCTGACCAAGCCCGCGCACTTCAGCCGCTACGTCGGCCGGCACGTGCGGCTGCGCATGACCGACGGGGGGACGGGGGGCAAGGCGAGCCTCGCCGGCGAGCTGCTGGGCGCCGATGACTCGGGCATCACCCTGGCCGCGCCGGACGGGATGGCGACGATCCCGTACTCGGCCATCCGTCGTTGCAACCTGTTGGAGGACTAGCCATGTCACGCGAGATCCTGGACGCGATGCACGCGCTCGCGCGCGAAAAGGGCATCGAACCGGAGAAGCTGATGATCGCGCTCGAGGACGCGCTGCTGTCCGCCTACAAGAAGCAGCCCGGCGCGGCGAAGTACGCCCGCGTCGAGATCGACCGCGAGACCGCCGACTTCCGTGTGATCGAGCTGATCATCCCCGAGCGCCTGGAGGCGCACCTGATCGTCGAGACGATCGACGAGGGCACGGTCATCGACCCCGAGACCGGCGAGATGCGCGAGCCCGAGGACCCGGAGATCGACCCCAAGAAGTTCGAGGAGTACCGCGATCAGATCGACGAGCGCGACGTCACGCCCGACGACTTCGGCCGGATCGCCGCGCAGACGGCCAAGCAGGTCATCCTGCAGCGCATCCGCGAGGCCGAGCGGGACATGATGTTCGAGGAGTACCGCGACCGCGTCGGCGAGCTGATCACCGGCATCGTGCAGCAGTCGGACTCGCGCTACACGCTCGTGCAGCTGCGCGAGCGGGTCGAGGCGCTGCTGCCCAAGTCCGAGCAGGTCGACGGCGAGCGCTACGACCACTCCCAGCGCATCAAGGCCGTGATCAAGGAGGTCTCGCCCTCGACCAAGGGCCCGTCGATCATCGTCTCCCGACGCGACCCCGAGCTGATCCGCAAGCTCTTTGAGCTCGAGGTCCCCGAGATCGCCGACGGCCTGGTCGAGATCGCCAACGTCGCCCGCGAGCCCGGCTACCGCTCCAAGATCGCGGTCGTCTCGCGCGCCGACGGGGTGGACCCGGTGGGCGCCTGCGTGGGCCCGCGTGGCTCGCGCGTGCGCATGGTCGTCTCCGAACTGCGCGGCGAGAAGATCGACATCATCCCCTACAACGACGAGCCCGCCCGTTTCGTGGCCAAGGCGCTGTCCCCCGCGCGCGTGCGCGAGGTACTCGTCGACGACGAGGCCAAGCAGGCGACGGTGATCGTCCCCGACGACCAGCTCTCGCTGGCCATCGGGCGCGAGGGCCAGAACGCGCGCTTGGCCGCGCGCCTGACCGGGTGGCGCGTGGACATCCGCTCGGAGACCGAGTTCGCCGCCGAGGAGGCCGAGCACGGCTACGAGGAGGAAGAGGTCTCCGGCCGCTGCGCGGCGATCCTCACCAACGGCCGACGTTGCCCCAACGCGGCCCTCCCGGGCTCGCGCTACTGCGGCCTGGACGCCCACCAGGCGCTGGCCCAGGTCGAGGGCGACAACGTCGCCGACGTGCCCTCCGGCTCGGTCGCCGAGGAGCAGCGGTCATAGCCCGGCCAAGCGCCACCGCGCGCGAGCCGGTACGTCGCTGCGTGGGGTGCGGACGGGTCGTCGAGCGCACGCAGCTGGTGCGGGTCACGTGCCGGCCGGGAGCGGACGGCCGCCCGCAGGCGGTGCTCGACCGCGAGCTGCGCTTGGGCGGGCGCGGAGCCTATCTATGCCGCGACGGCGAGGCCGTCGCCGCCCCCTGCCTGCAGCAGGCCGAGCGCCGGCGTGCGCTCTCGCGCGCGCTGCGTGCGCCGGTCGGGCTTGGCGCTTCCTCGTAGAATCGACCGCTGATGTCAAAGAAACGAGTACACGAGATCGCGAAGGATCACGGCCTTTCCAGCAAGGAGCTGATCACCAAGCTGCGCGCGGGCGGGCTCGACGTCAAGGCGGCCGCCAGCTCGGTCGACGAGGCCGCCGCGCTGCGAATCATCGGCGCGAACGGCGCTGGGGGCACGTCCCCGGCGGCCGAGGCCCCGGCCGCACCGGCGCCGACCGAGCAGCGGGCGGCGCCGGCGCCGCCCGCCGAGGCCCCGCCCGCCGCCGTGGCCCACGCGCCCGCCGCGGCCGCGGAGGGTGCGCCCGCAGCGACGTCCGAGGCGCCCGCCGGCGACGGAAGCGGCGACCAAGGGGGCGACGCGCGCGTACGACCGACCCGCGACTCGCGAACCGGTGAGCGCGCGCCCGGCAACCTCGGGCCCGGCGGCCGTCGGCGCGTGGTGATCGACTCGCAGGCCTCGCGCCGTCAGCAGGCCGGCCCGGCCAACCAGCCCCAGCGCCGTCCCCGGCGCGGGCGCCGCCGTCGCGGCGTCTACGACGACGAGCCGATCGAGGCCACGCCCGCCGGCGCGCTCGCCGAGGACGTCGTACGGATCAACTCGGGCAGCACGGTCAAGGACGTCGCCGAGTACCTCGCCGTGCCCATCCCCGAGGTGATCAAGAAGCTGATGACGCTCGGCGAGATGGCCACGTTGACCCAGACCCTCTCCGACGAGGCGATCGGCGTGCTCGCCGAGGAGTTCGACAAGAAGGTCGAGATCGTCCACGCCGCCGACGACGTCGAGGTCGAGCCGGCCTTCGACGACGCCGAGGAGGACCTCGTCGAGCGCCCGCCGGTGGTCACGATCATGGGCCACGTCGACCACGGCAAGACCTCGCTGCTGGACGCGATCCGCGAGACCGAGGTGGCGGCCGGCGAGGCGGGCGGGATCACCCAGCACATCGGCGCCTACCAGGTGCACCACAGCGGCAAGGCGATCACCTTCCTGGACACGCCCGGCCATGAGGCGTTCACCGCGATGCGCGCCCGCGGCGCGCGGGTGACCGACATCGCGGTGATCGTTGTCGCCGCCGACGACGGCGCCAAGCCGCAGACCGACGAGGCGATCGACCACGCGCGCGCCGCCGACGTGCCGATTGTCGTGGCCGTCAACAAGATCGATCGCCCCGACGCGCAGCCCGACCGCGTGCGCACCGAGCTCACCCAGCGCGGCGTGCAGCCGGCCGAGTGGGGCGGTGACACCGAGTTCGTCAACGTCTCGGCCAAGACGCACGAGGGCCTGGAGGACCTGCTCGACACGATCCAGGTCGTCGCCGACCTCGAGGAGCTACGCGCCAACCGCGACACCGAGGCGTCCGGGACCGTGATCGAGTCGCGGCTGGATCCCGGTCGCGGCCCGGTGGTGACGGTCATCATCCAGCGCGGAACGCTCAGCATCGGCGACGCGCTGGTCGCCGGGGCCCACTTCGGGCGCGTGCGCGCGATGCAGGACTACAGCGGCACGCGCATCAAGCGCGCCGGCCCCGGCGAGCCGGTCGAGGTGCTCGGCTTCGACGGCGTGCCCGAGGCCGGAGAGTTCGTCCGCGTCGTCGAGAACGAGCGTCGCGCGCGACAGCTCGCCGCCGAGCGCGCCAACCGGCTGAAGACCGAGGCCCTCGCGCGCCGCGCCGGCCGGCGGATGTCGCTCGAGGAGGTCTTCAAGCTCGCCCAGGAGGGCAAGGTCCAGGAGCTGGCCATCGTCATCAAGGCCGACGTCGCCGGCTCGCTGGAGGCGATCGAGGACGAGATCGCCAAGCTCCCGCAGGACGAGGTCTCGGTCAACGTGATCCACCGCGGCGTCGGCGGGATCAACGAATCCGACGTCATGCTCGCCGCGGCCTCCAACGGACTGATCCTCGGCTTCAACGTGCGCCCCGTCCAGGACGCGCGTCAGCTCGCCGAGCGCGAGGGCGTGGAGATCCGCTCCTACTCGGTCATCTACCGGGCGATCGACGAACTGCGAGCTGCCATGCAGGGCATGCTCGCGCCCGACCAGGTCGAGGGCGTCGTCGGCCAGGCCGAGGTTCGTGCCCTGTTCCGCGCCTCGCGGGTGGGGGTCATCGCCGGCTGCCAGGTCACCGACGGCCACGTCACGCGCGGCGGGCAGGTGCGCGTGGTCCGCGACGGCACGGTGATCTACGAGACGACGATCGCCAGCCTGCGCCGCTTCAACGAGGACGTCCGCGAGGTCACCTCGGGCTTCGAGTGCGGCATCACGCTGACCAACTTTCAGGATCTCAAGGAGGGAGATGTCCTGGAGGCGTACGAGACCCGCCAGGTCGAGCGCGAGCTCTAGCCGAGGCGTCCGCAGAAGCGATCCCGACCTGCGGCGAGGGGTAGGATGACCGTGCCGCGGATGAGGAGGGTGGACAAGGCTGTCCGCCAGGTGCTCGGCGACGCGCTGGCCGGGGAGCTCCACGATCCGCGAATCGGATTCGTGACCGTGACCTCCGTCAAGACCAGCCCCGATCTCCGCCACGCTCGCGTCTGGGTGAGCGTGCTCGGCCCGGAGGATCGACGCGTCGACGCACTCGAGGCGCTCGAGCACGCCCACGGGCACCTGCAGAGCCGGCTCGCCGCCGAGCTTCGCCTGAAGCGCACGCCCACGCTCGAGTTCGCCTACGACGACACGACCGACCGCGCGCTGCGCATCGAGGGGCTGCTCGGGCAGTGACCGCCGCGGAGATCACCGCCCGCGAGGAGGTGCTGGCGCTGATCCGCGGCAGCGACCGTTTCGTTCTGGTCACGCACGAGAACCCCGACGGCGACGCGCTCGGGTCGCTGCTGGCCATGCACGGGGTGCTCACCGCGCTCGGCAAGGACGCACTGATGTTCCTCGACGCCGACGAGCTCCCGCTGCCGTTGGAGTACCGCTTCCTGCCGCTGCAGGAGATCGCCACCGACCTGCCGGGCGACGTGAGCGACCGCACCGTGATCTTCCTGGACTGCGGGAACATCGAGCGCAACCCGGCGGCGGTCCTGCGCGACGGCGCCCACCTGATCAACGTCGACCACCACCACGACAACACGCGCTTTGGCAGCGTCAACCTGGTCGTCCCGAGCGCCTCGTGCACCGCCGAGATCGTCTGGGACCTCATGCGCGAGCTCGCGGTCGAGCCCGTCGGCTCGGTGGCCGACGCGCTCTACGTGGCCCTGGTCACCGACACGGGCCGCTTCATGTACTCCAACACCGGCCCGCGCGCCCACCGCATGGCCGCCGAGCTGATCGCCACCGGCGTGAACGTCCAGAGCATCTACCGGCACCTGTACGAGGACGTGCCCTACGCGAAGATCCAGCTGCTCGGCCGCGCGCTCGCGCACGTGCGTCGCTACGACGACGGCCGGCTGACCATCTCCTGGCTGGACGCCGAGGACTTCGAGGCCGCCGGCGCCGAGGACAGCTACAGCGAGGGCTTCATCGACCACCTGCGGGCCGTGCGCGGCACCCGGGTGGCCGCGCTCGTGCGCGACGTCGCCGGGCGCGACCGCGGCGCGGCGCGCAAGGTCTCGCTGCGCAGCTCCGACGAGGGGGTCGACGTCTCGGCGATCGCCCGCGCCCTGGGCGGCGGCGGGCACCCGCGGGCGGCCGGTTTCTCCACGCAGCTGGCGCTCGACGACATCGCCGACGCGCTGCGCGGCGCGATGGCCGCCCAGCTCGAGGCCTCGGCCGTCGCCTGAACGCCGCGTGGACGCGGTCCTGCTCTGCGACAAGCCCGCCGGCTGCAGCTCGCACGACGTCGTCGCCGCGGTACGGCGCACGCTGCCCCCGGAGCCCGGCGGGCGCCGGCGCGGCGGCGGGCGGCCCCGGGTCGGTCACGCCGGGACGCTCGACCCGTTCGCCACCGGGCTGCTGCTCGTGCTGATCGGACGCGCGGCGCGCCTGCAGCGCCTGCTGATGGCGCTGCCCAAGCGCTACGAAGTGGTCGCCCGCCTGGGGGCGAGCTCGAGCACCGGCGACCCGGAAGGGGAGATCACCCTCACCGGGCGGATCCCGCCCGACCCACCGCCGCTGCCCACCGGCGAGGTGCGACAGCGCCCGCCGGCCTACTCGGCGGTGCACGTCGACGGCGAGCGCGCCTACGTTCTCGCCCGGCGGGGCGAGGTGGTGGAGATGCCCGAACGCGTCGTGCACGTCGATCGCTTCGAGCAGCAGTGGCGCGCGGGCGAGCGCGCGGCCTTTCTCATCGAGTGCTCGAGCGGGACCTACGTGCGCTCGCTGATCGCCGACCTCGGCGACGCCTACTGCGAGCAGCTGCGCCGCACGGCGATCGGGCCGTTCCGGGTCAGCGAGGCGATCGCTCCACCGCGGTCAGACCAGCCACCCTCCTGGTGCGACTCAGCGCTCACCCTGCAGCAGGCACTTACATCCTTTATCCCCTCAGTGGAGCTCACCGGGGACCCGGCGCGTCGCGCGTCCCACGGTTCGCCGGTCCCGGATCCGGGGGGCGAGCGGGACGGGCCGGTCGTGCTGCTCGACGAGCGGGGCGTGGTCGCGGTGGCCGAGCCCGCCCCCGGCGGGCTGCTCCGTCCGGTGATCGGCCTTCGGCCTTCGTGAGGGAAAAAGCGAGGGGCCCGGCTCGCCGGCCTCCGGCCGGCTGCGCCACCCTCGTAGTCTAAAAAGCGAGGGGCCCGGCTCGCCGGCCTCCGGCCGGCTGCGCCACCCTCCTAGTGGGAAAATAACGTCCGAGCACTACGCGGCCTGCTGCAGCGTGACGGTGTGCCCGAGGCGTTGGAGCTGGGCGACCAGGCGCCGGGTTTGGCGTTCGGGGTCGCGGCGGGCGTAGTACTCGCCGCCGAGGTCGTTG
>DATAWZ010000132.1:0-5488 GCA_036266975.1 Solirubrobacteraceae bacterium
GCAACCGCGCGCGGGTGGGTCGCGAACCGGCGCGGCAGACGCACGCCGGCGCCGGCCCAGTCGATGCGCGCGGCGTTCTCGTTCATGTCCCCCGCGGCCGGACAGGCCACGACGGCACAGCCGCTGGCCAGCGCTCGGACCACCGTGCCGTGCCCGGCGTGGCAGACGACGACGTCGCAGGCGTCCATCGACCGGGCGTAGGAGAGCCACTCGACCACCCGCGCGTTGGCCGGGCGTGGCAGCGCCCGCGAAGGCAGCCGCCGGTTCCACGTCGCCAAGACGCGAACGGGCATCGGCCCGAGGCCCTCGAGCGCGGCGCGCAGCAGCCGCTGCTCGGGATCCTGCGAGGTCGAGGGCGCCACGAGCACGACCGGGCCCTCGCCCGGCGGCGGCTCCTCGGCCTGGGCGGGCGGCTCCCACAGCAGCGGTCCCACGACGTGCACGTGCGCCGGCCACGCGCGTGGGTATTCGAGTTGGGGGAAGGTCCCTACGAGCACGAGCTCGCCGCTGATCCCGCCCAGGAGCCGATCGACGGGCGCCAGCCCGAGCCGCCGGCGCGTCTCGTTGAGCTCGCGCCGGCCGCGGCGAAGGCCGCCCCGGGTGATCTGGTGCAGCCCGGTCCACAGCGTGCGCCCGGCGAGCGTACGAGGCAGGCGCGCCCCGAGCGAGTACACCGGTGCGCTCGCGGCCATGTCCGGGTGCACGTGCGGGATCAGCGTCGCCGAGGGCACCCCGCACAGCTCGGCGGCCAGCGCGGGGGCGAGGGTGAGCACGTCGGCGACCACCGCGTGCGGGCGCACGGCCTCGACCAACGGCAGCGTCTCGCGCGTGGCCGGCACGACCGCCTCGTACGGCCGCAGCGGCTCGTCCATGCGCGGGAACACCGGGTACTCGGGCGCGGCGGCGAACCGCATCCCCTCGGCGCGTGCCTCCTCGCCCCAGCGTCGCCAGGTCTGCAGATGCACCTCGTGGCCGCGCCGCACCAGCTCGCGGCCGAGCGCGATCATCGGGAACGCATGACCGGGGTCGCCGAAGGCGCCCAGGAGGAACCGCAGCCGTGAGGGCGCGCCGGCGCCGTCCGCCATCGACGTCAGTCGGCCGCGAGCTCGGCGATGTGCCGCAGCTGCACGATGCGCTCGCCGCGATCGAACGAGACGGGCGTGACCACGAGCGTGCCGACCCCGGCCTCGCGGTAGGCGCGCAGGCGCTCGCGGACGCGGTCGCGCGGCCCGACCAGGCTGACGGTGTCGATCAGCTCGTCGGGGATCGCCGCCATCGCGTCGTCGTAGCGGCGCGCCAGGTAGTGGTCCTGGATGGTCTGCGCGGCGTCCTGGAAGCCATAGCCGGCGACCACCCGGTTGTAGAAGTTCTGCGCGCGCGAGCCCATGCCGCCGATGTACAGGGCCAGGAACGGGCGCATCTTCTCGCGCGCCGCGGCGAGATCGTCGCTCACGCACACTTGCGCGGTGGGGGCGATGTCCAGGCCGCTGAGGTCGCGGCCCGTGCGCTGCGCGCCGGTCTGCAGCAGGGCGCGGAAGTCCGCGACGTGCTCGGGGGAGAACAGGGTGGGCATCCAGCCGTCGGCGATCTCGCCGGCCAGCTCGGTGTTGCGCGGGCCGATCGCGGCCAGGTAGATCGGGATCTGCTCCTGGACGGGCGCGATCGTCAGGTGCAGCGGCTTGCCCGGGCCGTCCGGGAGCGGCAGCTGCAGCGTCTCGCCCTCGTAGATCACCGGCTCGCGGCTGAGAGCCATCCGCACTACGGCCACATAGTCCCGGGTGCGGGCGAGCATGCGCGGAAAGCGCACGCCGTGCCAGCCCTCGGAGACCTGCGGGCCCGAGGTACCCACGCCGATGATCATCCGCCCGCCCGAGAGCTGGTCGAGCGTGGCGGCGGTCATCGCGGTCATCGCCGCGCTGCGGCCCGGGATCTGGAAGATCCCGGCGCCCAGGCGGATGCGCGTGGTCTGCGCCGCGAGCCAGGCCAGCACGGTGGCCGCGTCCGAGCCGTAGGCCTCGGCCGTCCACACCGAGTCGTAGCCGAGCCGCTCGGCCTCCTGCACGATCGCGAGCTGATCTCCGCTGGAGAGGCCGAGACCCCAGTAACCGACGTGGACGCCGAGCTTCATCGTGCAATTCTCCTTTCACCGGCAGGGAATCGGTGGCGCGGCGAGAGGTCGCGCTTATACTCGGCGCCGCCGCTGCCCTGCGCGGGTGGCAGCCCCCAACAGCCTATGTCACGCCGCCGAACGCTCAACAAGATCGAGGCTCTGCGCCGGTCGATCGACTGCCTGCCGACCAACACGCGGCTGGCGATGCTCGACGGAGTTCGCTCGAACGCGATCATCGTCGGCGCCTACACCGACCGTCGCGGCATCTGCCCGATGCTCGCCGCCCATCGCTGCGGCGGGCGCACGAGCTTCCTGAGCTTCGCCAAGTCCTGGGATCGCTTCACCGACGCGCGCGGACGCGCCCGGCGCGCCACGCGGCGCGAGCTGAACATCCTCATCGCCCACCTCGAGGCGAGCCTGCTCGCCGAGGAGCACGCCGACCTGCAGCAGGCGATCGCCGATCACAAGGCGCTTCAGGCGCAGCGTCGCCGGCCCGCCCAGCGGGTGCGGCGCGACTCGGGCCGCGTGCGCCCCGGCGATCCGGACCGCTCGCACGAGCTGCGCGAACGCGGCGGCTGGGCCTGGACGCGCGTATTCCGCCGGCTGGACGACTACGAGCGCGCGCTGTCGCGGGTGCAGGCCGAGCGCGACGCGCTGCTGGAGGAGCATCGCCGGCTCGAGCGCACGCATGGGGGCACAAGCGAGCACGAGTTCGAGCTCGTCTGAGGCCGGGCCGGCCCGTGCGGGCCCCCGACTACTTGACGAACTGCACGTCGTCGAGGTTGCCCTTGTTGTCGGACTGGACCCCGACGACGTGTCCCTTGGTCCCGTCGGTCGCCACGGCCGAGCACGTGTAGGGCTTGCCCTTGTCCGGCGGGTAGTTGCTCGGGCAGGAGATGCTCTTGATCTTCCCCCGGTACTTGGGCGTGGCGTCGATCACCCGCATGAGCGCCTGCTCCTCGCCCTTCGGGTTCAGGTACACGGGCTGGTGGCACGCGCTGAGCGCGAGCGCGCACACCGCGCTCGCCCCGACCGCGGCCACGCCGCGCCGCGGGCTCACGTCTCGGCCCCCGGGCGCTCGAAGATGATCTCGGGCACGACGCAGCGGTGCGAGAGGCGCAGCAGGAAGCGCACCCCCTCGGCCACGTCCGCGGCGGTGATCATCTCCGCGGGAGCGACCTCGCCCTTGATGAAATCGGTCATTGCCGTATCCACGAACGCGGGGCACAGGGCGCAGGAACGGATCCCGCGCGTGGCCAGCTCCTTATTCATGGACTCGGTGTAGCCGACGATCCCGTGTTTGGTCGCCGAGTAGACCGACAGCCACGGCACGCCGCGCTTGCCGGTGATCGACGCGGTGTTGATCACCAGCGCGCCGTCCTGCGTCCCGGCGCGCTCGAGCAGGGGCATCGCCTCGCGGTAGCAGAGGATGAGCGCGCGTAGGTTCACGGCGAGTTGGGTGTCGAGGTGGCGGGTGACGATCTCGCCCGCCGCCTGGCCCATGCCCACGCCGGCGTTGTTGACCAGCACGTCCAGGCGGCCGTACCGCCGCTCGTGCGCGGCGACCAGCTCCCGTACGGCGTCCTCCTCGGCGACGTTCCCGGCCACGCTGCTGACCTCGAACCCCTCGGCGGCGAGCGATCGAACCGCGGCGTCGAGCTTCTCCTCGCGCCGGCCGTGCATCGTCACCGCGTGGCCCTCCTGCGCGAGCACGCGCGCGATCGCCAGCCCGATACCGCTCGACGCCCCCGTCACGATCGCTGCGCGCGTTGTCATCGCCCGGTATCAAAGCAGCATCGGTCCGAGTCACGGAAGTATGGTCCGGGTAGAGCGAAGGCGGTATGGTCATCTCGACGCGCGTTGTGGCGCGTTGGAGGAGAGAGAGAATTGACCGACGCAGAGATCGTTTCGCGCCTCGTCCGTGCGTTCAACGGGCACGACCTGGATGGCGTGCTCGCGCTTGTCGACGAGAAGGTCGAGCTGTCGGCCGAGGGACTCGACGCGCCCGAGAGTCCGCTGGCGCCGGCGATCGCCGGCCGCTTGCGCGCCGAGCTCGAGGGTCTGATGCGCGGAGCGCGCTTCACGGCGCTGGGCCTGATCGAGGCCGCGGGCACCGTGCTGTTGTCCGGTCGCGTCGAGGTCCTGGGCGAGCACGGCCGCGAGCTGACGGTGAGCCTGTCGATCGGCGTGCGGCGGGGCACGATCGTGCGCGTCGCGCTGCGGGTGACCGGCGAGCGGGGCGCCGCGCCGGCCGAGGCGCCCGCGCTCGCGCTTCACTGACTCGAGCGCGGCCGGACACCACCGAGCAAGGCCGGGGCGCGGCAGCCGCGCCGGCGTGTACCGTGAGCGCGCCCGGGCCAGTAGCTCAGCGGTGAGAGCAGCGGGCTCATAACCCGACAGGCGCAGGTTCGAATCCTGCCTGGCCCACATGACGCGAGCACGCCCTGCCGAGCGCCGGCGCTCGACAGGAACACCTCCTGGCCCCGGCAGGTGGCCACGTTCCTCGCCCGCGAGCTGACCCAGGAGTCGCCACGAATGTTCGACTGCGTGCGCACTCGGATCTTCCGCCTGCCGACGCCGTTGTTCTGGTCCCCGGGCGCCGCCGATCTCACCCGATCCGCCCGGCTGCTGACCTTCGCCGGTTTGCCCCGATTCTGCGAGGGGTATTCCCGGAAATGAGCGGTTATTTGATGGAGGCGTGATGATCAGCCGCCGGCGGCGCAGGGCCGCCGGCTCTCATAGGAGGAACCGATTGCCGGTGATGACTTCGTCCGAAGGGGGAACTCCGGATCCTGTTCCGGTGCGTGTGGTGTCCCCGTCGGGCGCGGCCCAGACGGTCACCGAGGCACCGCTCGCGGTGGCCGACCGAAGCCACCTCGAACTCGACCTGGCCGCAGTTCCGTCGGCGATCGGCGCGGCTCGCCATCGCACCGCCGCCTGGCTTGAAGGCCACGGCGTCGCCGAGGAGGACGTCGAGGACCTCAAGCTGATGGTCAGCGAGGCGGCGAGCAACGCGGTGCGCCACGCCTATCCCGACGGTCCCGGGTCGCTGATCGTCACGCTCGAGCTGCGCGACGGCGAGGTGTGGCTGCAGGTCGCCGACCACGGCGAGTGGCGGCCACAGGAGGCCAGCCGGCCCGGCTGGGGGCTGTGCCTGCTCGACCAGCTCTCCGAGCGGCTGCAGGTCGAGCGCGCGCCCGGCGGCACCGTCGTGCGGGCCACGCGGCGTCTGTCCGTCTAGTGGCACCTCCTGCAAATCCGCTCCCGCTTCGCGGCTGCAAATCTTCGCCTGGCGGCGTCCTCGGGAGCCGAAATAGCGCTGCTGTTCCGGCTCCCTGCGTCCTGGCCATGCTCGATTTTCGCTCGCGAATCGACGAC
>DATAWZ010000133.1:0-6211 GCA_036266975.1 Solirubrobacteraceae bacterium
GTAAATCCGCTCCCGCTTCGCGGCTGCAAATCTTCGCCTGGCGGCGTCCTCGGGAGCCGAGATAGCGCTGCTGTTCCGGCTCCCTGCGTCCTGGCCATGCTCGATTTTCGCTCGCGAATCGACGACCGGATTTACCGGAGGCACCACTAGAGCGATCGGCGGGTAGTCTGGGCGATGTCGGCGAGCACGCCGTTGCCGGGTACGCCGCTGCGCTGGGAGGATCACGTCGAGGCGCACGACTTCGCGGCGGCGGCCGACTACCTCGCGCTCGTGACCCCGCACCCGATCGAGCACTTCGTCGGGAGGATGCGCACGACGGGCGACAAGTTCGCGCTCGTCCTGATCGCCAACCGGCTCACGATCGCCGGGATGGCGGTACTCGCCGTCGCGCTCGTCGGCGTCGTCGTGCTCGTCGGAGACGTCATGTTCCCCACCGCCGTGGTCGTCGTCATCGGCCTGCTCGCCGCTGCGATGCTGATCGTCACGTGGGCGGTCCTTCCGCTGCGCGAGCGTCTCCACCAGCTGCGACTCTCGCCGCAGCCACCGGCCTGACCTCGCTCCCGAGGGCCTCTCCTACGAGACCGGCGCCGGCGTGGCGAACGTCTTGATCACCGCGCCGCTGGCCGCCAGCCAGCGTGTGGTGAAGCGCTGCTCGCCCGCCTTGGCGGCGAACCGGACGGTCGTGTAGAAGAAGTCGTCGGTGACCGTGGCGCTCACCGGCGGGCCGACCGGCCCGCCGATCGTCAGCGAGGCCACGCCATTGGGGACGAGCCCGTAGGCCGGGCCGCTGTGGCTCGTGCCCTGCGGGGCGATGAACGGGTCCCCGGCGAGGATCTCCGCGCGGGTCGCCGGGCCCGGGGCGCCGACGCCCTCGGGCGCGCCGACGGGGACGATGCTCAGCGCGCCGCGCGCCTGGGCGCGGGCGGCACGCTCGAGCGGGCGCAGCTCGGAGGCGGGCACCCCGACCTTGCACGCACGCGGTACGGCCGCCGCGGCGACCACCGGCAGCACGAAGTAGCGCGTGCCGCCCTCGGTGGCGAGCAGGCGCGCCGAGGCGACCCACAGCTTGGTGAAGCCGACCCTGGGGATCGCGCTGTGCGGCAGCGCGTCGGCCGCCGTGGCCGGGCGCTCGAGGACGCCCAGCAGCGAGCGCAGGGCGGCGGGGGCGGGGCTGTGCAGCAGGCGCGGGCGGGTGCTCTCCTCGCGCTCGGTCGCCTTCGCGCACCGGGAGAGCCCGAGCGGCGCGTCGGCGTGCGCCAGCGTCGCGCCGCCGAGCGCGGCGGCGCTCAGGGCGATGGCGACGGCCGGTTGCCTGACACGGAGCATGCAGGCGGCGCATACCCGTCGGCCGGGGCGCCTACACTCCCGCGCGATGCCCGCGCTGAAGCCCGCCTACCTGATCCATGGCGATGACCACGGGCGCATCGCCGAGCGCCGCGCCAACCTGCGCGCGCTGGCCGAGAGCCAGGTCGGCGCCGGCGGCTACGAGGTGCTCGAGGGCGACGCGGGGAGCGCCGAGGCGGTGGGCCTCGCACTGTCGGCCATGACCCTGTCGGTCGGGCACCGGATCGTCATCGTCGAGGGCGCCGAGCGCTACACCGACGCCCAGGTCGAGAGCCACCTCGTGCCGGTGCTGCAGACCCCGCCGCCGGAGACCACCGTCGCCTTCTTCGCTCGCGAGGAGGGCCGGGCCAAGGCGCCCAAGGCGCTGCACGGGCTCGTCAAGAAGGCGGGCGGGGAGGTCGCCGAGGAGGGGACGGTCAAGCCCTGGGAGCTGCCCGCGTGGGTGCGCTCGCAGGCCGAGCGGCTCGGCCTGACGATGGACGCCGGCGCGGCGCGCGCGCTGGTGGCGCAGGTCGGCGAGCGTCAGCAGCGGCTGCTGCGCGAGATCGAGCGCCTCGTGCTCGAGCTCGACCCCGGCGCGACGCTGCACGAGGAGGACGTCCAGGGGGCCGCCGCGCACTCCTGCGAGCGCAAGGTGTGGGCGCTGGCCGACGCCGCGGCCGCCGGCGACGGCACCGCCGCGCTGCGCACCTTCCTGGCCCTGCGCGACCAGGGCGAGCGGCTCGGCGGCATGAGCTACTGGATGGCCCAGCGGCTGCGTCTGGCCCTCGAGGTCGCCGGCCGGCTGGCGGCCGGCGAGCCCGCCTCGGCGATCAGCCGGGGGCTGCGGATGCCACCCAAGGCGGCCGAGCGCTTCATCGCCGACGCGCGCCGCAGCGATCCCGACCGCCTGGCCCAGGCGCTCGCGGCGCTCGCCGACCTCGAGCTCGACACGCGCGGCGGGGCGCGCGTGCTCGGTGATCGGCGCGTGCGCGGCGCCCTGGACGAGCCGACCCAGATGGTGATGATGCTCGCCGAGCTGGCGGTGAGCGCGTGATCGACGCCACGCCGATCGCCGAGCGGCTGTTCGCCCGCCGGGAGAAGATCACCGTGACCGAGTCCTCGGCCGGCGGGCTGATCTCCGCGGCGCTGCTCGCCATCCCGGGCGCGAGCCGCTACTACCTGGGTGGCACGATCATCTACAGCCTCGAGGGCATCGCGGCGCAGATCGGCGAGATCCCGCCGGACACGCGCAGCTCCTCCGAGCCGTTCGCCCGCTTCCTGGCCCGGACCTCGCGCGCCAAGCTCGGCGCCGACTGGGCCGTCGCGGAGACCGGCGCCAGCGGGCCGAGCGGGAACCGCTACGGCGATCCGTCCGGCCACGCCTGGCTGGCGGTGGCCGGCCCCGGCGAGCTGCTGCTCACCGAGCACGTGCTCACCGGCTCGGACGACCGCGAGGCGAACATGGCCGCCTTCGCGGCCGCCGCGCTCGCCCTGCTCGGGCGCGCGCTCAGCGACGCGAGCGGATGATCACCCGCGCGCCGCCGCGCGGGATCATCGTCACGTTACGGTGCACGACCCGCTCGGGCTCGGGCGCCGCCGGGTCCAGCTCGATGTCCAGCCGGCGGACCATCGCCTCCAGGACCACGCGCTGCTCGGCCATGGCCAGCGCGGCGCCCAGGCAGCGCCGGGTGCCGCCGCCGAACGGGATCCACTCGTAGGTCCCGGGCTTGCGGCCCAGCCAGCGCTCGGGGCGGTAGGCGAACGGGTCGGGGTAGAGGTCCTCGCGGTGGTGCAGCAGCGCGATCGACATGATGATCGGCGTGTCGGCCGGGACGACGTAGCCGCCCAGGCGCCACGGGACGGCCACGCGCCGCCCGATCGAGGGGATCACGGGGCGCGTGCGCATCGCCTCGACGATCACGGCCTCGATCTGCTCGGCCTTGTCGTCGGCGTCGGTGCGCACGGCCTCGCGCAGGCGCTCGTGGGCCTGCGGGAAGCGCACCAGGCGCTCCCACGTCCAGGCCAACGAGTTGGCCGTCGTCTCAAAGCCGGCGAGCACGAGCGTGAGCAGCTCATCGCGCAGCTCGCGGTCCGAGAGCGGCTCGCCGTCCTCGGTGCGGGCGCGCATGATCAGCGACATGATGTCGGTGCGCTCCTGCAGGTCGGACACCCGGCGACGCTCGCGGATGATCGGGTAGGTCACCGCGTCGAGCAGGGCGACCCCCTGCTTGGTCAGGCCGACGGGCTCGTCGTGACCGAGGTTCAGCAGCTCGGCGAGCTGCGCGACCGGCCAGGTCGAGACCTGGGCGATGTGCTTGACCACCTGGCGTAGGCGGTACTCGGGCGAGCTGCGCTTGGGCACGCCCTCGAAGCCGAAGATCCCGGCCATGATCACGTCGAGCGTGATCGCCTGCATCCGCGGCGCGAGCTGCACCGGGGCGCCGACCGGCCAGCGGTCGATCTCCTTCTCGGTCGCCTCGGAGATCATCTGGGAGTAGCGCTCGATCGCCTCGCCATGGAAGGGCGGCAGCAGCAGCTTGCGCTGACGCAGGTGGCGCGGGCCGTTGGCGGTGAGCACGGAGTTGGGGCCGACGACCGGCTTCAGCGGCGACTCGGCGGTGATCGAGGGGGCGATGCTGGGGTCGGCCTTGAACAGCGAGCGCACGTGATCGGGGTGGCAGGTGATCGTCGGCGTGCCGCGCACGATCCCGTCGAACTGGAAGGTCTCGCCGAGCTCGCGCCGCCAGCGGAAGACGAACTCGAGCTGGCGCTGGTTGATGCGCAGGATCTGCGCCGTGCGCGGGAGCGCGACCCGCGGCGGCGCGGGGAGGCTCAGGTCCTCGGGCTGGGCGGGGCCGGCGGGGGAGGGGGCCACCTCGCCGACGAGCGAGGTTGCGGTCGCGACGGGCGGATGCTCGGCTTCGACGGTGCTCATCAGGTTGCCTCCTGCAAGATCGGGGCGTCGTTCTCTCTCAGGTAACATACTTAACAGATTTGGCTGAGAGTGTAAAGTGCGTCACATGAGCTCCGCCGCCGTCGAGTCCCCGACCCGCGATCGCATCCTCGACGCGCTGGTCCAGTGCATCGTCGAGAACGGCATGCGCAAGGTCACCGTCGACGACGTCGCCCAGCGCGCCGAGCTCTCGCGCGTGACCCTCTACAGCTACTTCTCGGGTAAGCAGGCGATGATCCAGGAGGCCGTCGTGCGCGAGACCGAGCGCTTCCTGGCCGAGCTCGAGCGCGTGGCTGAGTCGCACGAGACGCCCGAGGAGCGCTTGGTCGAGACCTTCGCCTTCGCCTACCGACACCTGCGCGCCCATCCTCTCGTGCAGCGGATGGTCCGCTTCGAGCCCGAGCTGCTCGCGAGCCACATGGCCCGCGAGGCGCCCGCCCTCGTGACCGCGCGTGCCTGGGTGGCCGACCGCTTCGCGCACGCCGCCGAGGGCACGCTCCCGCCCGAGGAGGTCGAGCAGGCCGCCGAGCTGGTCGTGCGCACCGTGCACTCGCTGATCATCGTCCCCGAGAGCACCTTCGGCCTGGATGACCCCGACGGCCCGCAGCGCTACGCGCGGCGCTGGCTGCTGCCGGCGATCGCCGGCCCGCCGGCGCGCTGACACCCGGGCGCGAGCGGCGTCGTGCGCTGGCTTTGCGTCCCATACGGACGACAGACCAGCCACCGGCGCACCGCGGCCGAGCGCTCCGCCCCTCAGCTACCCACGAGCGTCGCCGCGAGGTGGGCCAGCGTCGCCGCCGCGTCCTCGCACAGCCCGGTGTGCACCGGCCCGGGCTGCACGAGCGTGCTCGCCGGCGCCACGAGCCAGCCGAAGCGCTCGCTCGCCGGCAGCGAAGCGAGCTCGCCCCCGTCCGGCGCCCCGGCGGCGACCGCCGCCCGCAGCGCGAGCGCCGCGCGCACCGTCTCCACATCAAGGCCGGGGGCAACCAACAGCAGCCGCGCCTCCTCCAGCCGCACCTCGGCGCCCAGAAAGCGCAGCCGCGGGCTGTAGAGCACCACGCCGACGTTGAGCTGCTCGCCGCGCAGGGCGTCGGGCACGACCCGCCACAGCGCGTACTGGTAGGCCTCGCTCACGGCGTCACCCACGGCGCCAGGCGCAGCCGCTCGCGCAGGAACCCCGAGTAGGCCTCGCGCGGATGGCGGACCAGCCAGTCCTCGGGCACGAGCGCGACGGCCGCATCGATCGCCGCCCGCGCCCGCTCGGCCAGCCGCTCGTGCGCAGCCGCCGGCGGCTCAGAGGCGAAGGGCGCAAGCACATGCTCGCTCAACGCGGGAAAGGCGCGCACCGCCTGAGCAACAAGGTCCTCCGCCGGGTGCTGCGGATAGAACGCCGCGCCGAAGTCGATCAGCCAGCACTCGCCGTGCCACAAGAGCAGATTGGGGTTTCGCGGCGTGCGGTCGACGTTCATCAGCCACCCGTCCAGCCACATGATGTCCGCCGCCAGCCGGGAGAACGCGGCGTCGCCCGGCCCGGGCGGCACGAACGGCCCGGCGCCGGGCAGGAAGTCGATTCCCAGGTTGATGCCGGCGCTCGCCCGCAGCAGGTCCTGGATCTCCGGGTCGGGCTCGGCGTCGGCCAGCCGGGCGTCGAGCTCCACCAGCGCCAGCTCGGGCGCGCGCAGCCCGACCGCGCGCGCGAGCTCGTGCCCGATGACCTCGGCGACGAGCGCCAGGCGCCCCTGGCCGGCGCCGGTCCACTTGACCACGTAGCATCCGGCGTCGTCGGCCTCGAGCAGGCCGGGCAGCGAGCCGCCCTCGCGCAGCGGCGCGACGAAGCGCGTCGCGGCCACGACCGGCAGCCCCACCGGGACAGGCCCTAGTGGCACCTCCTGCAAATCCGCTCCCGCTTCGCGGCTGCAAATCTTCGCCTGG
>DATAWZ010000134.1:0-2627 GCA_036266975.1 Solirubrobacteraceae bacterium
CGACACCGAGTTCATGTCCGAGGGGCGCTACCGAGCGATGCTCTGCCTCGTCCAGATCGCGGTCGACGGCGACGGGGCTGAGGAGCCGCGCATCTCGCTGATCGACCCGCTCGAGTCGACCGACGTGACTCCGATCGCGCAGCTCCTCGCCGATCCCTCGATCGAAGTCGTGCTCCACGCCGGCCGCCAGGACGTGGCGATCCTGCGCCGCGTCTGGGACACCGAGATCACGAACATCTTCGACACCCAGCTCGCGGCCGGCTTCGCCGGCGGCAGCGCGCAGACGGGCTACGGGAACCTGCTCGGGACGATGCTCGGCCGGCGGGTCGGCAAGACCGCCAGCTACACGCGCTGGGACGCCCGGCCGCTGACCGCCGAGCAGCTCAGCTACGCGGCGGAGGACGTCGTGCACCTGCTCGAGCTGGCCGATGAGATCCAGCGTCGCCTGCGCGACAGTGGCCGCCTCGGCTGGGCCCGCGAGGAATGCCGGCGGCTCGAGTCCGCCACCGACGAGCGCGACCCCTACGCGGTGTGGGAGCGGCTGCCGCGGATCGGGCAGCTCGATCCCCGCGCCCGCGCCGTCGCCCGTGAGCTGGCGGCCTGGCGCGAGCAGACCGCCGCGCAGGAGGACCGCCCGGTCGGATCGGTGCTGGCCGACCCGGCACTGGTCGAGCTGGCCAAGCGCCATCCGTCGAATTTGAACGCGCTCGAGCAGATCCGGGGCATCCACCCGTCCGGGATCAGGCGGCGCGGTCCGGCCATCCTCGAGGCGATCGCGGTCGGCGTGCAGGCCGAGCCGATCCCTCGCGATGAGCCACGCGGTCGCTCCGAGCCCGAGGACGTGCCGCTGGTCGTCCTGGCCGAGGCGCTGCTGCGCGCGCGTGCGCAGGAGGCGGGGCTCGCATACGAACTGATCGCGTCGCGCAACGAGCTGGAGCTGATCATCGCGGCCGCCCGCCGCCACGACCCCGAGCCCGATGTGCGCACGCTCGTGGGCTGGCGCTCGGAGCTGGTCGGGGCCGACCTGCGGGACCTGCTCGCCGGCCGGCGGGCGATCTCGGTCGGGCCCGACCGGCGCCTTTTCCTGAGCTAAGAAGCTCCGACCTCGAGCATCATCGACATCGCCGCCGAGCGGTCGAACATCGTGTTCGAGAGCGCGAGCGTGATCGTGCGCGGCCGCCTGATCCAGCCGAGGTCGACCCCGCGCAGGTCGTTCATCGCGCTGGCATACGTCACCCTCAGTCCGTGGCTGGGCGAGTTCGCCGCGCTCTCGACGCCGGTGTCACCGTTGGCGATCGACCAGCCGGACTTCCGCAGTTGGTGCGCCTCGTCCTTCGTGAGCTGATCGGAGGACTTGTAGAGCGGATCGAGAACCACGAACTCGATTGCGCAATACGCGTTGGAGCCGGTGTCGCACCGACGAACCTGCGCCGCCACCTTGGCGCCGGTCACGAGCGGCACGTCGGCCAGCGTGGGCGTGCGCGAGGCCCGGCTCGAGCCGCACCCGGCGAGCAGCGCGGCCAGCACGAGCGCGGTCAATGCCGCTGCGGGGACGCCTAGTCTTCGGGCGATCATGGGACGAAGCGCAAGCGTAGCCGAGCTCCCGCGCTGGGCCCACGAGCTGCTGGCCAGCGCGCGCGTGGCCCGGCTCGGGATCGTCGACGACGACGGCGGACCGCGGGTGCTCCCGGTCACCTATGCGCTGGCAGGCAGCGAGATCGTCACCGCGCTCGACCACAAGCCCAAGCGGCTGGCGCCCGAGCGGCTGGCGCGCGTGCGCTGGCTGACCGCCCGCCCGCGCGCGGCGCTGACTGTCGACGTCTACGACGACGACTGGTCGCGCCTGCGATGGGTCCAGGCGATCGGCCCGGTGAGGATCCTCGAGGCGCCGAGCGCCCCCGAGGCGATCGCCGCCCTGACCGAGCGCTACCTGCCCTACCGCGATCGGCCGCCAGGCGGCCCCGTCATCGCTCTCCGACCCGACCGGGTGCTGTGGTGGCGGGCGTAGAACCCGCATGAACACGACGGCGGGCCGCTACGTCCTTGGCTTCGTCGCACTGCTGGTGATCGTCGGCTCGCTGACGATCGCCGCGGTGGCGATCCGCCGGCGCTTCCTGGAGGACTGGACCGGCGCCCCGGCCCGGCTGGCCGAGCTGGTGTCCGGCCTGGCCCTGCTGATCGGGCTGCTCGAGCTGCTGGGGGCGGTCGGGTGGTTCGGGTTCGCAGGAGTGGTGGGGGCGTGCCTGGTCGCGGCGCTGCTGATCGCGCGTCGGTTCGGGCCGCTGCGCACCGTCGCGCCGGCGCGGACGCCGCTCGAGCCGCCCGCCCGCGGCTGGAGCGTGCGGATCGCCTGGTTGCTCGCGCTGCTCGGCGCGGCGACCGTGTTCGCCGAGTGGGGCGCGCTCACCGCCCAGTCCTACGACGTCGGCATCCGGGGGTTCGACTCGCTTTGGTACCACCTCCCGTGGGCGGCGAGCTTCGCGCAGACCGGGCGCATCACCACGCTTCGCTTCACCGACGTCGAGTACCTGACCGCGTTCTATCCCGCCACCGCGGAGATGCTGCACGGCCTGGGGATCGTGCTGCTCGGCCGGGACACGATCTCGCCGGCGCTCAACCTGCTGTGG
>DATAWZ010000135.1:0-18471 GCA_036266975.1 Solirubrobacteraceae bacterium
GGGCGCTCGAGCCGCACATCGGCGCGCGGCTGGCGGACGGGCTCGGCGTCCGCGGGGCGCGGCTGGCCGAGGAGGCCGACGTTCCCGCCGGCGCCCTGCAGCCGCGCGAGGGGCGCCTGCTGCTCGGCTGCGCGCCGGGGACGCTCGAGCTGCTCGTCGTGCAGCCGCCCGGCGGCCGGCCGATGGAGGCCGCCGCCTACCTGCGCGGCCGCGCGCGGTGAGCCCCTCGCCGCCGGCGCCGAGCCGCCTGGTGGCCTTGGCGGCGGTGCGGCGGACCTTCGCCGAGGGCGCCTACACCGACCGGGCGCTGCGGGCCGAGAGCGACCGTGCGCAGCTCGATGCGCGCGACCGAGCGCAGGCCACCCGGCTTGCGTTCGGCACCGTTCAGCGCCGCGGCACGCTCGATCATCTGATCGAGGCGCTCGCCGAGCGCCCCACGGCGCGCCTGGATCCCCCGCTGCTGGACGTCCTTCGCCTCGGGCTCTACGAGCTGCTGTGGTCCGACGGGGCGCCCGACCGCGCCGTCGTCTCGGACGCCGTCGAGCTCGCCAAGGGCTCGGCGCGCGCCGGGCACGGGCTGGTCAATGCGGTGCTGCGGCGCGGGGCGCGCGAGGGGGCGGCGCTGCTCGCCGCCCTCGGCGACGAGACGCCCGCCCAGGCGGCGATCGCCCACTCGCATCCGCGCTGGGTGGTGCAGGCGTGGTGGGAGCTGCTCGGCGCCGAGCACGCGCGGGCGCTGCTGGCCGCCGACAACGCGCCCGCCGAGGCGGCGCTGCGGGCCAACCCGCTCGTGCTCGGCCCGGGCGCGGCCGACGCGCTGCTGGGCGAGCTTCCGGTGGCCGCGCACACCGTGCAGGGCTGGCCGGACGCCGTCGTGCTCGACGAGCGCTTCGACGCCCACGGCGCCGCGCTCTTCAGCAAGGGCGCCTACATGCCGCAGTCGCGCGCCTCGCAGCTCATCGCGCCGCTGCTGGACCCCGCGCCGGGCGAGCGGATCCTCGACCTGTGCGCCGCGCCCGGGGCCAAGACCACCCACCTGGCCGCGCTGGCGCCCGACGCGGCCGAGCTGCTCGCCGTCGAGCGCCACCCCGGCCGCGCTGTCGCGCTCGAGGCGACCTGCCGGCGGATGGCGGCCGAGCGCGCGAGGGTGCTCGTCGCCGACGCGGCGGCGCCCGGCGTGACGGGTTTGTTCGAGCGCGTGCTGGTCGATCCCCCGTGCAGCGGGCTGGGGACGCTGCAGGCGCGCCCGGACCTGCGCTGGCGCGTGCGCGAGCAGGACGTCGCCGATCTGGCCGTCGTGCAGCGCCGGATCCTGCGCGCCGCGGCCGACTGCGTCGGTGTCGGCGGGACGCTGCTCTACTCTACGTGCACGCTGTCCCCGCCCGAGAACGAGGACCAGATCGAGCGCTTCCTGGCTACCCGCGACGACTTCGAGTGCATCGACCTCAGCGGGGCGCACCCTGAGCTCGCGCATCCGGGGGTACCGCGCTTCTTGCTGACCCTTCCCCACCGCGACGGCACCGCCGGGTTCTTCATCGCGTCTCTGCGCCGGACCGGATGACCAGCGAGCCGAAGATCGACCTGGGCCCGCTGTGCCCCAGCTGCCACGAGCCCTGGCTGCGCCCGACGCAGCTGCCCGGGCGCTACCGCTGCGTGTACTGCCTGCACCGCTTCGAGCTGGCCTCGGTGTGCCCGAACTGCGGTGAGCACTCCACGATCGTGCGCATGTCGAGCACGGCGATCATGAAGTGCAACTGCTGCGGCGAAAGCATGCTCCAGCCGATCTGATGGCAGTCTCCGGGGCGGAAACGCGCGCGGTGATCGGCGGTGTGCACGTCGTCCCGTCGATCCTCTCGGCCGACTTCGCGCGGCTGGGCGAGCAGGTCCAGCAGGTCCTCGACGCCGGCGCGCGCGAGATCCAGGTCGACGTGATGGACGGCCACTTCGTGCCGCCGATCACCGTGGGCGCGCTGGTCGTGGAGGCGCTGCGCGAGCAGATGGCCGCGGCGGGCGCGGTGATCGACGTGCACCTGATGGTCGAGCGGCCCGAGCGCCAGATCGACGCGTTCGCCGCCGCCGGCGCCGACCACATCACCGTCCACTTCGAGGCCACCCCGCACGTGCTCTACGCGCTTGAGCAGGTCCACTCCCACGGCTGCACCGCGGGCCTTGCCCTGTGCCCGGCCACGCCGGTGAGCGCGGTCGAGGACGTCCTGGACGAGGCCGACATGCTGCTGTGCATGACCGTGAACCCGGGCTGGGGCGGGCAGGCGTTCATCGAGCACTCGATTCCGCGCCTGCGGCGGTTGCGGGCGCTCGCCGGCCCGGAGAAGCCGATCCAGGTCGACGGCGGTATCGACCCGGCGACCGGCGCGCGCTGCCGGGCCGCCGGCGCGACGCTGTTCGTGGCCGGGTCGGCGGTGTTCGGGGCGCCCGATCCGGGCGTGGCGTTCCGGGCGATCGCCGACGCGGTCGGCGAGTCCTGCGCCTGACCGACGAGCGTCTGCGTCCGCGGCGCGGAGGGCGTCGGTTGTGTCGTGAGCCGCGCATATGGCGGCTGACGACACAATGCTCGCCCGCGATGGGCGCCGCGGGCGGGGCAGTGCTGCAACGACCCCGGGGCAGTGCTGCAACGACCCTGATAATTACGCTCGACGCAGCACTGTCCCACGCCCCGAGGGCGCGGGACGGGCTCGCCCGGGTCAGGCGCCGTTCGCGCGGCGCAGCGCCGCGAAGAAGTCGCGCCCGATGAACCCGAGGATCCGCGCGAGCAGGTCGTCGGCGACCGCCTCGGGGTCGATGCCGGCCTCGATGCCGACGCCGTTGCTGATCGCGAACAGCGCGAGCGCGAGCTGGTCGGGGGGCATCGGCAGCGGCGCGCCGGTGCGCTCGGAGAGCGCGGCGAGCGCCCGGGCGACCGTCTCGCGCGCGCGGCGGCGACGGTCGCGCAGCGCCCGACGGATCTCCGGGTCGTGGGCCGAGAGCGCGAAGTACTCGGCCAGCAGCCGGTGCCAGACGGCGTCGGTGCGGATCGCCTCGACGAGCACGGTCCCGACGCGCGCGATCGCCTCGTCGGGGTCGCGTGCCTGCTCGAGGCCCGCCAGGGCGTCGGTCAGGCGCTGCAGCGCGTGCTCCTCCATGATCGCCAGCACGAGCTCGTCCTTGCTCGCGAAGCTCGAATAGACCGCGCCCTTGGTGAGCCCGGCGGCAGCCGCGACGTCGTTGACCGAGCTCGCGGCGATCCCGCGCTCGCCGAACACCTGCAGCGCGGCATCGAGCACGCGGGCGCGGGTCTCGGCACGGGTGGGGCGGGTGCGGGACGGTCTTGACACGATTCGATACCCACGGGTATCGTAACTCGATACCGAAGGGAATCGTAATCTGAGAGAGGGAGGTACCGTCGTGCGTCGCTTCGCGCTCATGCTCGTCCTCACCGCCGCCGTGCTCGCGGCGAGCGCCGGATCGGCGCTCGCCGCGGGAGGGATCAACCAGCCCTCGTGCGTCCCGAGCGCCGCGCACCCGGACCCGGTCGTGCTCCTGCACGGCCTGGGCGCCAACGAGTACGAGGATCTGAACTTCCTGCAGGACGCGCTGGCCGGCCAGGGCTACTGCACGTTCGCTCTGACCTACGGCACCGAGGACGGGTTCCCGTTCGTCGGCGGCCTGGCGCCGATCGCCACCTCGGCGGCGCAGATCGCGCAGTTCGTCGAGCAGGTCAAGGCCGAGACCGGCGCGGCCCGGGTCGATCTCGTCGGCCACTCCGAGGGCGGCTTCCAGTCGCTGTACGTGACCAAGACCCAGGGCATCGCCGCGGACATCGGCCGCGTGGTGGCGATCGCCCCGCCGACCCACGGCACCTCGTTCGACGGCCTGTACGACCTCGCCTCGCTGCTGGGCGCGCAGGAGCAGGCGGGCGTGAACGCGGCGCTCAGCGACTTCGGCTGCCCGGCGTGCAGCGACCTGGTCGACGGCGGCGCGGCGGTCAAGACGCTCGACGACGGCCCGATCGCGCAGGCCGGCGTGACCTACACGATCATCGCCTCGCGCTCGGATGAGCTGGTCACCCCGACGTCGACCGCGTTCGTGCAGGAGCGCGGCGTGACCAACGAGTACGTCCAGGACGCCTGTCCCTTGGACCCGGTCGGCCACATCGGCGAGGCCTACGACCTCAACGTCTGGCGCCTGGTCGAGAACGCGCTCGACCCGGCGACGGCCACGCCGATCGCCCTGTGCTCCTTCGGAGCGCCCTTCTAGTGGTGCCTCCGGTAGATCCGGTCGTCGATTCGCGAGCGAAAATCGAGCATGGCCAGGACGGAGGGAGCCGGAATAGCAGCGCTATTTCGGCTCCCGAGGACGCCGCCAGGCGAAGATTTGCAGCCGCGAAGCGGGAGCGGATCTACAGGAGGTGCCACTAGGCGGCGACGAGCTCGCGCGCAGGCGCGCCCGCCGGCACCCGGCGGGCGCGCACGCGCACCCGGCCGCCCTGGGCCGGCACGTGGGCCACGCCGCGGAAGCGGACGCGCTCGTCGGGCAGCTCCTCGCCGAGCAGGTCGACCCGCTCGAGCAGCGTGCGCAGGACCACATCCATCTCCATGTGCGCGAACGCGGCGCCGATGCAGCGCCGGATCCCGCCGCCGAAGGGGATCCAGCTGTAGGTCTCCGGCTTGACGTTCAGGAAGCGGTCGGCCTGGAACTGGTCGGGCCGCGGGAACAGCTCGGGGTCGAAGTGGGTCAGCGAGGCGGCCAGCCCGATGCGGGTGTGGCGCGGCAGCTCGTAGCCGGCGAGCGGATAGGAGGGCCCCATCACCGAGCGGCCGGCGAAGCTGATCACCGGGCGCATGCGCTGGATCTCGCGGATCGTCGAGTCGCGCAGATCCTGCCCGCCGCGGTCGATCTCGTCGACGAGCGCCGCGGTGACCTGGGGATGGCGCCGCAGCCGCTCGACGGCCCAGGCGAGCGTGCCCGCCGTCGTCTCGTGTCCGGCGGCGAGCAGCGTGAGCAGCTGGTCGCGGATCTCCTCGCCGCTCATCGGGCTGCCGTCGGTGTGGCGGGCCTGGAGCAGCAACGAGAGGATGTCGATGCGCTCGGCCAGCTCGCGGTCCCGGCGCGCGCCGTCGATCAGCTCATCCAGGCGGCGGTCGAGCTCGGCGCGGATGCGCAGGAAGCGCCCCCATGGGCTGTGCCGGCCCAGATCGCGCTGGATGAAGGTTGCGCCGACGACCTTGGAGCCCATCTCCACGTAGGGCGGGATCAGGCGCTCGAGCTCCTCGAGCTCGGCGCCGTGCGCGCCGAACACCGCCTGCAGGATGGCCCGCAGCGTGATGCGCATGAACGAGGGCAGCGTGGCGATCTCCTCGCCCACCGGCCAGCCGTCGATCTCCTCGGCGGCGATCGCGGCGATCAGCGTCTCGTAGCCCTTCATGCGCTGGCCGTGGAAGGGCGGCAGCAGCAGCTTGCGCTGCTCCATGTGGCGCTCCTCGTCGATGGCCAGCAGCGAGTTGGGGCCGAGCACGGCGCCGAGCGGGCTGCCCGAGCCGGCGTGCAGGACCTTGGGGTCGGCGGTGAACACCTCGCGGACGAGCACCGGGTCCGAGACGACCACGAACTGGCCGAGGCCGAGCACGTTGACCGTGAACAGGCGGCCGTAGCGGCGGCGGTTGCGCTCGAGCCACGGACGCTGGCGGCGGGTGATCGCGATCGTCTGGAGCAGACGGGGACCGGTGGGGCCAGGCGGCAGTGAAGTGGGCATGTCTGCGATGGTACTTACCAGTACCGACTCGTGTCAAGGTACCTTCACCTGATGAGCGTGACCGAGAACGCCCCGACTCTCGACCACCGCGAGCGCCTGCTGCGCGGGATGGCGGCGAGCGTGCGCGAGAAGGGCTTTCGCGGCACGACGATCGCCGACGTCGTCGCCCACGCCCGCGTCTCGCGGCGCACGTTCTACGAGCACTTCAGCGACCCGACCGACTGCTACCTGGCCCTGTTCGAGAGGATCACCCGCCAGAACATGGCGACGATCAGCGAGGCGATGACCGCCCAGGGGCCGCTCGGGGAGCGCCTGGATCGCGCGCTGTCGGGCTATCTGGGCACGCTGGCGAGCGACCCCGAGCTCAGCCGCAGCTACTTCCGCGAGCTGCACAACACCGGCGACCGGGGCCGGCGCCTGCTGCGCGCGGTCAAGGAGCGCGCCGGCCAGACCATCCACGAGCTGACCGAGCAGGAGCGCGCCCGCGACCCCGAGCGGCTGCATTCGCTCTCGCCGGCGATGGCCACGATGATCTCGACCGGAATCGCCGAGATGGCGCTGCTCGCGCTCGACGACGGCGCGTCGCTGGAGCCGGTCAAGGCGACCGCGACCCAGCTGCTGCTGCGCGTCCTGGCCGCCCCCGACCCCGACTGACCGGGACCGGCGGGCGCAAAGCCCTCAGGCCAGAGCCGGCGTGGCCGGGCGCCCGCGCCGGTAGAGCCCGAACAGCAGCGTGGCCAGCAGGGCGGTCGCGCCGAGGTACCCGACCTCGGTGCGCAGGAGCTGGTCGCCGATCACCGGCAGGAACATCCAGACGATGAACGCGGCGGCGGCGGCCAGCCAGCACGCGGCGCTCGCGCGGGCCCGGTCGCGGGCCAGCGCCGCCTGGTTCAGCGCGCCGCTCGTCAGGTGCAGGCCCATCCCGATCCCCACCAGCGCCAAGCCGAAGCGGTTGTAGCTGTAGTGCTGGCCGAAGACGTGCCCGAGGACCGGCGGGCCGATCGCCAGCAGCCCGAGCGCGGTGGCCGCCGCGAAGGCGGCGATGGCCAGCACCGTCACGCGGATCGCCCGCGCGAACGCCTCGTGGCCCTTGGAGACCTCGAGGCCGGCGAGGTGCGGGAGCATCGAGGTCTGGATCGCCTGGAAGAGCTGCAGCGGGGAGCGCGCGATCAGCAGCACGTTGAAGACGATGCCGGGCAGCGCGTGGTCCTTGGAGGTCAGGTCGACGGTGATGACCGCGAGGTTCAGCAGCGCCTGCTCGGAGAGCATGATCGCCGACACCGAGAAGGCGAAGCCGGCGCCGCGGCGCATCGACAGGTCGCCGACGACCTCCTCGACCGCCTCGGTCGCGGGACCCTCGAGCGCGGCGTCGGCGTCGGCCACGGTCGGGTGCGCGGGCGGGGGAACCCGCGCGCGCCGCGGGCCCCCGCGCGAGGCGAAGGCGAGCGGCACGACGATCAGCGAGGCGAACGGGCCGGCGGCGATGCCGAGCGCGACGGCCGACTGCCCGTGGGTGATCGCCACCGCGGCGGCGACCGCAAAGGCAAGGCGCGAGGTCGCCTCCATGAATACGAGCCCCCCGTAGAGGGCGAAGTACTGATGCCCGGCCAGCCAGCCCCGGGCGAAGTAGCTGGCCGCGTAGGCGAGCGTGCCGATGACCAGGATCCAGTAGAGCGTGGAGGAGTGGTCGAACGCGTGGTTCTGAAGCGTGGAGTGCAGCGAGATCGCGATGATCGCGAAGACCAGCGCGAAGCTGGCCTGGATCGTGACCGGGACGCGGAGGGGATGGCCCTCGATGCCGCGGGCGCGGCGGTCGGCGATCGTGCGCGAGAGCAGCTGCTCGATCGGCCGGTAGATCACCGAGATGATCACGAACATGACCGACCAGAGCAGGTCGACGCGCTTGGCCGGCACCTCTCCCAGCACGTGGCTGGCGATCGAGAAGTAGATGAAGGTGAACAGCCCGGTCGAGGCGATCCCGATCGACAGGATCCGCGCCCCGGTGGGCATCGCGCTCTGCTTCTTGGCCGGCGGCGTGGGCGGGACGGGGGGCGCCGCGACCGGCGCGGACGCGCTCACTTCACGGCCACCAGCAGCATCGTCCAGGGGAAGGGCGTGCGCGCCTCGATCACCTCGCCGTAGCGCGAGAGCAGCGAGACGAACGAGCGCTTGGACCAGTGGTTCAGGTGCCCGGGCGTGTTGCCCAGGTCCTTCCAGTAGGCGCCGCGGGCCATGTTCAGCATCCGCCAGAGCGGCTCGTGGGGTACCGAGACGAGCAGGTGACGCTCGGCGCAGCGAGCCATCTCGGCGAGGGTGCGCTCGGGGTCGGGGACGTGCTCGAGCACCTCGATCGCGCAGCAGGCGTCGAACTCGCGGTCGGCGAAGGGCAGATTCTGAGCGGGCATGGCTCGGTACTCGAGGTTGGGAGCGGTGCGCTGCTCCCACTCGCGCCGCAGCTTGGAGTCCTCGAGGTCGATTCCCACTACACGGCGCTCGCCCAAACGTACCGCCCACTGGTGCGTGAGCACACCCTCGCCGCAGCCGACGTCCAGCAACGAGCGGGGAGCGGCGCGCACGAAGAGCTCCTCGAGGGTGCCCTCGAAGCCGGCCATCAGGCGCTTGACGACCGGATTGGTCGAGCCGTACTTGTCGTAGGTGTTGCCGGTGGGGACGCTCTCGGCGCTCGGCGGCGCGCTCATGAAGTGGCTCCGCCGGTGAGCGAGGGCTCGGCGGGCTCGTCCGCCTCGGGCGCCAGCTGGCCGCCTGGCCCGGGCTCGTAGTGCGAGGGCGGCACGCCGAGCTGCAGCTCGATCCGCCGCACGCGCTCGAAGGTCCGCTGGATCATCACGCGCTGCGCGGCGAGCAGATCGCCGATCACGCCCAGCGCGGCGAGCAGCGCCGCGACGTTGAACAGGACCGCGCCGAGGATCAGCGACTGCACGTGCCCCTTGCCGCTGCCGTCCGCGTAGGCGACGGCGAAGCGGATCCAGACCGCGATCGCGGCGATCCCGATGATGCCGGCCAGGCTCAGGAAGACGCGCAGCGGCTCGTACTGGGCGTAGATGCGGAAGATCGACAGCGCGTTGCGCCGCACGTAGGCCCACATCGAGGGAAACAGGCGCGACTCGCGGGTCTTGGGGTTGGTGCGGATCGGGACGTGATCGGTCGCGACCAGGAGCTTGCCGGCCTGGATGATCGTCTCCAGCGTGTAGGTGAACTTCGAGACGACCATCATCTGCAGCGCCGCCTCGCGGTTGTAGGCGCGGAAGCCCGAGGTCGTGTCGGGCACCTCGGTGTCAGAGGCCTGCCGCACGACCCAGGAGCCCAGCCGCTGAAGCGACTTCTTCATGGGGGAGAAGTGGTCGATCCCCATCACCTCGCGGTCGCCGACGACCATGTCGGCGCTGCCGGCGACGATCGGCGCGACGAGCTTGGGGATGTCGCCGCCGTAGTACTGGTTGTCGGCGTCGGTGTTGACGACCACGTCGGCGCCGAGCTTCAGGCAGGCATCCAATCCCGCCTGGAAGCCCGCGGCCAGGCCCTTGTTCTTGGTCAGGCGCACGATGTGGTTGACCCCGTTGGCGCGGGCCACCTCGACCGTGCGGTCGGTCGAGCCGTCGTCGATGATCAGCCACTCGACCACGTCGAAGCCGGGCACCGAGCGGGGCAGGTCGGCCAGGGTGCCCGGCAGCTGGGCTTCCTCGTTAAAGCAGGGAATCTGGATGATCAGCTTCATGGCGAGATTGCCGGGGCCGGCCTGCGGCCATCACCGGATGGGGCTGGCGAGGGGCTCCGGACGGTGCCGTAAACTGGCCAGCCAGTATCCCAGAGGATAGTGCTCCGCGACGTGCGCGCCTGTGCGCACGGGAGGGCCGCTCCGGGATCGCCTTCCGAATGCAAAGCGCCACGCTCACCCGGCCGACCACCGGGCCGGCCTGGTTGGTCCGGCTGCGCGAAGTGCCCCTCTCCACCTGGGAGCGGGGTGCGCTCGCCGTGCTCGTGGTCGGCGCGTTCGTCGGGTTCCTGCTCGTCCCTACCTACCCGACCTACGACTCCTTCTACGCGCTGTTGTGGGGGCGCGAGCTGCTGCATTTCCACATCCCACATTTCCAGGTCTACCGGACGCCCACCGAGCATCCGCTGGCGATTGCGTTCGGTGTGCTGCTGTCGATCTTCGGGTCGGTCGGCGCTCGCCTGATGATCCTCGGGGCGATCCTCTCCTTCGTCGCCCTGGTCGCCGGGATCTACCGCCTGGGACAGCTGTGCTTCGGCACCGTGGTCGGCGTCGTCGCCGCGCTGCTGATGCTCACGCGCTTCGACTTCGAGTACCTGGCCGCGCAGGGCTACCTCGACATCACCTACATGGCGCTGATCATGTGGGCGGCGGCGCTGGAGGTCGCCAAGCCCCGCCGCGGCCCGCTGGTCTTCATCCTGCTCGCCGGCGCCGGGCTGCTGCGCCCGGAGTCCTGGCTGCTGATCGGCGCCTACTGGCTGTGGTGCGCGTGGCCGGCGGACAACGAGACCCGCCTGCGCTACCTCGCCCTGGCGCTGATCGCGCCGGTGGTGTGGGCCGGGCTGGACACGATCGCCACCGGCGATCCGCTGTACTCGTTCCACTCGACCTCGCAGGTCGCCGAGGAGCTCGGGCGCACCCAGGGCATCACCAACATCCCGAGCGCGACCCTGCAGTTCCTGGACCGCCTGGACAAGGTGCCGGTCGTGCTCGCCGCGGTCGCCGGGCTGATCGCGGCCATCGTGATCACCCCCCGCAGGGTGATCGTGCCGCTGGTCGCCCTGCTCAGCGGCCTGCTCACGTTCTTCATGCTCGGCGCCGCCGGGCTCTCGGTGATCGACCGCTACCTGCTGACGCCGTCGGCCTTCGTGCTGTTCTTCGCCGCGGTCGCGGTGGGGGGGTGGTCGATGCTCGAGCCGGGCAGCTGGCTGCGCCGGGCCTGGATGCTCGGCGCGGCGGCGGTCGTCATCTACGGCGCCGCGTCGGCGGCGCGGACGCTGAGCGTGACCAGCCTGCGGGTCGAGCTCGCCTACCGCAACGACTTCCACGTCGGCCTCGAGAAGGCGCTGGCCAACCCGATGGTCAAGGCCGACATGGCGTGCGGGCCGCTGTCGCTGCCCAACAACAAGCTCACGCCCGACGCCCAGTGGATCCTCGGCGACGAGAGCCAGAACAACATCATCGCCCGCAGCCAGGCGCGGTCGGACGCGCTCGCCGGCGACGACTCGCTGGACCAGCGGCTGACCCGGGGAGTGCAGATCTACCCGCTCGGTCCGGCCGTTTTCTACGAGGCGATCGTCGACGTCACCGACGATCCCCGGGACCAGGTCCCACCACCTGGCTGGCGCCGCATCTATACCAGTCAGTATTACGCTGCGTATGCCCGCTGTGGTTGATCGATGAGCGCGAGCGCCGAGGTCATCGAGCGTCCCCGGGTGCCGCTGATCGGCCGCGCGTCGGGGTCCACGGTCGACGACCGGCGGCGCCCGCTCTGGTGGTCGGCGGTCGGCGCGGTCGTGCTCGTCGCGCTGCTATTGCGCCTGTGGGGGGTGGCGCAGGGCCTGCCCTTCGCCTACAACTCCGACGAGTACGGGCACTTCGTGCCCCAGGCGATCGGGATGTTCGGGCACAGCCTGGAGCCCGGGACGCTCGGCGCGTACTACTTCGACAACCCGCCGGCCTACACGTACCTGCTGCACATCGTCTTCGCGGTGTGGTTCGGCAGCGGCTCGGCGGTCGAGCACACCTTCGCGAACAACCCCACCGAGGTGTGGGTGGTCGCGCGCGTGACCGCCGGAGTGCTCGGCACGATCGCCGTCTGGCTGCTGTACATCGCCGGAGCGCGGCTGTTCGACCGGCGGGTGGGGCTGCTGGCGGCCGCCCTGGAGTCGGTCGCCTTCCTGCCCGTCTTCTATGCCCACCTCGCGCTCAACGACGTCCCCACGCTCGCGCCGATCACGCTCTCGCTGCTCGGCACGGCGGGGGTCCTGCGCTACGGGCGCCCGCTCGACTACCTGTTGGCCGGCATCGGCCTCGGGCTCGGCTGCGCGACCAAGTACACGGCGGGGATCATGCTCATCCCGCTGGTCACCGCGGCGGCCACGCAGTACCTGCAGCCCGGGGGCGAGCGGGGCGCGATCATCGGGGTCGTGCTCGCCGGCGCGGCGGCGGCGGTCTTCTTCGTGATCGCCAACCCCTACGCGCTGCTCGACTTCTCCGCCTTCCACCAGAGCATCGACCACCAGCAGTCGGTCAGCTCCGACGGCATCGGCAAGCTCGGCACCACGCAGAACAGCGGGATCGTCTACTACCTGTGGACGTTCACCTGGGGGCTGGGCTGGGTGCCGGCCTTCGCGGCGCTGGGCGGGGTGGTGATGCTCTGGCGCGACGAACGCAGGCTCGTGGTCCTGCTCGCGCCGACGGTGGTGCTCTACCTGATCTACATGGGCACCCAGAGCCGCTACTTCGGGCGCTGGCTGCTGCCCGTCTTCCCGGTCATGTGCCTGCTCGGCGCGTACTGCGTGCTCGAGCTGGCCGAGGTGCTCGCGCGCCGGCGCCCGGCGCTGCGCCCGACGCTGATCGCCCTCGCCGCGGTAGCGCTGTGCGGGCAGGGCCTCGTGTACAGCATCCACTCGGGTCTGGTCGACTCGCGGCCGGACACCCGCAACCTCACCCGCTCGTGGATGGTCGCCCACATCCCGGTCGGGTCGGACGTCGTGGTCGAGCCGGTCGTGCCCGACTCGTGGGTGCAGGACATCGGCCGGGTGCAGACGACCCGCAACGGGGACCGCTGGGAGAAGTACCTGTCCCTGACCCAGCAGCCGGTGTGCGGTGGGGGCAGCGCGGTCAACATCGAGGACTACGAGAAGACGCTGTGCCCGGGGCTGGTGGGCTACTACGAGAAGATGGACTACTGCTGGGTGGTCACCGGCTCGACCCAGTTCGGCCGGGCCTTCGCCCAGCCCTACGACGTGCCCGAGGCGATCGCCTACTACAGGGAGCTCGCGCGGGTCGGCCAGCTCGTCTACAGCGCTTCGCCGTACTCGCCGGGCAAGGGGCCGGTCGCGTTCGACTTCGATTGGGCGTTCGACTATTACCCGCTGGCCTACGAGCGCCCCGGCCCGGTGATGAACGTCTACCACCTCACCGGCGGCGCCTGCGCGCCGTCGGCGATCACCGGGGCCGCCGGCCTGGCCGGCAACGACGTTCCCTCACCGACCGTCCAACCCTGACGGCCCGGCTCGCGGCGGCGGCCAACGGCCGCGGGATATCCTGGCCGGCGGTGGCCATCTGCACCGAAACGGACCTGATGCACCTCGAGCGGACCCTCGAGCTCGCGACGCGCGGAGCCGGGCGGGTGAGCCCGAATCCGCTCGTGGGCGCCATGGTCGTGCGGGGCGGGACGGTCCTCGGCGAGGGCTGGCACCAGGAGCTCGGCGGGCCGCACGCCGAGGTCAACGCGATCACCGCGTGCGGCGACTGCGCGCTGGAGGGCGCGACGATCTACGTCTCGCTGGAGCCGTGCTGCCACCACGGCCGGACCGGCCCGTGCACCGAGGCGATCCTCGCCGCCGGGATCCGCCGCGTGGTCGTGGCCAGCGACGATCCGACCGAGAAGGCCTCGGGCCGGGGGATGGGGATCCTGCGCGACGAGGGGGTGCAGGTGACGGTCGCCGACGGCGCGCTGGCCGCCCGCGCGCGGCTGCTCAACCAGCCGTTTCGCAAGTCCGCGCGGACGGGCCGGCCGTGGATCCTGTTCAAGTCGGCGATGACCCTCGACGGCAAGGTCGCCACCGCGATCGGGGACTCCAAGTGGATCTCCGGCGAGCAGAGCCGCGCCCGCGGCCACCGCTGGCGCTCGGAGGTCGACGCGGTCATCGTCGGGATCGGCACCGCGCTGACCGACGATCCGCTCCTGACCGCTCGCCTGGACGACGTGGCGCGCCAGCCGCGGCGGGTGGTCTTCGACTCGCTCGCGCGCCTGCCGACCAACTCCCAGCTGCTGCGCGACGCGCCCGACATCCCGCTGATCATCGTCGTCTCCCGCGCGGCCGGCCGCGCCGCCACCGAGGCGCTGGAGGCGTGCGGCGCGCACGTCATCGTCGCCACCGGCGAGCACGAGCCCGCGCGTGTGCGCTCGGGCCTTGAGCAGCTCGGCGCGCTGGGCATCACCTCGGCGCTGCTGGAGGGCGGGCCGCACCTGGCCGGGGCCTTCCTGGACGCCGGCGAGATCGACGAGGTGCGCCTGTTCCTCGCCCCGGTGCTGCTCGGAGGGCGCGCGGCGCGCGATCCGCTCGAGGGCGAGGGCGTCGAGCGGATCGCCGACGCGGTGCGGGCCCTGTCGCTGGACTGCGAGCGCGTCCACGACGACGTGCTGATCTCCGCACGACTGAGGGAGTGGTAGGTGTTCACCGGCTTGGTCGCCGACCTGGGCACGGTCGCCGAGATCCGCACCGATGAGGACGGCGCGCAGCTGACGATCCACACCGCGCTGGCCGACGAGATCCACGCGGGCGACTCGATCGCGGTCGGCGGTGTGTGCCTGACCGCCACCAGCCTGGACGGCGAGGGGTTCACCACCCAGGCGATGCACGAGACGCTGCGCCGCTCGGCGCTCGGCCGGCTGGTCCCCGGCGCGCAGGTCAACGTCGAGCTCGCGCTGCGCGCCGACGCGCGCCTGGGCGGCCACGTCGTGCAGGGTCACGTCGACGGCATGGGCAGCGTCGCCGCCGTCACCCCCGACGGCTTCTCGCGCGTGGTGCGCGTCGAGCCCGACGACCCGGCCCTGCTGCGCTACGTGGTGCTCAAGGGCTCGATCGCGATCGACGGCGTGAGCCTGACCGTGAGCGCGCTCGACGAGGTCTCGCTGTCGGTCTCGCTGATCCCCGAGACGCTGGAGCGCACGACGCTCGGGACCGCGAGCGCGGGCACGCGCGTGAACCTCGAGGTCGACGTGCTCGCCAAGCACGTCGAGCGGCTTATGAGCGCAACTACAGTGGGAACATGACCGACACCGCCGAGCGGCCGACCGGCACCAGGCCCTTCGCGTCGATCGCGGAGGCGCTCGAGGAGATCCGCGCCGGCCGCATGATCGTCGTCTGCGACGACGAGGATCGCGAGAACGAGGGCGACCTGGTCGTCGCCGCCGAGTTCGTCACCCCCGAGGTCATCAACTTCATGGCTCGCGAGGCGCGCGGCTACATCTGCCTGGCGCTCACGCCCGACCGCTGCGAGACCCTCGGCCTGGACCTGATGACGGCCAAGAACGAGTCGGCGATGCAGACCCCGTTCACGGTCACGATCGAGGCCCGCGAGGGCGTCACCACCGGGGTCTCCGCGCACGATCGCGCGCGCACGATGCGGGTGGCGGTCGACCCCGATAGCGGAGCCGACGACCTCCTCCAGCCCGGGCACGTCAACCCGCTGAAGGCGCGCGCCGGCGGGGTGCTCGAGCGCACCGGGCACACCGAGGCGAGCGTCGACCTGGCCCGGCTCGCCGGCCTGACCCCGGCCGGGGTGATCTGCGAGGTGATGAACGACGACGGCACGATGGCGCGCGTGCCCGACCTGATCCCCTACTGCGAGCGGCACGGCCTGCTGATGATCACGATCAAGGATCTGATCGCCTACCGCCGCGCGCACGAGAAGCTCGTCGAGCGCGTCGTGTCGACCCGGCTGCCCACCGCGTTCGGGGAGTTCGAGGCCGTCGGCTACCGCTCGCTGCTGGACAACAAGCACCACGTGGCGCTGGTCAAGGGCGACGTCTCCGGCCGCGAGGACGTGCTCGTGCGCGTGCACTCGGAGTGCCTGACCGGCGACGTGTTCCACTCGCTGCGCTGCGACTGCGGCGAGCAGCTCGAGTCCGCGCTGGCGATGATCGAGCAGGAGGACCAGGGCGTGCTGCTCTACCTGGCCCAGGAGGGCCGGGGCATCGGCCTGCTCAACAAGCTCAAGGCCTACCGCCTGCAGGACGGGGGGCTGGACACGGTCGACGCCAACCTCGCGCTGGATCTTCCGGTCGACCTGCGCGACTACGGCATCGGCGCGCAGATCCTCGTCGACCTGGGGCTGTCCTCGATCCGGATCCTCACCAACAACCCCAAGAAGATCCGCGGCCTTGAGGGCCACGGGCTGTCGGTCACCGCCCAGGTGCCGATCGAGCACCTGCCCAACCCCCACAACGAGGCCTACCTGCGCACCAAGGCCGAGCGGATGGGTCACATCCTGCACCACCAGGGCACCGACGTCGACGCCGACCTGGACCCCAAGAAGCCCGATCCGGCTCCCGAGATCTGGTAGTGGCCGACACCTACGCGCTGGTCGTCGCGACCTTCTACGCCGACCTGGCCGACCGCCTGGTGCAGGGCGCCCGAGAGGAGTTCGAGGGGGCCGGCGGGCAGGTCGAGCGCTTCGAGGTGCCCGGCGCGTTCGAGCTGCCGCTCGCCGCGCTGTACGCGGCGCAGTCCGGGCGCTTTGCCGGCGTGGCCTGCATGGGCGCGGTGATCCGCGGCGAGACCAGCCACTACGAGCACGTGTGCGGCGAGGCCGCGCGCGGGATCCTCGACGTGTCGCTGCGCACCGGCGTACCCTGCGCGTTCGGCGTGCTCACCGTCGATTCGCTCGATCAGGCGCTCGCGCGGCTCGGGGGCGGCAAGCGCCATCAGGGGCGCGACGCCGCTCGCGCGGTGCTCGCCATGGCCGCCCTGCGCGCCGAGCTCGCCTGAACGCGGCCGCACGGCGCCACGCGCGCGGCGCTAGTAGTGGTGCCTCCGGTAGATCCGGTCGTCGATTCGCGAGCGAAATTCGAGCATGGCCAGGACGCAGGGAGCCGGAATAGCAGCGCTATTTCGGCTCCCGAGGACGCCGCCAGGCGAAGATTTGCAGCCGCGAAGCGGGAGCGGATTTGCAGGAGGTGCCACTAGGTCAGATCCGCCAGCCCGGGGAGCTGGTTCTCGAGCGTCGGCGTCGTCGGGTGCTCGCCGTCGGCCTGGCACCTGGCCAGCGTCGCGTCGATGCTCGGCGGCGCGGGCAGCGTGGGGGGCTCGAGCAGCTGGCGGGCGCTGAGGTCGAACATGTCGCTGAGGTCGTGGGCGGCCGCGTCGCGCGCGGTCATGGGTTTCAGGCCCCAGAGCCTCTCGACGAACGCGAGCACCGAGGTGTGGTCGGCGACCGTGTGGGAGACGTAGTTCGGCCGCCCCCACGGGGAGACGACGACGAACGGCACGCGAAAGCCGTAGCGGTCATAGCCGGCCTTGTAGGTTCCGTGCTGGCCGAGCATCGGCGGGATGTTGTCGGGCGGGACCGCCGCCGGCGGGGGCACGTGGTCATACCAGCCCCCGTGCTCGTCGTAGTTGATGAACAGGACGGTGTCCGGCCAGGCCGGCCCGTCCATGACCGCCTGCACGACCGACGCGACGAAGTTCTCGCCGTAGGCGATGTCCTGCGGGTTCTCCTCGGAGGTCGTGTCGTAGTTGGGATCCAGGAAGGTGAACGCGGGCAGGTTGCCGCCTTTGACGTCGTCGTAGAAGGCCGTGAAGGGCTCGCAGCGCGCGACCTGGAGCGGGTTCAGCGAGAAGTTGGGGACGATCAGCGGGCTCGGCTCCTGCTGGAAGTAGTCCTTCCAGGTGATCCCCGCCTCGTCGAGCTTGTCGAAGATCGTGCCGTTGGCGGCGCGGACGAGCAGCGTGTCGACCGTGGTCGAGATCGTCCCGCTGGCCGTGCCGCAGAACAGGAAGCGGCGGTTGGGGTAGGTCTGGGCCAGCACCGAGCAGAAGTAGCGATCGCTGGTCGGGAAGTGGCTGGCCAGCGCGTTCAGGATCGGGATGTCCGCGGGGGTGTAGTAGCCCATCGGCGTGCGGCCGCCGATCGCCCGCACGAACCCGTCGTTGTGGCCCTGATCCCAGGACTGGTGGCTGTCGTCCCAGGACTGGCTCAGGTAGGTGGCCGGGCACAGGTCGGGCAGGTGGAAGGCCGGGACCGGCGTGCCCTTGGCGTTCGGGTTGCTCGCACCGGCGGGCAGCGTGTCGAAGCCGGGCTTGTCCAGGTGCCCGAGCAGGTTGTCGGTGGAGTGGTTCTCCATCATCAGCACGATCACGTGCTTGACCGGCGGGATCCCGGTCGGGACCGCCGGCGCGGGCGACGCCGGCGTGAGCGGGCGCGGGCGGTGGCGGCGCGAGCCGCCGCTCGCCCAGGCCGGCAGGGAGGCGCCGGCGACGCCCGCGGCCACGGCGCCGGCGGCGGTCAGGGCGGTGCGCCGGGTGGTGGCGGTCACAGCCGCGATGATAAGTAGCGCCCGCCGCCGGGGTCGCCGCGTTCACACGCGCGATACGATCGCCGGCCCGGCCCGGCCCGGGGCAGCCGGCCGCTACACTGCCCGGGCGATGGCCAAGGTATGTCACAGCTGCGGGAAGGGCCCGGCGTTCGGGAACAGCCGCAGCCACTCGATGGTCGCGACCAAGCGACGCTTCAACCCGAACCTGCAGAAGGTGCGCATCCTCGTGGGCAAGGCACCGCGCCGGGTCTACGTGTGCACCCGCTGCCTGAAGGCGGGCAAGGTCACCAAGGCCGCCTAGTGGCACCTCCGGTAAATCCGCTCCCGCTTCGCGGCTGCAAATCTTCGCCTGGCGGCGTCCTCGGGAGCCGAAATAGCGCTGCTATTCCGGCTCCCTGCGTCCTGGCCATGCTCGATTTTCGCTCGCGAATCGACGAT
>DATAWZ010000136.1:0-6425 GCA_036266975.1 Solirubrobacteraceae bacterium
GCGCACGGCGCTGCCGGAGCCGCTCCAGTCGTGACGGTCCGCCTGCCCCTCGCCGCGACCCTGCTCGCGGCCGCGCTGCTCAGCGCCTGCGGCTCCTCGCATCACTCGGGCCACACCTCGGCGACGACCACGATCGCCGCCTCGCGCTCGCCCTCGTCGACCACTTCGACGCGCACCGCCTCCACGCCGGCGCCCACGCGGCCGCCCGCGCCGGACGGGGTGACCGTGCTGCAGCGGGTGCTCGCGCACCAGATGTCGCTCTCCGGGCCGTACGTCGGGGCCGAGTTCCAGGACGTGACCACCGGCCAGGTGCTCTACCAGGACCACGCCTCGGTTCCGCGCCTGCCGGCGTCGGTGGAGAAGCTCTACACCTCGGTCGCGGCGCTCCGGCTGCTCGGGCCCGGCGCCCGGCTGACGACCGCGATCCTCGGCACCGGCAGCCTGCGCCACGGGGTCTGGCACGGCAACCTGTACCTGCGCGGCGCGGGCGACCCGACCTTCGGCGCGGCGTCCTTCAACGCGGTCTACGAGCCCGGGGGCACCAGCGACGCCGGGCTGGTGCGCGAGCTGCAGGCGCTGCGGATCCACCGCGTCACCGGCCGGCTGATCGGCGATGAGTCGATCTTCGACTCGCTGCGCGGCGCCCCGGCGACCGACGATCAGCCCGATCTCGTCGACCTCGGGGGCGAGCTCGGCGGGCTCGTGTTCGACCACGGCTTCACCGGCGCCCCGCCGCCCCCCACCCGCGGACACCACGCGCCGGCGCCGCCCTCCCCGGGCGCCTACGCCGCCGCCGAGGTCGCGATGGCGCTGCGCTCGGTGGGCATCGACGTGCACGCCAGCCGCCACACCGGCGTCACGCCGGACACGGCGCGGGTGCTGGCCAGCGCGCAATCACCGCGGTTGGCCACCATCCTGCGGATGATGAACCTGCCCTCCGACGACTTCTACGCCGAGATGCTGTGCAAGCTGCTCGGCGCGCGGTTCGGCGGCGCCGGCAGCACCGACGCCGGCACCGCGGTGGTCCGGCAGGTCCTCGCCGGCTACGGGATCCATCCGCGGATCGTCGACGGCTCGGGGCTCAGCCGGCGCGACTACTCGAGCCCGGGGCAGGTCGTCAGGCTCCTGCGCCAGATCGCGAGCACCTCGATCGGCTCGATCCTGCGCTCGACCCTGCCGGTCCCCGGGCACTCCGGGACGCTGTCGTTCCGCATGGGCGGCACCGACGCCTCACGCCGCTGCGAGGGCAAGACCGGCAGCCTCACCGGGACGCTGAACCTCGCCGGCTACTGCCGCGTGGCGGGTGGCGACCTGGTCGCCTTCGCGATCCTCATGGACGGCCCGGACACCGACGATCAGCGGATCGCGCAGGACGCGATGGTCGTCAGCCTCGCGCACACCGACCCCCGGCTGTACTGAGCGACCCCCCGAGCTGCGGTCAGGCGCCGTGGCACTGCTTGTACTTCTTGCCTGACCCGCACGGGCAGGGCTCGTTGCGCCCGACCTTGTCGTACTCCCCGACGCGGCGCTGCTCGACCGGCGCCGGCACCGGCGCGGCCTGGGCGCCGTTGGCCTGCGGGTTCTCGGCCGCGGCCGCGGCGGCGATTGCGCTCGCGCCGATCGCCGCGCCCGCGGAGTAGGAGACGGTGCTGCCCCGCGTGGAACTGCCGCCCATCGGCCGGCGCGGCGGAGGCGCGGGCGGGGCCTGGGGGCCGGCGCCCGGGGCCGCATCGATCGTGACCTCGACGTTGTAGGCCATCCGCGCGAAGTCCTGCCAGATCGCGTTCATCAGGTCGGTGAACAGCGTGAAGGCCTCGTTCTTGTACGCGACCAGCGGCTCGATCTGCGCGAACCCGCGTAGGTGGATGCCCTCGCGCAGGTAGTCCATGTCGTGCAGGTGCTCGCGCCAGCGCTCGTCGATGATCTGCAGGAGCAGGAAGCGCTCCAGCGCGCGCATGAGCTCCTCGCCGAGCTCTTCCTCGCGCGCCGTGTAGATCTCCGTGGCCGACTCGTCGAGCATCTCGGTGAGCTGCTCGCGGTCGATCGTCTGCGCGTCGAGCGCGTCGGGGTCGACCTCGGCCGGGAAGATCTGGCCGATCGCACCGAACAGGCCGTCGATGTCCCAGTCCTCCATGAAGTCGCCGGGCGTGTACTGGTCGACGAGCCGCTCCACCACGCCGGAGATCTCGCTGCGGCACAGGTCGCCCATGTCCTTGCCCTCGAGCACCTCGTCACGGTACTTGTAGATCACGCGACGCTGCTCGTTCATCACGTCGTCGTACTCGAGCGTGCTCTTGCGCTGCAGGAAGTTCTGCTCCTCGACCTTGGCCTGCGCCTTCTGGATCTGCTTGCTGAGCATGCCTGCCTCGATCGGTTCCTCGTGGCCCTCCTCGTCGACCGAGCCGAGCTTGTCGAGGATCCGGTAGATCCGGTCGCCGGCGAACAACCGCACGAGGTCATCCTCGGCGGACAGGAAGAAGCGGCTCTCGCCGGGGTCGCCCTGGCGACCTGAGCGCCCGCGCAGCTGGTTGTCGATGCGTCGGGACTCGTGGCGCTCGGTGCCCATGATGCACAGGCCGCCGGCGGCCCTGACCCGCTCGTGGTCGGCCGCCACGCGCTCCTCGATCGTCGGCAGCACGTCGGCGAAGCGCTCCTCGAAGTCCGGGTCGCCCGCTCGCAGGCCGAGCTTGGCCAGCTCCAGGCGCGTGAGGTGCTCGGGGTTGCCGCCCAGCTTGATGTCCACGCCGCGGCCGGCCATGTTGGTGGCGATCGTGACCGCGCCGGGCCGGCCGGCCTCGGCGACGGTGTCGCCCTCGCGCTCGGCGTGCTCGGGCTTGGCGTTCAGGACCGCGTGACGGATTCCGCGCTTCTTCAGGCGCTCGGAGAGCAGCTCGGAGACCTCCACCGAGATCGTGCCGACGAGCACCGGCTGACCGTTCTCGTGCCGGGCCGCGATCTCCTCGGTGACCGCGTGCCACTTGCCTTCCTTGGTCTTGTAGACCTGATCGTTGCGGTCCATTCGGATCATCGGCTGGTCGGTGGGGATCGAGACCACCGGCATCTCGTAGGTCTTCATGAACTCGGTCGCCTCGGTGAGCGCGGTACCGGTCATGCCCGAGAGCTTGTCGTAGAGGCGGAAGTAGTTCTGCAGGGTGATCGTCGCCAGGGTCTGGTTCTCCTCCTGGACGCGCACCCCCTCCTTGGCCTCGATCGCCTGGTGCAGCCCCTCCGACCAGCGCCGCCCCTCGAGGATGCGCCCGGTGAACTCGTCGACGATCTTGACCTCGCCGTCGATGACCGCGTAGTCGACGTCGCGCTTGTAGAGCGACTCGGCCTTGAGCGACTGGTGCAGGTGGTTGACCAGGTGGCCGTTCTGGGCGCGGTAGAGGTGGTCGATGCCGAGGAACTTCTCGGCCTTGGCCACGCCGCGCTCGGTCACCGCGACCGTCTTGAACTTCTCGTCGAACTCGTAGTCGAAGTCGGCGACGAACTCCTTCTTGGAGCGCGGGTCCAGGCCGAGCGGGGTGTCTCCGGGCTCCATCAGCGGGGCCAGGCGCGCGAACTGCTGGTAGAGCTCGGCGGCCTGCTCGGGCGCGCCGGAGATGATCAGCGGCGTGCGCGCCTCGTCGATGAGGATGCTGTCGACCTCGTCGACGATCGCGAAGGGATGGCCGCGCTGTACCTTCTCGGCCAGGTCGCCGACCATGTTGTCGCGCAGGTAGTCGAATCCGAACTCCGAGTTGGTCCCGTAGACCACGTCACACGCGTACGCCTGCTGCTTGTCGGCGTAGGGCTGCATGTTCTGCAGCACGCCGACCGTGACCCCCAGGGCGTGGTAGATCGGGGTCATCCACTCGGCGTCGCGACGGGCCAGGTAGTCGTTGACCGTGACGACATGCACGCCCTTGCGCTCGCCGGTCTCGGCGTTGCGCACGGCGAGCGAGTTGAGCACAACCGCGAGTGTCGCGGTGAGCGTCTTGCCCTCGCCGGTCTTCATCTCGGCGATCGAGCCGTCGTGCAGGACCATGCCGCCGATCAGCTGCACGTCGAAGTGGCGCATCCCCATCGTGCGCCGGCCCGCTTCGCGGACCACCGCGAAGCACTCGCACAGCAGCGCGTCGAGCGGCTCACCCTCGCGGGCGCGCTCGCGCAGCTCCTCCATCCGCTCGCGCAGCTCCTCGTCGGTGTCGTGCTCGAGCTCGGGTTCGAATACGGAGATCTGGCGGACGCGCTGCTCGTACTGCTTGAGCAGCTTTCCTTCGCCCCAGTTCAGAGGGTTCAGCCGCGCCATGGTGTGCTGAGGGTAGCAGCGCGATCCCCGCTCTGAGCGGGCTCGGAAGGGGCCCGAGAGCCCGTCAGGCCGGGACCTCGGCCTCGCCCGTCGCGGGCGCGACCGAGCGCGCTTCGCGCCGGTGCCGGCGCTTGTCGCGGTGGCGCTTGACCTGGCGGGCGAGCTCCTCGGAGACGAGGTTGACCGAGTGAACCTGCTCGCGCGAGGCGTCACGCGCCCGCAGCGTCACCCCCTTCAGATACAGGGTCGCCTCCGCGACGTGGCAGTCCGCGATCGCCGGGTTGCGCTCCTCGGAGACCTCGACCTCCAGCCGCGCGAGCTCGGAGACCTGGCGCCCGACCTTCTGAAAGCGCCGCTCGACGTGCTCGCGCAGATCCGCCGGAACCGGGATGCCTCTCCCCTTGACCTCGATCTGCATGGGGACCTCCCTTGGCTCGATTGTTACCAGCCGCTGATGCTACGCCTCCCTCAGACGGTTGTCACGAGGGCGCCCGGCAACGATCGTCCAGCGTCCGGAGCCGGGAGCGCGCGTCGGTTCGCTGACCAAAGGCCCTGTTTGAGCGCTGACGCCCCGCTCGGGGAAAGCGCCCGCGGTCGCGGCGCGGGGAATTCGCGCTCCCCGAAATCCCCGTGCTCGAGCCGGCCGAATCGGGTAATGCGCCGCCTCGAGGTGGTTAGCCCCGCACCCTCGGTCTGCCTCGCGTGGCCACCGCCGCCTCTGACGTGCCCGAGTTCCCGCCCCGACCCTTGTGGAGGACGCCGTGCGCCTGGACATCGTCATCCCCGCCCATAACGAGGAACACCGAATCGGACGCACCCTGGAGGGCTACTGCGAGCGCCTGCGCGATCCCGAGCTGCGCTTCATCGTCGCCCTGGACGACTGCACCGACCGAACCGAGCAGGTCGTCCGCCGCCAGATGGGCCGCGACGGCCGCGTGCACGTGCTCGCCCTGCCCAAGCTCGGCAAGGGCGGGGTCATCCGGACCGCGTTCGCCCGCTCGGACGCCGACCTGGTCGGCTTCGTCGACGCCGACGGAGCCACGCCGCCCGGCGAGCTCATGCGGTTGGCCGAGGCCGCCGGCCAGGCCGACGGCGCGATCGCCTCGCGGCGGCACCCGGCGGCGGTCGTGCCGGTGCCGCGGCCGCTCGCCCGCCGGCTGACCTCGGTCGGCTTCGCGCTGGGCGTGCGGGCGCTGCTCGGCCTGCGCTACCGCGACACCCAATGCGGCGCCAAGGTGCTGCGCCGCGAGAGCGCGGATCGCCTGCTGCCGCGGCTGACCAGCAGCGATTTCGCCTTCGACGTGGACCTGCTGCTCGCGGCGCGCGAGGAGGGGCAGCAGATCGTCGAGCTGCCGACGGTGTGGATCGACCGCTCGGGGTCGCGCGTGCGTCCGCTGCGCGACACCGGGGCGATGGGTGGCTCGCTGCTGCGCCTGTGGGCGCGGCAGCGGGCGCGAGCGACGACGGCCGCCGCCCATGCCGGCGCCTGACGTGACGCTGATCGCCCCGTACCCGCCCATCGGGGCGCGTCACGGCGGGGTCAGCGGCGTGGCCTCCTACACGGCCAACCTCGCCGGTGCGCTGTCCGCCGCCGGGGCCCGGGTGGACGTCGTGGCGCCCCTGCAGGACGGGCGTGCGGCCGACGAGCGCGACGGCGCCGTGCGGGTCCGGCGCTGCTTTGCGCGCACGAGCCGCGGCACGGCCCGGGCGTTCGGCGCCGCGGTGGCCAGCGGCGCCCCGGTCGTGCACCTGCAGCACGAGTTCCTGCTCTACGGCGGCCCGGCGTCCAACGCCGGGCTCGCGTGGGGGCTGCGCGCCGTGCGCCGCTGCCGGCGCGCGAGCGTGGCCACGCTGCACCAGGTCGTCGATCCCGGCGGCGTGGACCGCGCATTCACGCGGATGCATCGCGTGCGGATGCCGGCGTGGCTCGCCGGCGGAGGGCTCTCGACGATGCAGCGGGCGCTCAGCTGCAGCGTGGACCGCGTGGTCGTGCACGAGCCCGCGTTCGCCGAGACCGTCCCCGGCGCCGCCGTCGTGCCGCACGGGGTCGAGCGGGCCACGCCGATCGACCGGCGCCGGGCGCGAGCGACGCTCGGGCTCGAGCCCGAGCGTCTGTGCGTGCTGTGCTTCGGCT
>DATAWZ010000137.1:0-15535 GCA_036266975.1 Solirubrobacteraceae bacterium
TCCGGCGTGCCCAGCGTGGCGATGATGCTGCCGCCGGTGATGCCCGGCGCACCCCAGGAGAAGACGATGGTGCAGAACATGCAGGGCAGGAACGCGCGCTTGGCGACCAGCCATGACTGCTCGAGAAACTCCGGGAACCAGCTGTAGGGCGGCTTGAACGTCGTGACGAAGGTCTGGCCCGTCAGGATCATCATCCCGGCGAACTGATCCAGCCATCCAAATGCTCCGGATCCTGCCGCTCCGCCACCGCGACGCGGTGCCCGCGGTGTGGTGGGCCTGGTTGCGGGAAGGCCTACGGCCGGCGCGCTCATGGTCCACTCACCCCCTCATGGGCCCCAGTCCTTGCGGATCTGTGCACCTGCATCCTCCTTGTCTCCCGATCTCCTGGCGAGCCGGGCGACGAGTCGCCAGGCCCGCGCCTGATCCTGTACTCGTTTATACCGGGCGCGAGAGGCCCCAGATCAGGCTTCGAGAAACTTTGAAAGAGTCCACAAACGGGGCCTGCGGCGGCCCGTGAGGGGGCTCTCAGGCCTCGGAGAGGGCCTCGTCGGCGCCGGCGACAGCCGCGCGGGAGCCAGCGGCCCGGCCGGTGAGGGCGAGCATCGTCATCGCCATCTGCAGTGTGAGCTGCGCCTCGGGGTCGCCGACGAGATCGACGCCGAGCAGCTCCTGGATCCGGGTCAGGCGGTAGCGCACCGTGTTCTCGTGCACGAACATCGCCCGCGCGCAGGCACGGATGTTGTGGCCGGCGCGCAGGAAGGCGCGCAGGGTCTCGAGCAACTCGCCGTGGCGGGCGTCGCCGGGATCGAGCAGCGGCCCGAGCGTCTCGACCAGGAAGCGACGAGAGGAGACGGCGTCGGGGCGCAGCAGGAACATGCGCGCCAACCCGAGGTCGTCGACGGCGGTCACGGTGTGCTCGGCCCCGTCGGCGAGCTCGCCGATCGTCCCGGCCGCGTCGTGCGCCTCCGTATATGCGCGCGGGTAGCCGTCGGCCGCCTTGCAGACGCTGGAGACCACGACCGCAAGCGCGCCGCCGGGGGCAACCGACTCGCACCACGCCCGCAGCGCGCCCACCACCTCGCCCAGGCCCTCCTCGCGCGAGGCGCCCATGCGCAGGGGGACCACGAGGGCGAGGCCCTCGGTCACCCCGGTGCCGAGCACGACCGCGCGCGCGCCCAGGCAGCGCTCGAGCACCTGCGCCGCGGCGCGCGGAGTCGGGAGCGGCGGGCCCGCAGAGGTTCGCTCGCGAATCAGGGCGATCACGTGCTCGGAGCCGAGGCTCATCGTCGCCGCGCGGGCGAGCGCTCGCAGCGTCTCGGTGTCCCGCCGGCCGCGAATGAGCTCGCCGGCGAGGACCTCGCGCGCGTCGCCGGTCTCGGCGGCGGCCTGCTCGTCGCCGGCGAGGGCGAGGGCGACCGACGTGACCGCGCGACCGACGACGAGCTGATCGACGGCACGGAAACGGCTCTCGGTCTCCTCGACGACCAGGTACGCCGCCGGCCGGTCGGCCGGCCCGACCGGAGCGATGAGCCAGCGCGCATTGCTGCCGAGGGTCGAGAAGGGACCGACGATCGTCGTGGGCTTGCCCGACCCGGTGCCGATGAGCTCGGCGACGCCGTTGCCCGAGCGGTGCGGCTCCTCCAGGATCGCGACGGTCTGGGCCGGACCGCTCTCGGCGCGCCGCTCGAAGCGGCTGTCGTAGAGGGCGACCGGGCGGTGGGTCAGCTTGGCGACCGCGGCGACGAGCTTCTTGACGTCGGCGCCGAGCGCGAAGGAGGAGAGGTGCTGGTCGGCCGCGGCCGCTTGGGCGAGCAGGCGGTTGCGCCGCTCGGCGTCGGCCAAGCGCTGGCGCAGCGCGCCGGCGATGCGGGAGCCGACGACGATCGGGGTGACGACGCGCGCGTAGGCGAGGGCGAGGGTCTGGGCCGCGGGCGAGTAGACGCGGCGGCGCTCGACGTCGTCGAGGATGGCGATTCCCTCGACCTCCTCGCCCAGCAGCAGCGGGACCGCGAGTTGCGACGGGGAGGCCCACTCGCCCTTCTTCTCCTCGCCGAGCACCGGTCGCGCGCTGGCGAGCACCTCCTCGGCGAGCGCGGCCGGGGGCTTGCGACCGTCGATGGCCAGGCGGCCGTCTGCGCAGCGGCAGGCGCGCCCCTCCAGGCTCCCCCCGGAGCCCTCACGCAGGAACAGGCGGCAGCGACGCACGCCAAGCAGCGAGCAGAGCTCATCGGTGACCGCCGTGAGGACCTCAGCCAGCTCGCCGCTGACGGGCAACCGCTCGATCGCGGTGAGCAGAGCGTCCTGATCCAGGGTGTCGGTCGACATGGCGAATACCAGGGAGGCGGCTGCCGCTCTTGCACCCGTGCCTCCCTCCGAGGCGCGCCGGTGCCGAGGGACCCGCTCCCGGCATCTCAACGATTACGTAGAACGTACACGATCGGATCGCTCCGATGTGCAGGTTCTCCGGCGAACGCGCGGCGGCCCTGTGCGCACGCACCACGCCTCGAGCGAAGCCCCCACCCGAGGACGGAGTGAGCCTAGCCGGTCCGGCGCGATCCGTCATCGGCGCCAGCACCTATCTTCGCGCCTCTGCCTTGGAGCGTGGACGGGGCCCCGGTGGGGCATGCGGCGCGCCTCAAGGACCCGCGAGGACCCCCTCGCGCACGCGAGGGATGACGTGGCGCGCGAAGTACTCGATGCGCTCACCGGCGGACGCGATCGACTCGCCGGGCAGGGCGGCGAAGTAGTGGATGTCCTCGATCTGGGGGTACTCGCGCACGAGGTCGGTCAGGGCCGCGACGGCCGCGTCCCCGTCCCAGACCTGGTACAGGCCCGCCTCCAGCAGCGCCGCCGGGCTCTCGAAGGGGGGAACGTCGCCGAAGCCGCCCCACTCCACGTACATGTTGATCTGGTAGAGCGCGTGTCGGCCGACCTCGGCCCACGCCCGCTCGGGATCGTCGGCGACGACGATCCACTGCAGCGCGCAGATCGTCCCGTCCGCCGGGTCGCGCCCGAGGTCGCGCAGGCCCTCCACGTACAGCGGGAGCGTCGGGTTGAAGGCCGACAGGAAGCCGTCGCCGATCGCCGCCGCCCGACGGCACGCGGGCTCGCTCATCCCGCCGATGAGGATCCGCGGCGCTCGCGCCGCGATCGGGCCGAGCGGAAGCTCGGGAATGGTGAAGCGCTTGCCCTCGTAGGAGAAGGGCTCGCCCGTCCACGCTCGCCGCAGGATTGCCACCGTGTCCTCGATCAGGCTCGGGCGGAAGCGGCGGTTGACGCCCAGCCCGGCGAACTCGAGCTCGCGGTAGCCGATCCCGAGCCCCAGATCGAATCTCCCTCCGGAGAGGATCGACAGCATCGCCGCGTCTTCGGCCAGCCGCAGGGGATGATGCAGCGGGGCGAGCATGAGGTTGGTCGCGATCAGGACCGACGAGGTCTTCGCCGCGATGGCGGCGGCGAGCGGGACCGGGCTGGGCGAGTACCCGTCGGTCGAGAAGTGGTGCTCGGTCAGCCAGATCGACTCGTAACCGAGCTGCTCGGCGCGAACGACCTGCTCGAGCACCTCGGCGTAGAGCTGCTCGAAGGAGCGCTCGGCGCTGGCGGGGTTGCGCATGTCGTACAGCAGTCCGAAGCGGGGTGCTCGCCCTTCGGTCATCTCTCTCCCTCCGTCGCGTGAACCGGACCCCGGCGATCTAACCACAGTCGGGATCGCGCGCATTAGCGTGCCCGCGCCCGGGAGACGGCGAGCGCCGCGCGTTTTTCCCCAATCACCACGGGACGCGTGCGACGATCAGCGCCGTGGCCGGGGAGCGGGCGATGGCAGGCGGCGGAGCGGCGGTCGGCATGGAGCTGGGCGCCGGGGAGGTGCGGCTGGGGTACCTGCGGGGCGGGCGCCTGTCCGACCCGGTGGTGCGGGCGATCGAGACCTCGAGCGCGACGGCACTGGTCGACCAGCTCGCGGCGATCGCGGCGGGCGTGCGGCCGGTGCCGGACGCGGTCGGCCTCGCGCTGTCGGGGGTCGACCTTCCCCTCGCCGACGTCCTGCTGCGCAAGGTGCTGCGCAAGCGCCTGCGCCTGCCGGTGGCGGTCGACAGCGACGGGCGCGCGGTCGCGTTCGCCGAGGCCCACGACGAGGGCCTTCGCCCGAGCGCTCGGCACCTCGTGCTGCTGCTCGTCGGCGAGCGCGTCCGTGCCGGGCTCGTGCTCGACGGGCACGTCTACCGCGGTGCCCACGCCGGCGCCGGCGAGCTCGGCCACGCGATCGTCGGCCTCGATCTCGCCGCCGCGGTCCCGGCGCCGATGTGGTTCCCGCAACCGGGCTCGTTCGAGTTCGTCGCCTCCACCCACGCACTCGACCAGCTCGCCGCGCAGGCGAGCCGCGTGCATCCCGAATCGGTGCTCGCCCGGCTGCGCCGGGAGGGCAGATCGACGCTCGGCGTCGAGGCCGCGCAGGGCGCCCGCGCGGGCGACAAGGCGGCGGCAAGGATGTTCCAGATCTGGGGTCAGCGGCTCGGGATCGGGGTGGCAAACGCGATCAACACCCTCGACCCCGAGGAGGTCGTGATCGCCGGCGCGGCGGCGCTCGCCGGGGAGTTGATCCTCGCCCCGGCGCGACGGATCGCGGCGAGCTACGTGCGGCCCGGGCTGGGCGAGCACACAAAGATCCGCCTGGCCCGACACGGCGAGCGCGGGGCGGTGCTCGGCGCCGCGCTGCTCGCGCTCGACGAGCTCAGCCACTGAGGGCGAACGGACGGGAGATCCCGATGACCCGCCGCCGGGCGTCGAGCGCCTGGACCTCGAAGGTGCGATTGGAGCCGTGCACGGCGATCGCGGTCTCGAACCCCACCTTGGCGGCGGTGGCAACCGGCGCGAGCGCGTCGGCACTCGTTCCGCCGAGGACTCGCCAGCTGACGACCCGCGTGGCGCCGTTCCAGCTCGCGTACACGGTGGCGCCGCCGCTGCTCGCGCGGGCCGCGCCGGCCGGCGGCTGAAGCGGCAGCCCGACCCACGGGCCGAGCGTCGTGCGGTAGCTGAGGTCCTCGCCGGGCAGCACGACGTCGAGCAGCATCTTGCCCGAGGGGCTGTACTCCGAGAAGAAGCGCTGCGACCCCCATCCGACCAGGACGTTCCCGTTCGCGAGCTGCTGCGTGCTGCCCATGTAGTCGGCGTCGAAGCTGCTGCCGTGGCTGTACTGCGAGACGAGCGTTGCCGTATGGGTCTGCTGGTTCAGCCGCAGCACCAGGCCGCGTGAGGGGGCGGACGCGGAGACGTAGGTGCCCCCGCCGGTGATCTGGCAGCAGTGATCGTCGAACAGCGTGACCTCCGAGCCCGGCCCGAGCTTGACGTCGTGCTGCCACTGGAAGTCGGCGCCCGGCCCGAAGGTGAAGCTCGAGTGGGGGCCGCCGAGCGTCCAGATGATCCGGCCGGTGGCGATGTTCACCAGATAGGCGGCCCAGGTGTCGCGCATCGAGACCATGAAGGTGCCGTGGCCGGTCAGGTCGATGGCGTTGACGTGGTAGGCGTCCCAGGGGAAGCCGTTCGTCGGCAGGGTCGCCCGCGAGTCGCCCAGCGGGATGTGGTCGAGCGCGTCCCAGCTGCGCACGAGCTTGCCGGTCTTCAGGCTGTACTCCTGCACCGCGGAGTCGGTCAGCGCGCCGTTGTAGGCGCCGCCGTACTTCGACAGGTTCATCGGGATGTTCTTGTTGGCGGTCACCCACGCGTCGTCGCCGCTGATGACCAGGTCGTGCAGCGTGATGATCCAGCCGTCCTTGCCCCGCACCGTGGCGATCGGCTGGTAGTGCTGGTTGACGATGACGTCCTCGCCGCTGGTCGTGGCGCCGGCGTTGGTGACGACGCCCTGCCACCACGCCAGGGCCGGCTTGCCGTGGTAGCTCTGCAGGCTCAGGTTCGCCGCGACGACGCTCTCGGGCACGGGGTGGAACCACACGGGCGCGAGGTCCTTGTCGAGGATCAGCGGCCCGCTCTGACCGGTCAGCGGCGGGTAGCTGAGGTTGTAGAAGTTCGTCAGGAACAGGTAGCCGGGGGCGAGCTCGTCGAGGTTCTTCGGGGCGACGTCCGCCTTGAGGATCGGCGGATGCAGCCCGGGCTCGGACACGAAGCTGTAGGCGTCGTGCTTGACGTAACGGCCGATCTCGGCGCCGTGGGTCCCGGAGACCACCGCGAACTGGATCGTCACGAAGACGGCCACCACCGCGCCGATGGTGGCCAGCAGCGGCCGTCGCCGGGCCGTGTCTGCGGGCGGCTTGGGCAACGTCGCCAGCGCGTACAGGCCGGCCGCCCCGGCGAAGCCCGCACCGATGAGGTACGCGAGCCGGAAGCCGTCGGTCAGGGATTCGGGGACCGGGTGGCCGGCGCCGATGAGGTGGCTCGTGCGCTGGGTCGCGAGCGTGACCAGCAGCGCCAGGCCGATGCCGCCGCCGACTTGGCGCGAGGTGTTGACCAGCCCCGACGCGAGCCCCGCCTGCCCCTCCTTGGCCCCGTGGGTGGCCGCAATGGTCGAGGCGACGATCGACAGGCCGATGCCGGCCGTGGTGAGCAGGCCCGGAAGCATCACGTAGAGCACCGGGCTGCCGCTCTGGGCGATCTTCGAGAGCAGCAGCAGGCCGGTCGTGAGCATCACGAGCCCTCCGACGAGCACGGCACGGACGCCGAAGTGGCTCACCAGCCGGCCGGCGCGCGAGGCGACGAGCATGATCAACAAGGCCATCGGCAGGAAGATGAGCCCGGCGTGCAGGGGCGAGAGGCCGAGGACCTGTTGCAGATACAGCGAGCTGACGAACCACATCGGGAACAGCGAGGCGCTGAACAGCAGCACGATCGTGTTCGCGTCCCGCAGCGGCTTGGTGAGCTCCTTGAACGGGATCAGGGGCTCCGAGGCCCGAACCTCGATCACGCAGAAGGCCGCGAGCAGCACGATGCCGGCGATCATCGGGCCCAGCGAGCCGAAGGCGTGCCAGCTCTTGATACCGGTCTCAACCACCCCGTAGACCAGGACCATCTGCCCGACGGTCAGGGTGATCGCCCCGCTGAGGTCGAAGCTGCCGCCAGCGCGGGCGCGGCGGCGCTCGTGGACGACGGCGTAGGCGACGAACGCGGCGGCGATCCCGATCGGGGGATTGATCAGCAGGACCCAGCGCCAGCTGAGCTCCTGAGTGATGATCCCGCCGAAGAGCATGCCCGCGGCGCCGCCGAGGCCGTTCATCGCCGCCCACAGGGCGATCGCCCGGTGCAGCTTGGGCCCGGGCGGGAAGGAGGCGGTGATGATCGCCAGCGAGGACGCGGCCATGAAGGCGCACGAGAAGCCCTGTACGCCGCGCGCCACGACGAGGAAGGTACTGTCCGGTGACAGGCCTCCCGCCAGCGAGGTCAGGCCGAAGAGGAGCAGCGCGACGGTGAACGTTCGCCGATGGCCAAAGCTGTCGACGACGCGGCCGCCGAGCATCAAGAAGCCGGCGAAGGTGATGGCGTAGGCGTCGACGACCCACTGCAGGTCGGCCGAGGAGAAGTTCAGGCTCGACTGGATCGACGGCAGGGCGACGTTGACGATGCTCAGATCGAGGATGACCATGAACTGCGCCACGCAGCACACGGCGAGGATCCAGGTCGAGCGCGAGCCGCTCGCGCGCAGGCGGGCGCCAACGCCGTCCTTGCCCGACGGCAGCGCGACCGTGACCGCGCCCGGCCCGCCCGCGGCAGGGGTATCCGCCGCGCCCGCGAGCGTGGACACACCACCATCGTCGGCGGCCTGCTGCTGGGTCACCTCATCGCCGTCTTGCATCAGCTGCGGTCCCTTCCACGGCGCGCCGCGCGGACGCGGCGCCCCGCTGGGCTGTACCTTGCCTGAGTCGCGCCGGGGGCCGGCCGGCATGGGCGAACCAGGGCGGGCCGATTGTAGCCATCCGGGGCGTTCGATCAGATAAGAGGCGCGTTTCGCGAAGGCTTCTAGGCTGGGCGCGAAGCGATAGAGCGAGACTAGGAGCATCACCTCATGAAACGAGCGTTGTTGATCATGCTGGCGGTCGCCGCCGTGGCGGTCGCGGGCTGCGGCGGAGGGAGCGGGTCGAAGTCGACGACGAACTCTTCGACGTCGCCGTCCACGAGCACCTCGAGCTCGGCGATTCCGACGACAAGCACGCCGGCCGCGCCCTCCCAGACGCCGCGCTACTGACAGCCCAGCGGGGCCCCGGGGCAAGCGTTCTCTCTCGCTTCGCGCGGCGAAGCGCAGCGTCCGATGGCCCTCAGGCGCTGCGCTTGCTCACCGGCGGTCCGAGGTTCTGGAGCGGGTCGACGTGGTCTCGAGCTCCCTTCGCCTTGACCGCTGGGCCCCGGCGGGCGCCCAACCGGCGCAGCGGCGGCAGACCGCCGACCGACGGCGCTTGCCCCTCAGGACCCCCGATGGGCGATCCAGGACTCGAACCTGGGACCTCTTCCTTATCAGAGAAGCGCTCTAACCGACTGAGCTAATCGCCCGCGAGCGGCGATTCTAGCGCGGCGCTGCGGCCCCGCTCAGGGGCGGCGACGAGCCAGAACGCCGCGACGCACGCTCTCCTCTACGAGGAAGACCGCGCCGGCTATCGCGATGATCAGCGCGACCGTGCCACCACGGCCGGGAGACGAGGAGGAGGGCGCCGACACGGCCGCCGGCGTGCTCGCCGAGGTCGTCGGGGTCGCGGCCGTGGAGGTCACCGTCGCGGTCGTGGCCGCCGTGGTGCTGGCGGTGCTCGTGACCACCGCGGCCGCACATCCCTTCCGCCCGTGGATCTCGATCAGACGCCGCACGTCGTTGAGCTCGTCCGAGTAGACGGTGGCCGCCGCCGTTCCGTCGGTGGCCGCGATCTGCGCCTCGGTCTCGCCGGTGCCACCGCCCACTCCGAAGCGTGCGACGAGCAGAGCTCGCTTCGTCGCGGACATGTACGACAGGCACCCGCGGAGGCTGTGGATCGTGTTGGTCAGCGTCGTCACGCTGTGCAGGCCCGTGGTCGGCAGCAGCCCGGCGGGCGGGAGCGCCCCCGCCGGCGCCGCGAACGCAAGGGTCGCGGCGATGCCCGCGACGGGCGCGATGAGCCACCGCAAGCGGCCCGGCCGAGCGGGGCCGCGCGAACGAGAACCGCGCATTGGTAGTCAGAGGCGCGGTGCCCGCGAGCGGGTCCGGTTCCTCATTCCCCTTTCGAGTCCGTGCGTGCGGCTTTCCCGCACACGGCTTCCCGATGATCTTCTCGGCATGGCTTAGGCGATCCCTGGATAGCGGATGGTGCCCATCAGCTGGTGCAATCCCAGCCCGACGAGCCATTGGTGCGGCCATCGTTCGACCTGGCCTGGCTTGAGATTGCGACCCCTGCGCTTGACCAACAGGCGCACGAGCCGCCACCAGACGTAGCGGTCGATCCGGACGAACTTGACGGCGGCGTTCCCGGTGCGGAAGTAGTTCCCCCCGCCGCGCAGGACGGGGTTCAGGACCGCGATCACCTCGCGGATGTAATAACGGCAAACGCCGCGCTCGGGCACCCGACCCGACACGCGGGCTCTGAAATGGCAGCCTAGCGCGCGCTGAAGTTCTCGCACATCCCCGCCAGTGGCCTTTAGCCGCACCATTTCGCTGGCGGGATCGACGGGCCAGAACCCGCCGGGGTCGTTGGACCGCTCCACCGCGATCATGCCCTGGCGCTTACCTTCCCCGCGCGCGTGACCAAAGCAGGGGCCCTTCGCTCCCGGGGCCTTTAGCTTGACGCCGATCCGCACCACTACGGCCCCCACGGACTCCCGCTGCCCTCCGCTCGACTTCGCACTCGGCTCATACGAGCGGACCGGACTCCCGCCGGCTGGCCTGACGCAGCTTCCAAGGCGCACCATCGTCGAATCCTAGAACGTCACGGGATGGTGCAGGCCGGCCCGACCACTCCGGCCTGCACCGAGAGCGATGCGGGCGGTGCGTCCGCCGGCACGGCGGGGGCGTATGCCGACGACAGCAGCGTCGCGCTGACGATTACCGCGCCGCTGGCTGCACCGGCGGCGGCGCTCAGCGTCACATGGCTCGCGCCCGGCGGCACGCTGAGTGTGCGCTGGAAGCTGACCTCAGTTGGCCCCACCGGCACCTGCGTGGCCTCGCTGCCGGGGACGGTCACGGTGATCGGGTGATCGCTGGGCAGGCTGCTGCGCAGGTCGATCGACAGGGTCGCCGTCTGCGACCGCGAGGACGGATTCACGAGGATCACGCCGCCGCTCGTGCAGGTCGCGCGAAGCGGATACAGCGCGGCCTGGCGCAGGGCCGCCATGGGCTCGGGACCGAGCCGCGTCCCCAGAGCTGCCGCGTACGGCCGTAGGTCGAAGAACCACAGGTCGCGATCGGGGCTGACGAGGGGCGCCGTCCCAGTCAGCCGCTGGAGCAGGCGCTCCACCCTCGGCCAGCGGCCGGGATAACCACGGGGATCGACCCACAGCCCGTCGAAGCCCGCGGCGGCGGCCGCCGACAACGCGTCGGGCAGCGGCTTGGCAGCGAGCTGCGACGACCAGTCGCTCGGCCGTCCCTTCATGGCGCCGAAGCTCCAGCGGAGATCTCGCGATTGCAGGTATCCGCGCACGGAGTCATAGCTCAACGCGATCTGCTCGTCGGGGACGTTGGTGCCGGCGGGAGAGGTGTAGCCCTCGGGGAAGGGGATGTAGGGCAGCTCGAATATCGAGGCGCCGCGCGGCATGCGCTGCTCGATCGCCGACACCAGGGCCCCATCGGAGTGCCACTCGCGCGCGTCCGCGGCGTAGGCCGGCACGAAGGGGCTGCTCGTCTCCTCCCAGACCCCGAACAGCGCCACGGCGAGCACGAGCACCGGCCAGCCACGGCGCAGGCGCCGACTCGAGCGCGCGGCGTCGAGCAGTTGAGCCACGGCGAGCAGGCTGAAGAAGGCGATGAAGATCGACATGCGGTTCCAGCCCCGGATGTCGGAGGTCAGGAAGAACTCCGTCAGGCTCGAAAGGCCGCCGACGATGGCAAACGCGAGCGAGATCAGCACCCCCGCGGCGGGATGCCGGTAGCGCCGGCGGGCCTGTATCCAAGCGGCGCCCCCGATCAGCGCACCGAGCGCGCACAGCGCCAGCCAGCCGAAGCCGACCGTCCCCACTACGCCCAGGCTGTCGTCGCACGCCTCGCAGTACCCCGGCTCTGCGCTGGAGTCGTAGTGTCGCCCGAGCTTGGCCAGTGGGCTGATGCGGTCGGTGGCGGTCGGGAGGACGAGGTTGACGAGCTTGACCGCGTGCTGCTCGTCCAACGCCGGCGAGCGCGACAGCGCCGGGTTCTCGCCATGGCGCGCTTCGTAGAGGAGCGAGGGCGAGATGTTGGCCACGACGGTCGCGCCGATCAGGAGCACCACGGCCGCACCGGCGAGGGCCCGGCGCGGGCGGCGCACGACCGCGAGCAGCACCACCGCGCTCAACAGCAGGGCGATCGCGAACGCGGCGTAGTAGAGGCCGTCCGAGCCGATGACGATGCAGAGCACCGCGGTCGCTGCCGTCCGGGACGTCAGCCAAGCCAGGCCCCGCGGCCGCCCCGCGACACGGGTGAACAGCGCGCGACGATCGTCGAGTAGCGTCAGGAACAGGTAGGCCGATAAGGGCACCGCGTAGTACGCTGAGAGCAGCAGCTGGGACGCGCCGTGCTCGAAGTGGTAGGGCAGGACGGTGAACAGCACCGCCGCGGCGGCCGCCGGCCCCGCGCCGATGTCCAGCGCACGCAGGACGAGGAACGCGCTCAGCCCGATCAGCGCAAACGTCGCCAGGTAGAAGAGGTTGACCACGAGCGCCGGGTTGTCCGTGATCAGCGCGAACGCCCCCATCAGCGCGAGGTTCAGGTTGTCGGCGCCCTGCGGGAAGTCGTAGAGCTGCTGCCCGAACGGGGCGCCGAGGCTCGGGTTCTTCAGGTAGCCGCCGTGGTCGATCAGCCCCTTGGCGAGCATCAGGTAGAACTTCGCGTCGTCCACCGGGACGTAGCGCAGCGGGACCGATAGGCTCCCCTGCCAGAGTCGCAATGCCCATGCCGCCGCGAGCAGGCCGCCGGCGGTCACGGCGAGCGCCTGGAGGGCCAGCGCGGTGCGGCGTCCGCGAGCGCGGCGCAGCGCCCGGGCAAGCGGGGCCCCGGCATGCCCCTGCTCCTGGGCGGTGGCCGTACTCACGTGGGTCGGCGCGCTCCTCCCGGGCGGCGGTGCTCGGGGCTACGCTCGCGTCAGCGACGCGAGCCGTTGGACGAGCGCCAGGGCCTCCTGGACGTCGGCGAACGCGAACTCGGCTCGATAACCGCCGCTCGCGGTGGGCGTGACGCGGACCTCGGCACCGAGAGCGCCACCGAGCTCCTCCGCGATTTGCTCGGCCGCGGCCTGCTGGTCGGGGTGGGGCTCCCGCGCGCGGCTCGGCGGCGCGCTCGCGGCGCCACCGCGAGCGGGGTCATTGCTCTCACGCGCCCGTGCCTCGAGGACGCGCACCGACCATCCCTGCGCGACGGCGTCCCGCGCCAGCTGGCGTCGCGCCAGGTGATCCTCTGCGAGCAGCAGCGCGCGGCCATGGCCCTCGGAGAGCTCGCCGCGCTCGAGCAGGTCAAGCGCCTCGTCGGGAAGATCGAGCAGCCGCAGAAGGTTCGAGACGGCGACGCGGCTGCGGCCGACCCGCAACCCGACCTCCTCACGGGTCAACCCGAGCTCCTCGACCAGCGCGGCGCACGCGCGCGCCTCCTCGACCGGAGTGAGGTCCTCGCGGGCCATGTTCTCGATCAGCGCGAGCTCGAGCGTGGCCGCATCGTCCTGCGCGCGCACGAGCGCGGGCACCTTTTCCAGGCCCGCCAGCTGTGCCGCACGCCAGCGACGCTCACCTGCGATCAGTTCGTAGGTGCCGCCCGGCCGTGGCCGCACAAGGACCGGCTGCAGCACCCCCCGCTCCCGCAGTGACCCGGCCAGGCCGGCGAGGGCCTCCGGGTCGAAGTGCCCGCGCGGCTGGCGCGGGTTGGGCGAGATCAGCTCGACCGGCAGCTCGCGCAACTCGGCCTGCGTCTCATCCTCCGGGGAAACGGCAAGGATCGCCGAGAGGCCGCGGCCCATCCCGCGGCGGCGCTCAGCCACGCGCAGCCACTTCCTTGGCCAGCTCGAAGTACGCCGCCGAGCCGGCGCAGGCCGGATCATGGTGAGTGACGGGCAGGCCGAAGCTCGGCGCCTCGCCGATGCGGACGTTCCGGGGGATGACGGTTTCGAACACGAGCTCGGGGAAATGGGTGCGCACCTCGCGCTCGACGTCCCGCGCGAGGTTTGTCCGCTCGTCGTGCATGGTCAGCAGCATGCCAGCCACAACCAGGCGCGGGTTCAGCTCGCGTTGCACGAGCGCCAGCGTGTCGAGCAGCCCGGCAAGCCCCTCCAGCGCGTAGTACTCGGTCTGCACCGGCACGATCACGCGGTCTGCGGCAACCAGGGCCGCCACGGTCAGCGGCCCGAGTGAGGGTGGGCAGTCGAGCAGCATGTAGGCGAACTCCGCGCGAAGCGGGGCCAGGGCGTCGCGGAGGGTCTGCTCAAAGCCGTCGATCCGGGGCAGCTCGACGTTCGCGCCCGCGAGCCCGGGTCCGGCCGGCATTAGCTTGAGCTGCTCGATCATCGTGTCGCAGACGGCGTCGGCCGCCTCCGCCGAGCCCGAGAGGACCTCGTAGACGCCCGGCGTGGTCCGGCGATCGCAGCCCAGGCCGACGGTCGCGTTGGCCTGCGGGTCGACGTCGACCAGCATCGTGCGGTAGCCCGCCTCGGCGACGCACGCTCCGACGTTCACCGCGGTCGTGGTCTTGCCGACCCCGCCCTTCTGGTTGGCGATGGCGTAGACGGTGCTCACGGAGCGCAAGGTAGCGCCCGCCTCGGGCGAACCGCAGCGGCGGGTCCGAAGCACGGGCCCCACACTCCGCACGCAGCGAACAATTCTCCCGCCGCTCGTCGCCGGCTCAGGCGCCAGCGGCACGCAGCGGCGACCGTCGCGCAACGCCGGGACGACGGGGAAAGCGCTCTGGGGTGGGCGCGACCTTGCGGTACACGTCCAGCCGCAGATCACGGGCGAGCGCGTACGGACGGGAGCGACGGCGCTCCTGCAGTGAGAGGCCGAGGAGCTCGGCAACCCCGTCCGGCTCCGTCCGCTCCCCGGCCCGCCAGGCCACGAGCCAACCGCCCAGGCCCAGCAGCGGCGCCCCGTATTCCAGAACGACCTCGGGCGCCGCGAGCGCACGGGCCACGACGAGGTCGTGCGCCCCCAGTCCCGCTGGCCACCCTTCGGCCCGCGCGGCGACGACCGCGGCGTTGGTCAGGCCGAGCCGATCGATGGCCTCCCCCAAGAGGCGCGCCTTGCGACGGACGGACTCCACGAGCGCCACCCGCGCGTGGGGGAGCGCGATCGCCAGCGGTAAGCCCGGAAGACCCGCACCGGAGCCGAGGTCCGCAATACAGCTCGCGGCACGGACCGGCTCGAGCTCCAGGGCGGACAGGCTGTCCGCGATATGCACGTCGACGGCCCGCTCGGGCTCGTGCACCGCGGTGGGCGCCCGCGGTGCGGACAGGAGCTCGAGGAGGACATCAAGGCGGTCGCGCTGCGCAGCGGCGAGTCCGTGGCGCCCGCGGAGCTCCGCCAGGCGGGCCGCGGCGCTCACGGCTGCTCGCGAGCGCGGATACGAGCGATGAAGGGGGCGTACCGCTCGTGCATCTGCGCGAGCCGAGCCGCGGCGTGAGCGTCCAGTCCCTCGAGGCCTGCCGACTCCAATACGGGGAGCACGTCGAGCACCAGCGCCTCGCCGCGCGCCATCCATTGGTAGTAGCTGCGCCCGCCGTGCGTGTAGGGCCCGTAGAGGCGGCTCCGGGGGAACCGGTCGGCGAGGAAGCGGAACAGCAGTTCGTGGCGGGTGTGCATCCGCAGGGTGACCTGCGGCTGACGGCCGTCGCCCCCAAACGACCCCTCGCCGATCAGCAGCCCGATGACCAGCCCACGGTCGAAATCGCTGAGGGCCGGGGCCGCCATGGTTGTTTCACCGTAGTGAAAAACGTGAAACGAGCGCTACGGCGCGAGGGGGGCGACGACCAGGTGCCGGTCCGGCTCCTCGCCCTCGCTGTAGGTCTCGACATCCCCGCGCTCGCGCAGGTACTCGTGCACCACGCGCCGCTCGGTGGCCGGCATCGCCTCCAGTGCCACGGGCCCTCCGCGGCGAAGCGCTTCCTCGGCAGCCTGGTCGGCCTGGGCCTGCAGCGCCTCGGCCCGGCGAGCGCGGTATCCGTCGGCATCGATTACCACCCGCAGCCGCGGTCCCTCCCCGCGCACCACGATCCGCTGCGCGAGGTGCTGGATGGCGTCGATCGTCTGGCCCCGCCGGCCGATCACCAGCCCGAGCCCCTCGCCCTCGAGCCTCCCCGTGAGCGTCTCGCCCTCCTGCTCAACGGAAACCGACGCCCTCAACCCCAGGCCGCGCGAGACCTCTTCGAGCAGGCCCCGCAGGGCTTCGTCGGCGTCCGGTGCGCTCATCGTC
>DATAWZ010000138.1:0-4264 GCA_036266975.1 Solirubrobacteraceae bacterium
TGAGCCTCCACTAGCCCCGTAGATGCCGCCCGATCGCGACGCCCAGGTCCTCGAGCGCCCGGTCGGCGCCGGCCACCACACCGGCCAGGGCGTGGAAGTCGTGCCAGAGCCCGGGCACGCAGCGATCCTCGACGGCCAGGCCCGCGGCGCGGCCGCCGATCGCGATCCTCCTCGCGTCGTCGACGAGCAGGTCATCGCCGCCGGACTGCACGAGCAGCGGCGCGAGCCCGCCGAGCTCGGCGCGCACGGGGGAGACGAGCGGGTCGGTCGGGTCGTGGCCGTTCAGATAGGCGTGAGCGAAGCGCGCGAGGACCTCCTCGCTGAGCAGCGGCTCGCGGGGGGCCGGCGCGCGCGGGGTCGGGGTCAGGTCGAGCCACGGGCAGATGAGCGCGAGCGCGGCGGGCTGGTCCTGGCCGCGGTCACGGGCCTGCAGCGCCACGGCCAGCGCGAGGCCCCCGCCGGCGCTGTCGCCGGCGAGCACGGTCCGGGAGGCGGGCAGGCCCCCGGCGAGCAGGGCCCGCCAGACCGCGCTGGCGTCCTCGAGCGCCGCGGGGAAGGGGTGCTCGGGGGCGAGCCGGTAGTCGACGAGCACGGCCCGGGCGCCGGCGGCGCCGGCGAGCAGCGCGGCCAGGCGCCGATGCGTGCGGGGCGAGCCGACGACGTAGCCCCCGCCGTGCAGGTAGACGATCACCCGGTCGCGGTCCGCGCCGGCGGGCACGACCTCCAGGCAGGGCACGCCGCCGAGCTTGACCGTCGTGATCTGTGCGCTGCGCGGCGGCAGGGGCAGCAGGAAGGAGAGCGCCAGCCGGCGGCGGGACTGGGGCCAGGACGCCTCGGGCGAGAAGATCCACCCGCCGGCGAGCCGCAGCGCAGGGCGCAGCGTGGCGGGCGGCAGGCCGGCCATCAGCGCGCCCGCTCGAGCACCGCGCGCGCCGCCTTCAGCGCCGGCTCGTCGATCATCGCGCCCTCGAACACGGCCACGCCGGCGCCGGTGTCCTCGGCCGCCGCCTCCCAGGTCGCGATCAGCCGCCGGGCCCGCTTCTGCTCGGCCTGCGATGGCGTGAACACGCGGTGGGCGAGCGCCACCTGGGAGGGATGGATGCAGATCTTGCCCCCGTAGCCGAGGTCGCGCCCGCGCTTGGCGTCGGCGAGGAACGCCGCCTCGTCGTCGAGCGCGAGCACGGCCTGGTCGAGCGCGCACACGCCGCTCACGCGCGCCGAGAGCACGACGCGGGCGCGCGCGTAGGCGACCTCGGCGCTGCCCGGGGTGCGCCGCCCGCCGATGTCGGCGATGAAGTCCTCGGCGCCGAAGTAGCAGGCCACCGCGGGCGGCCCGAGCAGCGCGTCGACGCCGTGGACGCCCCGCGCGGTCTCGATCCCGGCGATCAGCGGCGCGTCGTGAAGGCCGGCGGCGGCGAGCGCGACCCGGACCCGGCCGAGCTGCTCGGAGGACTCCAGCTTGGGCACGACGATCCCGGCCCCGGGCGGGACCGCCTCGGCGACGTCCTGGTCGAAGTGCTCGGTGGCCGGGCCGTTGACGCGGACGAAGACCTTTATCGCTGCCGTGCCCGCGAGCAGCTCGGCGGCGCCCGCGCGGGCGAGCGGGCGGGCCTGTGCCTTGCCCGCCTCGGGGACCGCGTCCTCGAGGTCGATGGCCACGGCGTCCGGGCCGCTGCGCGGCAGCTTGGCCACGAGCTCCGGCCGGGTGGCGGGGGCAAAGAGCAGGCTGCGCATGCCGGGAATCTACGGGCGGGCGTGCATCAGCGCGTTGCGCCGTGCGCCCACAACGAGCACGCCGTCCTGGTTGAAGCCGCGGTGCTCGAACAGCACAACCCCCTGCCTCGGGCGCGAGCGCGAGCGCCGGCTGGAGATGACCTCGCTCTCGGCCGAGAGCGTGTCGCCGTGGAAGAGCGGCGCGGGGAAGGTGACCTGCTCGAAGCCGAGGTTGGCCACCGTGGTGCCCATCGTGAGCTCGTGGACGCTGATCCCGACGAGCAGCGCGAGCGTGAGCATCGAGTTCACCAGCACCCGCCCGAACTCGCTCTGGGCCGCGAAGTGGGCGTCCAGGTGCATCGGCGCCGGGTTCATCGACAGCGTGGTGAACAGGATGTTGTCGGTCTCGGTGATCGTGCGGGTGATCGCGTGGCGCACGACGAGGCCCTCAGGGAGGTCCTCCAGCCAGCGTCCGCTGACGGGGCGGTCGTTGGACTTCGAGGGTGGCGCAGCCGCCGCGGGCGGCGAGCCGGGCCCCTCGTCTTCGGACTTCGAAGAGGAGCTCATACGGGGAACACTCCGTGGTGCCGGGACGGGGCGGGCCGCGTCCAGCCCTGCGCGGCCTTCAGGCGTGCGATCAGCTCGCCGCGCAGGTCGGGCGGGTCGACGACGGCGTCGATCAGCAGCTCGGAGGCGACCTTGAGCACGTCGAGCTCGGCGTCGAGCTGGGCGACCCGCTCGCGCACGAACTCCTCGCGCTCGTGGGCGTCCTCGATCTTCTCCAGGCGCCCGGCCCAGACCGCGTTGACCGCCGCCTCGCCGGCCATCGCGCCGATCTGGCAGCCGGTGAGCCCGAGCGTCGCGCGCGGCTCGAAGCCGGGCGAGGACATCGCGTAGTAGCCGGCGGCGTGCGCCTTGCGCAGGACCACGCACACCCGCGGGACCGCGCACGAGGACATCGCGGCGATCATCTTGGCCCCGTGGCGGATGATGCCGCGGCGCTCGACCTGCGAGCCGATCATGAAGCCGGGCAGGTCGGCCAGGAAGACGAGCGGCAGGCCGAACGCGTCGCACCAGGTGATGAAGCGCGACGCCTTGTCGGCCGAGTCGACGTCGAGTGAGCCCGCGCGCACCTTGGGCTGGTTGGCGATCAGGCCGACCGCCTGGCCGTCCAGGCGCGCGAAGCCGACGACGACCTCCTTGGCCCAGCGCGCCTTGACCTCGTAGAAGCTGCCCGCGTCGGCCACGCGGTCGATCACCGCGTGCACGTCGTAGCCGGTGCGCCGGCTCTCGGGGAAGACGCTCTCCCACTCCTCGCTGGAGGGCGCGTGCGCGGCGATCGGCGCCGGGCGCTCCTGCCAGCTGGAGGGCAGGTAGGAGAAGATCCGCCGCGCGGCCGCGATCGCCTCGGCGTCGTCGGCGACGAGCTGATCGCCGCAGCCGGAGACCTCGCAGTGCATCTTCGCGCCGCCCATCTCCTCGAGGCTGATCTTCTCGCCGATCGCCTTCTCGGCGATCCGCGGCGAGGCCAGGAACATCGAGGCGTTGCCCTGCACCATCGCCACCCAGTCGCAGAACGCGGGCATGTAGGCGCCGCCGGCGGCCGAGGGGCCGAACAGGCAGCAGATCTGCGGCACGCGGCCGGAGAGGCGGACCTGCAGGTGGAAGATGCGCGCCGCGCCGCGCGGCCCGGGGTGAAAGCCCAGGGCGTCGGTCAGGCGCCCGCCGGCCGAGTCGACCAGGTAGAAGACCGGCAGCTGGTCGCGGTCGGCCCGCTCGAGCAGGCGGATCTGCTTCTCCACCGTCCGCGCGCCCCACGAGCCGGCCTTGACCGTCGGGTCGTGGGCGAGCACGAGCACCGGGCGGCCCTCGATCGTGCCGCTGCCGCAGATCACGCCCTCGGCCTGCAGCGGCTCGGGATCCAGCGCGCTCGCGAGCAGCCCGTCCTCGACCAGCGAGCTGGGATCGAGCAGCAGCGCGAGCCGCTCGCGGACCGGCAGCTTGGTGCCCAGGCGCGAGCGGTCGCCGCCCGCCCGCGCCCACTCGTTCACGCCCGCGGCGTCGGTGATCGGGGAAGGCGCGGGGCCCGGCTCGCCGGGTGGCCGAGCAGGCGCGGGACCCGGCGCGCCAGCCGTGGCGGCTGACGCGCCACCCGCGCCGAGCCGGCTGCGCCACCCGCTCACAGGCCGAGCCGCTTGACGAGGATCTCCATCTGAACCTCGTCGGACCCACCGCCGATGCGCAGGATGCGCGCGTCGCGGTAGTGCATCGCCACCAGCGTCTCCTCGACGTAGCCGGCGCCGCCGAGGGTCTGGACGGCGACGTCGGCTGCCCGGTTGGCCACGCGCGCGCCGATCAGCTTGGCCATCGCCGCGCTGCTCGAGGCGCCAGGATGCTCGCGGTCGAAGCGCTCGGCGGCCTGCAGCGCGAGCAGTCGCGCGGCGGCGATCTCGCTCTCCATCGCCACCAGCGGGTGCCCGATCGACTGAAAGCGGCTGATCGGCTGGCCGAAGGCGAGCCGTTCGCGGGCGTAGTTCATCGCCTCGGAGAT
>DATAWZ010000139.1:0-12093 GCA_036266975.1 Solirubrobacteraceae bacterium
GGCCCGGGCGGGACGAACATCTCCTCCCCGGCCGGCGTGAGCCTCGCTCGCGGCTCGAACTACCTGCTCATCGACGACCCGGCCAACGGCACGGCCAACGTGCTGCTCGCCCATCCCAAGGCGGGGACCTACCACGTCACCACGACCGACGCGAGCAACCCGATCACCGGGGTGCAGACCGCCCACGTGCTGGCGCCGTTCAGCGGCCACGGAACCGTCACGCGGGCGCGCGCCGGCAAGCGCCGCCTGCGCCTGCGCTACGTGCTCCCCACCGGCGCGACGCTCTCGCTGGTCGAGCGGGGCAACCACGTCGAGCGGACCCTGGCGCGCAACGTGCACGGCAGCCGCTGCCCGGGCCGGCAGCGCCACGTCACCGGCGGGAAGGCACTGTGCTTCACCACGACGTTCACGCCGGCGACCGGCGCCGGCGGGCGGCGCAGCATCGAGGCGGTCGTGCAGCGGGGCGGCATCCCGATGACGATCGCGACCGTCGCGCACTACCGTGCCCCGGCCCTGCGCGTCCCGAGCAAGCCGCGCAAGGTGCAGATCAAGCGCAGCGGCACCACGGTGAAGATCGCCTGGACCGCGTCGTCCGGCGCCGCGCACTACGCGGTGTCGGCAACGACGAGCACCGGGCGCTCGCTGTCGTTCACGCCGGCGCCGCGCTGCCGCGCGGTGAGGATCGCCGGCCTGGCCAAGAGCGTGAAGGTCAGCGCCGTCGTCGAGGGCATCCGCTACGACACCGTCCACGGCCACCCGGCCCGGGCCACGCTCAAGGCGGGCAAGGCCAGCGGCGGGGCGAAGGGCAAGCTCAAGGGCCCGGTCTGCTCGGCGTGAGCTGAGGGTCAGCCGCCGGCGAGGACCGCGTCGTGGCCGGCGGCGGCCAGCTCCTGCATGACGAGCGGGCGGTGATCGCCCTGCAGCTCGATCGCCCCGTCGCGGACCGAGCCGCCGACGCCGCAGCGGCGCTTGAGCTGGCCGGCGAGCTCGCGCAGCGCGGCGTCGTCGAGCGGGAGCCCGCTGATCGTCGTCACCGGCTTGCCCCGGCGACCGGCGACCTCGCGCCGGACCTTGACGCGGCCGCCGACGACGGGCGGCGCCGCCTGCGGCGGCTCGGGCTTCTGCCGGCGCCGGTCGCCCGCGTCGCTGGACCAGACGACCTGCGCGTCCTGACGAGCATCCGGGCGCGGGTGACGGGGCACGCGGCGATGATCGCAGCTTAGGGCGGCGCCTTCAGGTGCGGGATCACGTGGTCGGAGAGGTACTGCAACCGCTCGGCGGCGTGGTCGAGGTCCTCGCCGGGGATCACCGGCGTGATGTCGATCGATACCGCGCCGGCGTCGATCGCGCCGTTGAAACGCTCGATCGCTCCGGCGGCGTCGGTGAGCAGGCCGAAGCCCATCTCCTCGGTCTGGCGCAGCACCGCCTTGGCGTCGTCGAAGGGAGTCAGGCCCGGGAACGCGTTGTTGGTGATGTAGCCGTTGATCATGTACAGGTAGTGCGGAGCGATCTTCGCGTAGGCGCGCTCGGGGTCCTCGGCGATCATCGCGAAGTACGTCCCGTTCAGACGCTGCTCGGACCGCGGGCGGCCGAGCCGTTCGCACTCGGCGCGGTAGACGTCGGCGCCGAGCAGCCCGAAGGACAGGAAGCCGTCGCACAGGCGAGCGACGCGCTCGACGGCGACCGGCGCGAACGCTCCGCCCCAGATCGGCGGCCCGCCGGGCCGGACCGGCGCGGGCGTGACCGTCACCGGGTCGACCTGGTAGCGCCGGCCGTCGTGGGAGAACGGCTCGCCCGCGAAGGCGCCGCGCAGGATCTTCATCCCCTCCTCCAGGCGGCTCGGGCGCTGGGTCGGGCTGATGCCGTATCCGCCGAACTCGACCGGCGAGTAGCCGGCGCCGATCCCGAGCGTGAAGCGCCCGCCGGAGAGCGCGTCGATGACCAGCGACTCCTCGGCGACCCGGATCGGCTGGTGCAGCGGCAGCAGGATCAGGTTGGTCCCGACCTCCACGCGGCGCGTGCGCGCGGCGATCGCCGTGCACAGCCCGAGCGGCGCCGGCAGGTAGCCGTCCTGGTAGAAGTGGTGCTCGGTGACCCTGACCGCGTCGATCGAGAGCTGCTCGTCGACCCAGGCGATCTGGTCGAGCAGGGCGCGGGCGCGCTCCCCCCAGGAGTCCACCCACCGGCGTGGACTGCGGAAGTCGTAGACCAGGCCAAAGCTCACCGTCATCTGCGTGCCCCCTGCGGTTCGAGAGCCACCTCGACGAGCGGGCTGCGCTGCACCCAGTCGTTCAGCGCGCCGGCGCGCCCGAGCCGCCGCAGGATCTCACCGAGGACGCGCTCGCGCTCGGCGCGCTCGGTCACCGGCCGCGCGCGGGCCGGCAGGTCGGCGACCGTCGACTCCTTCAGATGAAGGACGAGGGCCGGCTCGGCGACCAGGTTGGCGTACCAGTCCCGCCGCCCGGGCAGCCCGGTGACGTAGAGCCGTCCGTCGAGGAGGTGAAACCAGATCTCCAGCCGTCGCGGCTGTCCCGAGCGCCGCCCGGTCGTCGTGATGTCGGCGACCCGGTCGCCCGCGAGGGCCGCCCGGACCTGCTCGTTCACGCGCCCGTGGCGACCGGGTAGCGCGCCATGCCGCGCACCCAGAACGACGGCAGCCAGTCGACGTGATCCTCGACCGGATGCAGGTTCGGGAACTGCTCGAGCGCAAGCCGGACCGCCTTCGAGCACATCGAGCGTCCGAGCGGCGCGCCGATGCAGAAGTGCGCGCCGCGCGCGAACGAGAGGTGCTTGTTGCCCGAGTCGCGGTCGATGTCGAAGCGGTCGGGATCGGCGAACGCGCGCGGGTCGCGGTTGCCCGAGCCGATGAACGAGAACACCATCGACTCGGCCGGGATCGTCACGCCCTGGACCTCGACCTCGCGCACCGCGGTCTGGAAGACGAAGTGCACCGGCGAGAGGTGCCGCAGGGTCTCCTCGACGGCGTCCGGGAAGCGCGACGGGTCGGCCTTGACGACGGCCATCGCGTCGGGGTTCTGGTTCAGCTCCCACAGCGTCGTGCCGATCAGGTGCGATGGCGTCTCGGCGCCGCCGAACTGGATCAGCGCGATCAGGCTGAGGACCTCCTCGGGCGTGAGCTTCTCCTTGCTCTCCTCGGCGGCGACGAGCGCGGCGACCAAGTCGTTGCCCCCGGGGTTGCGACGCTTGTGGTCGATCAGCTCGGTGAAGTAGGCGCGAGCCTCGGCCACGCTGCGATGCATCTGCTCGAGCTCGGCCTCGGGCAGCGCGGTGCGGCTCGGCGCCTTGAGCATGTCGGCCGTCCAGCGCTTGAAGTCGCTGCGCGCGGTGACCGGGTCCACGCCCAGGATCGAGGACATCACGCTCACCGGCACGTAGGCCGCGTAGTCGGCGATGAAGTCGAACTGCTCCGTGTCGGCGTGCTCCTCGAGCAGGTTGCGGATGATCTCCTCGATTCGCGGCTCCATCGCCTTGATCACCGAGGGCAGGAACGCCTTGCCCGCGAGCTTGCGCAGCCGCGTGTGCTCGGGCGGGTCGAGCGCGATGATCGAGGGGACCTCGGGCACCGGGTCGAACTCGCCGAACGCGTTGGCGATGAAGTCGCGCGCCGAGAAGATCTCGGGGTGCTTGAACGTGTGGGCGCAGTCCTCGAAGCGGAACAGGCCCCACGCCCCGATCGACTCGATGAAGTAGGCCGGGGCCTCCTCGCGGAGCTGGGCGTAGTAGCGGTAGGGGTCCTGCTGGACGTGGGCGTCGAGCGGGTCGAACCTGATCGCCGTGGTCATGATCAGGCGTCCAGGTAGCTGCCGCCGAGCAGGATCTGCTTGATGTCGGTGAACTCGAGGATGCCCTCGGGCCCGCACTCGCGGCCCCAGCCGGACTGCTTGAGTCCGCCGAAGGGCTCGGACAGGCACACGCCGACGGTGTTCAGCGACACCGCGCCGGCGCGGATCCGCCGCGCGACGTCAGCCGCCTTGTCCTTGTCGGCCATGTACACGGCCGCGTTCAGGCCGAAGCGGGTGGCGTTGGCGATCCGGATCGCGTCGTCCAGCCCGTCGTAGGGGATCACGCAGGTCACCGGGCCGAACACCTCCTCCTGGGCGACGGTCATGTCGTTGGTCACGTCGCGCAGCAGCGTGGGCTCGTAGTACCAGCCGCGCTCGAGCTCGGGGGGGCGCCGCCCGCCGGTGGCCACCTTGGCCCCCTGCTCCTGGGCGATCGCCACGTAGTGCTCGGTGCGCTCGCGGGCGCGCTCGACCGCGAGCGGGCCGCGGTCGGAGGTGGGGTCGAACGGGTCGCCGACCTTCAGCGCGGCATAGCGCTCGGCGAGCACGTCGACGATCTCGTCGTAGCGGCCGCGCGGCGCGAGAATCCGGGAGATCGTCACGCACACCTGGCCCTGGTAGCCGGTGCAGCCGTCGACCAGGCCGGAGGCGATCACCGCGTCCATGTCGGCGTCCTCGCCGATGATCGCCGGCGCCTTGCCGCCGAGCTCCATCAGCGTGCGGGCGAGGCGGTCGGCCGAGCGCTTGATCACGTCCACGGCGATCGCCGGCCCGCCGGTGAGGGTGATCATGTCGATGTCCTGGTGGCCGACGAGGTGCCGGGTGACCTCGGTGCCGGCGGCCAGCGCGCTGATGACGCCCTCGGGCAGGTCAGCCTCGGCCACGCAGTCGGAGATGATCCGGCTGGTGAGCTGGGACTCGGGCGCGTACTTGATGACGACCGGGCAGCCGGCGAGCAGCGCCGGGATCACCTTCATGCCCATCAGCGGGACGGGACCGTTGTAGGTCATGATCGACAGAACCGGCCCGACCGGCTCGCGGCGGAGGAGGATGTCGCCGGTGGGCGTGGCGCGCGGCTCCTCCCAGCCGATCTTCTCGGCGACCTCGAGCGCGTAGTCCCAGATCATCGGCGAGGCCGCGCCGTTGAGCATCTCGGCGTGGGCGACGGTGACGCCGGCCTCGTAGATCCAGGCCTTGTTGAGGTCGGTCATGCGGGCGCTCATCGCGTCGGCCAGCCGCCGGCAGCCCGCGACGCGCTCGGCCGCGGACATGGTCGGCCAGGGACCCTCCTCGAACGCCTTGCGCGCGGCCTGCGCGGCGCGATCGGCGTCGGCGGTCGCCGGGTCGGCGACGCTCGCCAGGGTCTCCTCGGTGGAGGGCATGACCACGTCGACGCGTCGATCGGAGGCGGGGTCGACCCACTGGCCGCCGATGAACAGCTGGTCGAGGCCGGGTACGTCGATGTCCAGGCTCGTGTGGGTGGACGTTGACATGGTCTCTCCTCCTCGGCGGTCGTGACGGGCCGGAGCCGATTATATTACTTATCATCGATGAGCTTTCAGCTCGACCCTCTCTACGAGGCGCTGCGCGAGGAGGCCCGGGCCGTGGCCGCCGTCGTCGAGCCGCACGCCGCCGAGGCCGACGCGTCCAGCACCCTCTACCCCCCGGTCGCCGACGCGCTCGCGGCCAGCCAGCTCTCCGAGCTGATGGTCCCCGCCGCGTACGGCGGTCGCTTCGAGCGGCTCGACCCACTCGCGATCGCCGTCGTGCGCGAGGTCCTGATGGGCACCTGCTCGCACCTGGACTCGCTCTTCGGGCTGCAGGGGATCGGCAGCTATTCGCTGACCGTCGGCGGCTCGGAGGAGCTGCGCGAGACCTGGCTGCCGCACGTGGCCTGCGGCCGGGCGCTCGCCGCGCTCGCGCTGACCGAGCCCGAGACCGGGTCGGACCTGCGCCAGATCTCGACCGAGCTCACGTCGGACGGGCGCCTGCGCGGGCGCAAGGCCTTCATCTCCAACGGCGGCGCCGCGGCCTTTTACTCAATCCTGACCCGGGAGGGCGATGGGCACTCGATGGTGCTGGTCCCCGCCACCGCGCCCGGGCTGACCGTGCTGCCCACGCCGGAGATCATCGCCCCGCACGTGCTCGGCGACCTCGAGCTCGACGACGTCCAGGTCACCCCCGAGTGGCGCCTGGGCGAGCCGGGCAAGGGGTTCGCGCTCGTGCTCGCCACGCTGTCGATCTTCCGGGTCTCGGTCGCCGGCGCCGCGATCGGCCTCGGCCAGGCGGCGCTCGAGGAGGCCACGCGCCACGCGGCGACCCGCGAGCAGTTCGGCCAGCCGCTGGCGCGGCTCGGCGCGGTCGCCGAGCGGTTGGCCGACTCGTGGGCCGAGCTCGAGGCGGCGCGGCTGCTCACCTACCGCGCCGGCGAGCTCGCGCGCGCCGACCCGCAGGCCTCGCTGCACCACAGCTCGATGGCCAAGCTGCTGGCCAGCGAGACCGCCGGAAGGATCGTCGACCGCGGGGTGCAGGTGATGGGCCGCTTCGGGCTGATCCGCGACTCCAAGATGGAGCGGCTGTACCGCCAGGCCCGGCCGATGCGCATCTACGAGGGCGCCTCGGAGGTCCTGCGGCCGGGGATCGCGCGCGTGCTCGTCGACGAGGTGATGCGCGATGCAACTCGCGCTTGAGGAGCGCGTGGCGATCGTCACCGGCGCGAGCCGCGGGCTCGGGCGGGCGGCCGCGGCGGCCCTGCTCGCCGAGGGCGCCCGGGTTCTCGGGACCACGCGCGACGGGGCCGCGCTCGACGGCCTGCGCGAGCGCTTCGGCGCCGATCGCGTCGCCGTCGCCACCTGCGACATGACCGATCTGGACGCCGTCGCGGCGCTGCCGGCCCGCGCGCTTGAGGCGTTCGGCCGCCTGGACATCGTCGTCAACAACGCCGGCCTGGCCCCGGCCGGGCCCTTCCTGGACCAGGGCCCGGACGTCTGGCGCGAGGTGTTCGCCGTCAACGTGTTCGCGCCCGCCGAGCTCTCGCGCGCCGCGGGTGCGCTGCTGCTCGAGCAGGGCTCGGGCAAGGTCATCAACGTCGCCTCGACCTCGGGGCTGCTCGGCAAGCCGACGCTCGCCGCCTACTCGGCCTCCAAGGGCGCCGTGCTGCAGATGACCAAGGCGCTCGCCGGCGAGTGGGCCGCCCGCGGGGTCCAGGTCAACGCGATCGCCCCCGGTGCCTTCGAGACCGACGCGCAGGCGGCGGTGCTCGAGGATCCGGCGATCCTCGAGCGCCGGCTGCGCAAGATCCCCGCCAAGCGAATGGGCCGGCCCGACGAGTTCGGCCCGCTCGTCTGCCTGCTCGCCTCGCCGGTCTCGGACTTCGTGACCGGGTCGGTGTTCGTGACCGACGGCGGCGAGTCCTCCAAGCTGTGATGTACCTGGTCGTGCTGAGCTTCGAGCTCGCCGGCGGGGAGGCACACACGCGCGGCGAGCTCGCCGACGCGCTGATCGAGCGCGACGAGGTGGCGACGGTCTGGCTCGCCGACGGCGGACGGCCCTCGCGCGTGGCGCTCGATCTGGAGTCGGAGTCCCCCGAGGCGGCCGGCGAGGCGGGCCGGCGGCTCGTCACCGAGGCCGCCGAGGCGGCGGGCTTCGGCGTGAGCATGCTCGACCTGCGGGCCGGCACCGACCGCGAGCGGCTGCTCGCCTACACCGCGCAACTCAGCGACCGGGCGTCGCCCGCAGGACCTTCACCGGCGTGAACGCCCGCGCACGAGGACCCGGTCAGATCGGGATGGTGGGGCGCACGGGGATCCACGCCGGCGAGCCGATCAGTCGCGAGTGTGCTCGCTCGCCCGCGCGTCGCGCACGGCGCGGGCCTGGCGCGTGTCCATCCACATCTCCCAGCGACCCGAGGCGGCCTGGCGCGGGGCCTTGAACCGGTAGGGCCGGCTGCCGCAGAACTCGCGCTGACGCAGGCGACAGACGCCGCCCAGCACCGAGGCGATGCGGCGTCGCGGCCAGCCCATCGCGTCCTCGATCTCCGGGAACGGTCGCGGGCGCCCGGGCGCGGCGGCGAGCGCGGCGAGCAGCTCGCGCATGAGGTCGCTGCAGCGATCGTGGAAGCGCGCGATCTCGTCGCGGTCGCCCATCGCGTCGTGGGCCGCGTACTCGGCGGCGGTCAGCCGCCGCCCGCGCCCCGCCACGCGCTCCGCACGCAGATCTCCTCGCTGCATGCTGAACGCATCGGCCGACCCGTTCGGCCGGAATTCCACACCCGAGATCATCTCACGAGACGGACTCGCCTGCTATGCGCAGCTCAGCGATCGGGGGTCGCCAGCAGGACCGCCATCGGCGCCACCGACGTGAAGACGCGCGCGCTGAGCGCCCGGTAGCCGTAGGGGGCGAGCCCGTCGCGGCTGAAGGTCAGCAGCGCGGCGCTCGAGAGGTGCCCGGTGGGGATCTGCATCACCAGCCACAGCCGCGGTCGCGGCGTGGGCAGCGCGCTGAACATCGCCGGCGAGGTCGTCTTGAACGGCAGGTTCGGGTGCAGCTCGCGCGGCGCGTAGAAGGCCAGGGGGACGTTGGTCCCGGGAAGGCCCGGGGTGGCCACGATGTCGCCCGGTTGCTGCTGGGCGCTGATATAGCGCGTGATGCCGCGGGCGTTCAGGTAGAAGCCGCTCGAGCGGTGGCTGCCCAGCGTGCCGCCGAGGGCGACGGTGAGCGCGACCGCGGCCAGCAGCGCCCCCCACGCGCGGGGACTGGCGGCGATCGCCGCCGCGACGAGAGCGAGCTGGCCCGGCGCCGCGCCCGCGTCGTAGCGGGTGAGCATCAGGTCGAGCCCGAACAGCGAGAGCACAAGCAGCGCCATCGGCGGCAGCAGGGCCAGGACGATCAGCAGCGTCCGCTCGCGCACGGCCGCGACCGAGCCGGGAGCGCGCGCGAGGATCGCCGCGGCGCCGAGCACGAGCGCCGCGCCGAGCAGGCGCAGCGCGTTGGCGCCGCCGCCGGTGCGGGGGTCAAACGCCGTCCCGAAGACCTGCACGACGTTTGACCAGGTCACCCCGGCCACAGCCCCCAGGCCGCGGTGGGGCGTGGCCTGGGCCTGGGCGACGAACAGCGGGAGCACCGCCGCCTGCGCGATCGCGCAGGCGAGCACGTGGCCGGCGCGCGCCCGCACCGGCAGCGAGTCGCGCGTGGCCACCCACAGGCACAGCGGCGCGAGCACGAACCCGTCGGTGTAGCCGGTCCACAGGGCGAGGACCGCGGCCACCGCCGACAGCGACAGCCACGCGCGCGCGTGGGCGCTCGCCCGCGTGGCCTGCACGGCGGCGGCCACGGCGAGGGCCACCAGCAGCGAGTCGAACACGTAGCCCTGGGCGCGCTGGGCGAACTCGAGCAGGAACGGGCTGAGCGCCGCCAGCGTCGCCGCGACCAGCGCGGCGCGCCGGCCGGCGAGCAGCCGGGCCAGCCAATACACGACGGCGACGACCGCGACTCCGGCGACCGCCGAGGGCAGGCGCGCGACCCATTCGCTGCGCGAGTGGGTGTGGTAGAGCCACTCGTGCTCGAACAGGAAGTAGGCCGGCGGCGTCTGCTCGCCGAGGCGGATCGCGTGCAGCAGGCGCGAGAGCCGCACGGTGGACGCCTCCATGCTGAGGATCTCGTCGACGAAGAAGCTCGAGGAGCCGAGCTGCCAGCCGAAGTTCAGCGCGGCGACCAGGAGGATCGCCGGCAGCGCGACGCGCGCCAGCCGTGCGGGAGCGCCCCGGGCCGGGGCGTCGTGGAGCCGCGATGGCGGGCGCGCGAGGACGTGGGCCTCGCTCACCCGCGGCATCCTCGCCGATCCCCGGCGGCGGCCGCGCCGTTCCCGCCGCCGCCGGGTGGCGATCTCAACCCGTCGTGCGCGCGCCCGGCGGAAAGACCAGCTCGAGCGAGGTCATCGTGCGCAGCTGGCCGGTCTCGTACACCGGCCCGGTGCCGGCCTTGACCTCGAAGTCGGGGATCCGTCGCAGCAGCTCCTCGAAGGTCAGCCGCAGCTCCAGCCGAGCCAGGTGCGAGCCCAGGCAGCGGTGCGGTCCGACGCCGAAGGCCGAGTGCACGACGTCCCTGCGGTGCAGGTCGAAGCGCCGCGCATCGTCGGTCGCCTCGTCATCGCGCGAGGCGGCGGCGTAGTTCAGGCCGATCCAGTCGCCCGCCTTGAGCTCCACCCCACCCACCGTCACGTCGGCCATGACGTAGCGGGCCGGCGCGATCACCGGCGGGTACAGACGCACGAACTCCTCGACGGCACCGCCGGTGAGCGAGGGATCCTCGATCAGCGTCCGGCGGTCCTCGGGGTGCGTGGCCAGGTGCAGAGCGCCCGCGCCCATCACGTGGGTCGTCGTGGCCAGACCGCCGAAGCAGACGTCGAGCAGCGTGGCGACCTTGTCCTCCCACGGGCAGGGCGCGCCGTCCTTCTGCACCCCCTCGAGGATCACGTCGATGACGTCGCCCCGCTTCGGCTGGCCCTCGCGCAGGCGCAGGTACCGGTCGACGTAGCTCATGACGTAGCCGAAGTGCTCGGGCCGTCCCTCGATCGGCCCGAACGTGCCCAGGTCGATCTCTCCGAACAGCGTCGGCAGGTCCTCGAGGGGAACCTCGAAGAGGTTCTGGAAGAGGACCATCCCCGGCAGGTGGGCCGCGAACTCGAGCAGGAAGTTGCACTCGCCCCGCTCGATGAACGTGTCGATCAGCTGGTTGGCGTAACGGCGGATGTCCGACGCGAACGGGTCGAGCTTCGCCGGCCCGAAGTACGGGTCCAGGGCGTGGCGCCAGACGTTGTGGTACGGCGGATCGGACTCCTCGGGCAGGATCGCCGGCGCGCCTTCGGGCCGGTTCAGCTGCCACCCGCGTGCGCTCGAGAACGTCTTCCAGTCCTGGCCACAGCGGCGCACATCGCGCCAACGGTTGACGACCCAGTAGCCGTGGCCCGCATTGCTCCGGGCCATCGGGCACTTCTCGGCGAACTCGTCGATGACCTCGTCGAACCGCTCGTTGAACTCGGGCGACTCGAAGTCGAAGTCGGTGGTGAAGTCCTGCGCGGTGGATTCGGCCATCAGGAGGCGGCCGTCTCGGCCAGCGCGGTGACGTCCCAGTAGTACGGGCGGATGGCCACGACCAGCCCGTCGCGGACCTTCCAGGTCTCGCACGCGTCGACGCTGTACTCCTTGCCCGACTTGGAAGTGCACTCGATGGCGATCTCGGCGGCGGCGCGGTCCCCGTCGACGATCAGCGCCCGGATGTGCACCGCGCGCAGCCCCAGCGAGGCGGCGAGCGTCGGGAAGGCGTCGAGCAGCTCGGCCTTGTTCGACCACGTCCCCGGGCAGGGATGGTGATCGCACTCCATCACGACGACGTCGTCGGCCAGCAGCGCGGCGAACGCCTCGCCGTTGCCGGTGTTCATCGCGCCGTAGGCCTCTTCGACGACCTGACGGGTGGACTTCACGGCGGTGGGGGCACTCATGCGATTCTCCTCCTTCGGGTTTTGAACTGGGCGCGGGGCCCGGCTCGCCGGCCTCACGGCCGGCTGCGCCACCCGCTTCACGTGTACAGGACGACGTCGTCGTCCTCCACCTCGATGCGGTAGACCTTCACTCGGTAGGCGTCGGGGTCCGTCAGGCAACGGCCATCCTGGACCGTGTACTCGTAGCCGTGCCAGGGGCAGCGGACGATCTCTCCCTCCATGACGTACTCGTACTCCTGTGGCTTGGACGCGGTCATCGTGCCGCGCAGCTCGTGCGTGCACAGCGGCGCCCCGTGGTGCGGGCAGATGTTGCGCAGCGCGAAGAAGCGATCTCCGCGGTTGAAGACCGCCACCGAGCGGCCGCCGGCGTCGAACGCCCGCCGGGTCCCGGGCGGGAAGTTCTCCTGGCGGTCGATGACGTAGCGCGCCATCAGTGGTGCCTCGCGTGGACACATGCCGTCATCCGGCGTACGAAAACCAAGCGTGGCAGGACGCAGGATCGACGGCGTGGCAGAGCCACGCCGTCGATCCGAGGACGCCGCCACGCGCAGGTTTGCCTGTGCCCCGAATGGGGTGCAGCCGACGGGGGCGGTAGGTGTCCGCGTGAGGTGCCACTTAGCGCAGGCGCTCGCCGAACAGCCGGCGCGGCGTCTCGATGCAGATCTTCCGGCGCAGGTCCTCGGGCACCGCGGACAGCGCCCGCTGCGGATCGTCGAAGTCCCAGTGCGGATAGTCCGAGCTGAAGATCAGCGTGCGCTCGGCCTGCACCATGTCGAGCACCGCGTGCAGTTG
>DATAWZ010000140.1:0-20514 GCA_036266975.1 Solirubrobacteraceae bacterium
TCCCGGTCGTCGCCGTCGTGGTGGTGCCGGTGGTGGTCGTGGGCGCGCTCACCGTGCTCGGCGCGGTCGTGCCCGTGCCCGTCGCGGTCGTGCTCGGCGCCGGCCGCGGCGCGTGGGCGGGCGCGCGCCTCGGCGGCGAGGCGCCGCTGCTCGGAGGCGACGGCCCCGCGGACCGGTGCGAGGAGGCGTGCTTGTGCTTGGCCTTGTGCCTGTGGTGGTGGTGGCGCCGGGCCTGCTCGATCAGCTGCTGGCGCACGGGCGCGCCGTAGAGCTCGTCCATCTCGGAGATCAGCCCGGGGTCGGTCGAGCAGTTGATGCAGAACCCGCTCTGCGACCAGTCGATCGCCCGGGCGAGCACCTCGTCGGCGTAGGTCACCCCGGCGAAGCTCGGCCCGTAGTACTCGTAGGCCGCGTTCCAGGCGCTGCCGTCGAGCGCGCCGGTCGCGCCGTCCTGGCTGAGCAGGGCCGCGGCGGCCATGATCGCGTCGAAGTCGTCGTAGATCGACGGGTGATCGCGGGTCGGGTGGGGATAGCGCGCCGGCCGCGGCGCCATGCGGTAGGACTCGCGCACGAGGTCCCAGGTCGTCACCGGGCCGTTGGTGACGTTGAACTGCATCGGGCCGCCGCAGCAGTGCACGTAGTTGAGCCCGTGGTAGGTGCTCGGGGCGGTCGAGAACGCGGTCTCCTGGCGGTGGATCGAGGCGATCAGCAGCCAGTTGACGCCGAAGGTGTGGGCCGCCTCGTGGTAGAGGGGCAGGAAGCCGTCCTCCCACTCGGCGGGCACGTGCGCGTTGCTCATGCGCAGGAAGTAGTCGACGGCCACCGCGGTCGCCGAGCCCGGCGGGGCGGCCGCGGCCTGCGCGAGGGCGAGCGCGGTCTGGGCGGTCGGCGCGGGCGGGGTCGGCAGCGACACGGCCGAGTTGCGCAGGTGGAGGTGGCCCGAGCTGTGGCCGGCGACGCCGAGCGCGGCGCCGGTCGCCGCCGCGACGAGGACGACGGCGAGCGTCCCGCGCAGCACGCGCCGCGGGCGGGCGGCGCCGAGCGCCCACGCCGAGGCGTGGCGCAGGTCGCGCGCGAACCGCCCGGCCTCCTGGCGCCGCGCGCGGCGCACGCCCCGCTGCCAGGCCCACGCCACGCGCAGGCGGGCCAGCCCGCGGCCCGCGCCTCGCAGTCCGCGCGCCGTCGCCTCGAGCATCGTCCGCAGGCCGGCGAGGGCGAGCCGGCAGCCGCGAACCGGCACGCGGACCATCAGAGGGGATACGTGCACCAAGACGCTGAGCATCCGGCGCAGCGGGCGGTGGGATGGACGCACGAAGCGCGAGCCTCTCACAAACGCCCTGCGTCACGCCGCAGTTCACCACCCGCGCCGTCAGGGTAGATTTCCTGGCGCGCCGGGAGGCCGGCGCGGCGCTGAGTGCAGCGAAGCCCGGTGAGAACCCGGCGCTGTCCCGCAACGGTGATGCCCCGCGTACGGCGGGGATGAGCCCGGTCGCCTGTCTCGTGAGCGCCTGTCCTCGGAGGAAGGGCGGTTCTCAGAATGACGCTGCAGAGCATCTCGGCGACGGCCGGAGCATGGCGAGCGCTGACCGGCGCCGAGCGCGCCCGAGCGGCGGCGATGGCCGCCTTCGTGCTCGCGCTGAACCTGTTCGGCTGGGGGACGTTCGCGCTGGCCATCCTCCCGCACCACTTTCGCTACCACGGCCTGGGGATCGGCATCGGCGTCGCCGTGACCGCGTGGACGCTGGGCGCCCGCCACGCGTTCGACGCCGATCACATCGCCGCGATCGACAACTCCACGCGCAAGCTGATGGCCGAGGGCAAGCGGCCGCTGGGCACGGGCTTCTTCTTCGCCCTGGGCCACTCGAGCATCATCATGGTCGTCGGGACCGGGATCACGATCGCGGCCAAGTCGGTCTTCCACGCCGTCGTCACGCCCAGCTCGACCTTCGAGACCGCCGGCGGCGTCGCCGGCACGGCGATGTCGGCGACCTTCCTGTGGGTCATCGCGGCGATGAACCTCCTCGTCCTGGTCGGCATCGTGCGCGTCTTCCGCGGAATGCGCGAGGGCCGCTTCGACGAGGACGAGCTCGAGGCCCAGCTCGAGTCGCGCGGGCTCATGTACCGCTTCTTCGGGCCGGTGATGGGCGCGATCGAGCACACCTGGCAGATGTTCTTCGTCGGCTTGGTGTTCGGGATCGGCTTCGACACCGCGACCGAGGTGCTGCTGCTCGCCGGCACCGCCGCGGCCGCCACCCAGGGGCTGCCGTGGTACGCGGTGCTCACGCTGCCGCTGCTGTTCTCCGGCGGGATGACGCTGCTGGACAGCCTCGACGGCTGCTTCATGAACCTCGCCTACGGCTGGGCCTTCGCCCGCCCGGTGCGAAAGGTCTACTACAACATCACGATCACGGCCCTGTCGGTGGCCGTCGCCTTCCTGGTCGGGGGGATCGAGATCGCCGGTCTGCTCTCCAGCGAGCTGCACCTGCACGGCTGGTTCGGCGACGCGCTGGCGAGCTTCGACCTGAACACCGCCGGCTTCATCGTCGTGGGGCTGTTCGTCGTCGTGTGGGCCGTGGCCCTGGCCGTGTGGCGCTTCGGCCACATCGAGGCCCGCTGGGAGGCCGCCGCCGCGCGAAGTCGGCGCTAACGTGGGAGCCGTGCGTCGGCGCGGCAACTTCCGCCAGCTCATGTATCTGCGGCTCGCCTTCCTGATGGTGATCCTGATCGCCGCATTCGCCTTTCATGCGAGCGGCTCGACCCTGGTGATCATGCGCGTCGCACGCATCGTGCTGGTCGCCGTGGTGCTCGCGGGGATGGGGTTGCTGCGCAGGCGCCGCGGCGGCGGCCAGGGCCGGCTCTGATCTGTCGCGCATGGGTGCCGCGACGTTCACGGCGCCGGACGCTCGACCCGGCCGCCCAGGAGGCCTTCGCGCCGCTCGCCTGGACCCACCGCAAGGAGCATGCGCGCCGGGGGCCGAGGCCGAGCGCCGGCAGACCCGCGAGCGCCGGGTGGCCAAGGCGCTCGAGATGCTGCGCGCCGGCGTTTCGCTCAGCTGAGTGCCGCGAACACCCGCCCGGCCGCGTACGAGGACGCGCTGAGCGTGCCCACGAAGAACCCCACCGGCCAGTTGCTCTCGTAGGAGAGCGCGATCGCCGCCCACACGACGGCGAGCGCGATCCCCACCGACAGCGCCATGGCCAGCGGCGGGCGGGCGGTGAACGCCCGCGCGGCGGCCGGCGGGCCGATCATCACGCTGAAGATCAGCGCGGTGCCGACGACGGGCACGGTCATCGTCGTGGCCAGCGCCACCACGGCCAGGAAGCACAGCTCGAGCACGAACGGACTCAGCGACCGCGACCGGGCGCCCTCGGGCAGCACCGAGGACAGCAGCAGCGGACGGTAGAGCAGCGTCAGCGCGGCCAGGCAGGCGACGGCCAACCCGATCGTCGGCAGCAGCTGGGTGCTGCTGATCCCGAGCACCTCGCCGAACAGCAGCGAGTAGATCTGCGGCGCGTACTGCACGCTGAAGCTCAGGAACAGCGCCCCCAGCCCGAGCATGAACACGAGCGTCAGCGCGGTGGCGACATCGGGGCGCCCGCGCCGGCTGAGCAGGCCGATCCCGAGCGCCCCGCCGAGCGAGAACACGCCGAGCCCGAGGAGCGTGTTCACGCCGATCAGCGACGCGCCGGCCGCGCCCGCGAACGACCCGTTGGGGATCGCGTGGGCGACGAACGCCGACCCGCGCAGCACGATGAAGAAGCCGACGGCGCCGCCGACGACCGCCACGATCGTCGCCACGGCCCAGGCGTGGACCATGAACCCGGAGAACATCAGCGTCGCGCCTTCACCCGGGCGGCCAGGTAGGCGATCAGCACGAGCGTCACCACGAAGAAGCTCACCGGCCAGCCGTGGTGTATCGGGCGCCAGTCGAAGCTGTCGTAGGCGAGCACCAGCCCCAGCCACATCGCGCCCACGCCGATCGCCGCGGCGGTGAGGATCGCCCGTCCCGGGCGCGAGGTGAGCGCCAGCGCGGTGGCGGCGGGCCCCATGAGCAGCGCGGTGGAGAGGATCGCCCCGATCGTCACCGCCGACAGCGCGACCGCGAGCGCCATCGCGATCAGGTACGCGACGCCGATCAGGCGCACCGGCAGCCCCCGCGCGGCGCCCAGCTCGGGGCTCAGCGAGCACAGCAGCAGCGGGCGGTAGAGCGCGATGATGATCCCCAGCGCGAGCGCCCCGAAGCCGAGCACGAGCGGCAGGATCGAGCTCTGCAGGCCGAAGGCCGAGCCGAACAGGACCGTGCTCGCCGCGCCGGTCGTGTTCTCGAGGGTCGTGCCCAGGTAGAGCAACAGCGCGGCCAGGCCGAACCCCGCGCCGAGCACGATGCCCGTGGCCAGGTCGCGCCCGCGCGCGCGCTGGATCCCGACGAGCTCCATCGCGCCGGCCGCGGCGACGGCGAACCCGATGAACCCCCACAGCGGCGCGATCCCGATCAGGTAGGCGCTCGAGCCGCCGGCGGCGCCCATGTCGCCGAGCGCCTCGCCGGCGAACGCCTGCCCGCGGATGACGGTGAACACGCCGACGGCGCCGGCGACGATGGCGACGAGGGCGCCGACGGCGGCGGCGAGCTGCACGGCCGAGCTCGAGAAGAACCCGGGCGCGATGATCGCGCCGAGCATCGGTCAGACGAGCTCGACGGCGGTGTGCTCGGAGTGCTCGAGCGCGGCGCGCTCGTCCTCGCCGGTGCCGGCGATCACCACGACCCGGCCGTGGACGCGCAGCACGTCGACGTGGTGGCGGTACAGCCGGCTGAGCACGTCCGAGCGCACGACCTCCTCGGTCGTCCCGCTCGCCGCGCGCCCCTGGGCGAGGTACACGACGCGGTCCATCACCGGCAGCAGCGGGTTCACGTCGTGGGCGGAGATGAGGATCGCGATCCGCTGCTCGCGGGCGATGCGCGCGAGCAGGCGCACGACCTCCTGGGCGCTGCGCAGGTCCAGGTTGGCCAGCGGCTCGTCGAGCAGCAGCAGCCCGGGCCGGCTGATCAGCGCGTGGGCGATCAGGATCCGCTGCTGCTCGCCGCCGGACAGCCGCCCCACGCGCGCCTCGCCGAACGACCGCGCGTCGACGGCATCGAGCATCTCGTCGATCAGCGCGCGCCGCGCGCGCGAGGGCCGCGGCAGCCCGAGGCGATGCCCGTCCAGGCCCAGGCCGACCAGGTCGCGGCCGCGCAGCGGCATGTCCGGGTCGAGCAGGAACTTCTGCGGCACATAGCCGATCGACCGTCCGCCGAGGACCTCCGCGCCGCCCGCGCTGAGCGCCTGCAGCCCGAGGATCACGCGCAGCAGCGTCGTCTTGCCCGCGCCGTTGGAGCCGATCAGCCCGGTGAACTCGTCCTCGCCGATCTGAAAGCTCACGTCGTCGAGCACGCTCCGCCCGGCCAGGCGGACGCTGGCGCCGTCGACGCGCAGGGCCTGGCCGCTCACGTCAGCCGCTCCGTCGAGGTCCCGTCGGCGACCGCCCGCTGCAGGGCGTGGACCTCGGCGAGCATCCAGGACTGGTAGTCGTAGCCGACGTTCGGCATCGTCTCGTACACCCCGACGACCGGGATCCCGGCCGCGCGGGCGCGCGAGAGGAAGCCCTGCGTGAGGGTGTCGGTGACCTGCTGGTTGTAGACGAAGACCTTGACCCGGTGGCCGGAGAACAGGCTGTCCTGGAAGGCCACGTCCTGGGGCGCCGGATCGACGCCGTTCATGATGTCGGCCTGGAGCGGGAAGGGGGTCCGGTTGCGCGTGCCGGCGGCCTGGAGCATGTAGTCGCCGACCGGCTCGGTGGTCGCCACCGGCGCGTGCGGATAGCGCGCGGCGAACTGGGCGAGCGCCCGGTACCAGGGCTCCAGCGAGGCGTCAAAGCGCCGCTCGTCGGCGGCGAAGTAGGCGGCGTGCGCGGGCTGCAGGGCGGACAGGGCGGCGACGATCGCCTTGGCCACCGCCGGCATCGTCGCCGGCTTGTACCAGAGGTGCGGGTTGGGGGTGGAGTCCGGCAGCCCGAGCAGGGTCTGCACGTCGATCACCTTGCGCGAGGAGCTCGGCGTGGCCGCCTCGATGCGATTCATGTAGCTGTCGTAGCCGACCCCGTTCTGCACCACCAGCCGCGCCTCGTTGACCGCCACCGCGACGCTCGGGCTGGCCTCGAAGCTGTGCGGATCGGTGTTCGGGTTGCTCTCGATCGCGGTCACCGCGACGTAGCGCCCGCCGATCTGCGAGATCACGTTGGCGTACTCGTTCTCGGCGCCGACGGCGACCAGCTGGCCCGGGCGCGCGCGCGGCGTGCTGATGCCACAGCCCGTGAGCAGGGCGACGCCGATGAGGGGGAGCAGCGCGCGAATCCGCATGACGCGCGGTAATGATAGGGAAAAGAGTGAGTCCGTGTCTCAATCTCATTGCTCGTTCCGACTCACCTGGAGCGCCGCGGGGCCCGGGCGCGGGCGGCGCCACCGGCGCGCTCGGGCAGCCCGGCGACGCCGTGCCAGAGCAGGTCGAACGCCGCGTCGGCGACCGTCGGGCGCGGGACGCCCGGGTGCGCCCCCCACCACGTGACGACGGCGTCGATCGCACCGAGCGACATCTCGCCCATCACCGCCGCACGGGCGCTGTCGGCCTCCAGGCCCGCCGAGGTCATGTCCGAGGCGAACAGGACGCCGGCGGCGCTCATCATCGTCGCGTGGATGCGCCGATGCGCAGCGGCGACCTCGGGCTCGTCCTCGCCGCGGTGGTCGAACAGGACCTGCCAGGCCAGCGGGCGCTCCTCGACGAAGGCGAGCATCGCCTCGACCGTGCGCCGCGCGCGCTCGGCCTGCGTCCCCTCGCCGGCCACCGCCGGGGCCAGGTGCCGCAACAGTTCGCTGGCCTGGGTCTCGAGCACCGACAGGAACAGCCCCGACTTGGAGGGGAAGTAGTGGTACAGGACGGTGCGGGTCACCCCGGCGGCCCGCGCGACCTCGCCCATCGAGGCGCGGTAGCCGCCGCGCGCGAACAGCTCCAACGCGGCGCCCAGGATGCGCCGGCGGCGCTCCTCGGGCGGCAGCCGCCGGCGGCGGGGCTCCTCGGTCATGGGCTAGAGCCTGTCACACCTTGACGTTATAGACAGGGGTGTCTATAGTCCCGGTCATGAGCACCCAACCGGCTGTGGCACAAGAGCAATCACCGGCGCAGGTCGAGCCCGTCCCCTTCGGGCCCGGCGACCGGATGTGGGACGAGATGGGCGACGCGTTCGCCGTCTCGCTGTGGGGCGCGGCGTTCATGCTGCAGGCGATGCACCCGACGATCTCGGCGGCGGTCGACCACCACTCGGTCTTCCGCACCGATCCCCTCGGTCGCGCCGTGCGCTCGGCCGACTCGGTGATGCTGTGGGTCTACGGCGGCGCGGAGGCGATCGTCGAGGGCCGCCGGCTGCGCGAGCTGCACAAGCCGATCCGCGGGCGCGATCGCGACGGTACCCCCTACAGCGCGCTGAACCCCGAGGCCTACGCCTGGGTGCACGGCACCTCGTTCGTCACCACCGTGGCCACCTACCCGCTCATCCACGGGCGCGAGATGACCGAGGCCGAGCAGGTCGACTACTACCGCGAGGTGCTCCAGCTCGGCGACATCCTGCAGATCCCCCGGCGGCTGATGCCGCCCGACCCGGCGGCCTACTGGGACTACTACCACGAGATGGTCGCCACGCGCCTTGCGCGCTCGATCGTCGCCGAGGACCTGCTGCGCTCGTTCGCCGCGCCGGACTTCTCGATCCTGCCCGGGCCCCTCGACCGGCTCGCCTGGCCGGGGAAGCGCGCGCTCGGCCACTTCCTGTACCTCTCGACGATCGGCGGGATGACCCCGGACGCCCGCGAGGTGCTCGGCGTGCGCTGGACCTCGCTGCACGACGCCCAGCTGCGCGCGTTCGCCGCGGCGGCGCGACCGGTGCACCGGCGCCTGCCCGAGCCGCTGCGCTACCTGCCGATCGCGCTGCACGCGCGCCGGCGCGCCCGCTCGATCGACGCGATCAAGCAGCGCTCCAGCACGTCGCTCGTCTGAGCGCTGCGCACCTGCGAGAGTTCCCGGCCGGGGACCTCGGGTGATCAGCTATCGGCGCGACCCAGTCAGGCATTAAGCCCAAGCGCGGCCGGGGTCGGCTGGTGCGACACCGGCCGCGCGCGGGCAAGCACGCCGACGCCGGCCACGACCTCGGGGTCCCCGGCGGCCTGGCCGCGCTGAGCCTGGACGCCCTCTCGAGCGTCGCCTACGGGCCGGAGGCGATGGTCCTGGTGCTCGTCATGGCCGGCAGCGGCGGCCTGAAGTACGTCATCCCGCTCACGCTGGCCATCACCGCGATGCTCGCGATCCTGACGTTGTCCTACTGCCAGGTGATCGCCGCGCACCCCGAGGGCGGCGGCTCCTACGCGGTGGGCAAGGCCAACCTCGGGCGCTGGCCGAGCCTGCTCGCCGCCGCCTCGCTGGTCGTCGACTACGTGCTCACCGTGGCCGTCAGCCTCACCGCCGGCGCGGCGAGCCTGGCCAGCGTCTTCCCCGGGCTCCAGCACGACCTGCTGCTGCTGTGCCTGCTCGCCCTGGCCGTCCTGACCGCGGTGAACATGTTCGGGATCACCGAGTCGGCCAAGCTGCTGATGGCGCCGACGTGCATCTTCGTGGTCTCGGTCCTCGCGGTGATCGTGGTCGACCCGTTCCACTCCCACCCCAAGGCGATGATCGGCCACTCCCTCGGGCCGCTGCACCCGGTCACCGCGCTGGGGGTCATCCTCGTCCTGAAGGCGTTCGCGGCGGGCTGCTCGGCGGTCACCGGCGTGGAGGCGATCGCCAACGGCGTGCCCGCCTTCCGCAAGCCGCGCGTGCGCACCGCCCAGCGCACCGAGCTCTCGCTGGGGGCGCTGCTGGCCATCATGCTCGTGGGGCTGGCGATCCTCATCAAGGTCCACCACGTCGTCCCGCGCGGGGGCGTGACGATCCTCGCCCAGCTCACCGCCGGCGCCTTCGGCAAGGGCTGGGCCTTCTACGTCTCCAACCTGGCGGTGACCGCGGTGCTCGGCCTGGCCGCCAACACGAGCTTCGGCGGCCTGCCGGTGCTCATGAGCCTGCTCGCCAAGGACCACCGGATGCCGCATCTGTTCTACCTGCGCGCCGAGCGGCCGGTCTACCGCACCGGGGTCGTGGCGCTGGCGATCGCCTCGGCGCTGCTGCTGGTCGCGGTCGACGCCGACACCAACCGGCTGATCCCGATGTTCACGATCGGGGTGTTCATCGGCTTCACGATCAGCCAGGTCGGCCTGGTCCGCCACTGGCTCAAGGATCGACCCTCGCGCTGGCGTACGCGGGTCGCGCTCAACGGCGTCGGCGCCTGCGTCACCGGCCTGGCCGTGATCATCTTCTTGAGCAGCAAGTTCCTGGAGGGCGCGTGGGTGGTCACGATCGCCATCCCCGCGCTGATCTTCACGTTCGCTCGCATCGAGCGCTACTACAGGAACGTCGCGCACGAGCTCAAGCTCGGCTTCACCCCCCCGCCGCCGCGCGGGCGCGAGAGCGTGGTGATCGTGCCAACCTCGACGGTCAACCTGCTCACGCAGAAGGCGGTCAGCGCCGCGCTCTCGCTCGGCGGGACGGTCCTCGCGCTCGCGGTGGCCGGCGACGAGGAGGAGCGCGAGGCGGTCACGCGCGACTGGAACCAGTGGGCGTGCGGGATCCCGATCGAGGTGATCGTCGACCCGCAGCGCTCGCTGATCCGCAGCGTGGTGCGCTACGTGGAGTCAGCGCCCGACGGCGACGTGCAGTACACGGTGCTGATCCCGGAGATCCTGCCCAGCAAGCGCCGCCACGAGATCCTGCACAACCAGCGCGGGCGGCTGCTGGAGAGCGTCCTGAAGGCGCGCACGAGCGTGGTCGTGGCGATCCTGCCCTTCCACATTCACGACTGAGGCGGCGCGATCCGCGCGGCCACCATCCACTCGTGGCCGTAGGGGTCGCGTAGACGCCCGCCGCGCTCGCCGTAGTCGTGGTCGGCGAGCGGGTACAGGATCTCCGCGCCGGCGGCCACCGCCCGATCCCAGGCCGCGTCGACGTCGTGCCAGTAGGTGGCCAGGAGCATGCAGAACCCGCCCTCGCCCTCGCTGACGAACACGATCGAGTTGCCGATGCGCACCTCGGCGTGGACGAGCGTGCCGTCGGGCAGGAAGTAACGCTCGCCGACCTGCACCGCGTCGAAAGCGCGCGTGTAGAAGTCGATCGCGCCGGCGCCGTCGCCGACCGTGATCCGCGGCGTCACCGTGCCCACGTGGGCGGGCACCGGACTGACGTCGGGCCCGTCCGCGGCCAGGCCGGGCTGTTGGTAGAGCCCGAGCAGGTTGCCGGCGGGGTCGCGGAAGTGGGCGAAGCGCTCGCTCGCGTGCGGGTCGACCGGTTGCTCGATCGTCCCGCCGGCGGCGATCACCGCCTCGCTCGCCGCCTGCGCGTCGGCGACCATGACGTAGACGAGCATTCCGGGGTCCGCGGCCGCCGAGCGGCCGGTCACCCACCGGCCGCTGACCTCGCCGACCGCGTCGTCGAAGGCGACCGAGCCGTCCTCGCGGCGGCGCACGCGCCAGGCCAGCGCGCGCTCGTAGAACGCGGCCGAGTGCTCGACGTCGAGCGCCGGCAGCATCAGGTAGCAGATCTTTCCGTGTCCGAGTGTGGGAGGCATGGAGATAGTGTACACGTATAGTTACTCGAGCAACCGGTCCACCAGCGCGGCGATGTCGGCCCGGTAGGTGTCGCGCCCGTGCGCCGCGCGCCACCCGGCGGCGGCCGCGGCGAGCGTGGGAAAGCGCTCGGGGTCCGGCGCGCCGCGCAGCTGCTCCTGCACGCTCGGCGCGGCGAGCCCGGCGCGCACGAGCAGGGCGCCGAGGGTGAACTGCCAGCACAGGCGGTAGGCGAGCACCGCGTCCTGCAGCTCCAGGCCGGCCGCGCGGAAGGCGGCGTGGATCGCCTCGACGGCCCACAGCACCGACGGCGCCATCAGGCGACGTCGCGCGAGCACCTCGGGTAGCCACGAGTGCTCGGCGAGCGCCTCGTAGAGCAGCACCCACAGCACCAGGAGCCGCTCCCGGGGGTCGTCCGGCAGCGTCGGCCGGGGCAGCCGCTGGGCGAGCCGGTCCACGAGCGCGAGCAGCAGATCGTCCTTGTCGCCCACGTGCCGGTAGAGGGCCATCGGCGAGACCCCGAGCGCCTCGGCCACGGCCCGGATCGTCACCGCACCGGCGCCCTCGCGGTCCAGCAGCTCCTCGGCGGCGTCGAGGACGAGCTCGCGCGTGAGCCGGGCCGGGCGCCCGGGCCCGCGCCCCGACCCGCCCGGTTCGCTCACCCAGCCTCGATGTCCAGGATCGCCCGGTAGAGGTCGAGCGAGGTCTCGGCGACCTGGCACACGACCGCCTCCTCGCCGGGGCCGACCGGGACGACCGGGAGCGAGACGACGCCCTGGCGGCTGACGTTGGCCAGCTCGCGCTCGACCTGCCGGGCGGCGCCCCGCCAGCCGGGCGGGCGCCCGGCCCGGGCCACCGCGGCGCCGTCGTCGCTGACCGAGATGCGCAGCCCGCGCCGCAGGACGCGCACCCGCACGGGGTCCCGCGGCCGATAGCACAGGCCGCTGTCGACCGTGCGCTCACGGCGGGGCGGGGCCTCCTCGCGCAGCGCCGCCTCGAGGGCCTCCCAGCTGGCAAAGCCTCGCTCGGAGGCGATGACGCGACGGGCGTCGGCGAGCGCGAAGCGCGCGTCCCCCTGCGGGCCCAGCGCGGCCCGCACCCGCGCACACGCGTCCGGGTCGCCGCCGGCCACCCGACGCACCAGCCGCTCGGCCCCTCTGCGATGGTGCTCGAGATTCATCGGGCCCTCAGCGATCAGCGTACCGCTCCCGCACGAGCCGAAGGTGATGCTCGGCGTGCCAGCGCATCTGCGGAAAGCGGGCGCCGAGCCAGCACCACGTCGCGACGCGGGCGCTGTTGAGCCCGCGCAGCAGCGCGAGCAGGTCCTCGTCGACCGAGGCGAACGCGCACACGGCATCCTCGTCCAGGAACGCGAGGTCCCACTCGAGCGGGCCCTCGCACGCGCTCTCGAAGTCGATCCAGCGCGGCCCCTGCGCGGTGAGCGGCAGGTTGCCGCCATGGGGCTCGCCGTGCAGCGCCCGCGCGGGTCCGAGATCGCGCCCGGCCAGCTCGCCGAGCAGCTGCTCGTAGGCCCGCCGCAGGCAGGCGCGGTCGTCGGCCCCAAGCGCGGCCAGGGCTCGGTCGTCGCCAAGCGTGCGCCGCGCGCGCTCCAGCGCCACCCGGAAGCTCGGTAGGGCGACATGGACGTGCGCGAGCGCTCCGCGTCCTGCGCGGCCGCAAGGAAGTGCTCGCGTGCCAGGTCGGCGTCCGCGCTCGCCCGCGTGCAGACCTTCGCGATCACCGGCTGCGGGCGCAGCCACAGGACCGTGTGGTTGGTCTCCTGCACGAGTCGCGGCTCGTCGGCGACGCGCAGGCCGTGGCTCCGCGCCACCCTCACCGCGGCTTGTTCAGCGGGTCGCGGCGTGGGCGGCGGCCTGGACGTCGTCGTGGATCGCCGGCGGCACCGGCGAGTCCCACATCCGCTGGGTGAGCACGACCATCACCGTCTCGCGCGCGGGGTCCACGCGCCACGAGCAGCCGAAGCCGCCGTCCCAGCCGTAGGAGCCGTCCTCGTGCACGGCCTGGCCGTAGGACCAGCCCATGTGTTCGAAGAAGCCGCGCCCGAGGCCGCCATGCGCCTTCTGCTCGTCGGTGAGCTGATCGGTCGCCATCGCCCGGGCGCTCTGCGGCGAGAGCACCGGAGCCCCGCCGCGCAGCAGCATGCGCCCGAAGGCGAGCAGGTCATCGACGGTCGAGACCAGGCCGGCCGCGCCGTCGGGGAACGGCGGCGGGCCGCTCCAGATCCCGCTCGGCTCGTCCCAGACGACCATGCCCTGGCGGCTGGGCCGGTAGGCGGTGGCCAGGCGGTCGGTGTCGGTCGCCCAGAACGCGGTGTCCCTCATCCCCAGCGGCTCGAACAGGCGCGTGCGCAGCACCTCGGCGAGCGGCTGCCCGGCCGCCCGCGCGAGCAGCACGCCGAGCACCGACGCGCCCGTGTTGTAGAGCCAGCGCTCGCCGGGCTGGGCGATCAGCGGCAGCGAGCCCAGGCCGGCGATCCACGTGTCCGGGTCGGGCTGGATGCTGGGGTCGGGCGCATCGAGCGTCGCCAGGCGCAGCTCGCTGGAAGCGCGCACGATCGGCCACGGCGTGGCGGCCATGAACATCTCCACCGCCATCCCGAAGCCGAAGGTGAACGTGAGCAGGTCGCGCACGGTGACCGCGCGCTGCGCCGGCACGGTGTCCTCCAGCGGCCCGTCCATGCGCCGGAGCACGCGCCGGTCGGCGAGCTCGGGCAGCAGCCGCTGCACCGGCTCCTCGAGCCCGAGCAGCCCCTCGTCGACCAGGGCGAGCGTCGCCGCCGCGGTGATCGGCTTGCTCGTCGAGGCGATCCGAAAGAGCGAGTCTCGCCGCACCGGCGCTCCCCCCACCGACAGCGTGCCGGCGGCCTGGACATGGACCTCCTCGCCGTGGGCGACGAGCGCCACCGCGCCGGGGATCTTCTCGTCGCCGACGTGGGGCTCGATCGCGGCGCGCAGGGCCGCCTGCATGCGCTGCATCTTCGCAGGCGCCGCCCTTGGTGGACCGCGTGCTGCGGACCCGGCCCCGGCCTCCGGACCCTTTTCCCAACATTTCCGGCACACTTGCTCGCCTGATGAGCGCGGGAAACAGAGAAGCGATGCTCGCGCGGGTCGCCGAGCTGCAGCGCCGGCGCGAGCACGCCGAGGCGATGGGCGGCGCCGAGCGGATCGCGCGCCACCACGAGAGCGGGCGGCTGACCGCGCGCGAGCGGATCGATCTGCTCGTCGATCCCGGCAGCTTTCGCGAGCTCGGGCTGCTCGCGCTGCCCGAGCGCCGGCCCGAGAGCGCCGACGAGGGTGGCGCAGCCGGACACAGTCCGGCCACCCGGGCCCCTCGCCGTTCCCCGTACGGCGGCGCCGACGGGATCATCACCGGCTGGGCGCGGATCGGCGGGCGCCGCGCCGCGGTGATCGCCGTCGACGCGACCGTCCTGGGCGGCACGACCGCCTACGTCAACGCCGAGAAGCTGATGCGCACCTGCCGGCGCGCGAGCGAGGCGGGGCTGCCCGTCGTCGTGCTCGCCGACGCCGACGGCGGGCGCATGCCCGACGTGATGGGCTGGCGCATGGGCGGGCTGCCGCTCGAGTTCGGCACGCTGCTGGCCACGCCGCCCGGCCGCCCGACGATCCTGCGGCTGTGCGCCGCGCTCGGCCCGTGCTTCGGCGACGCGGGCCTGGAGGCGACCGCCGCGCACATCGCGGTCATGACCCCGGGCGCGTCGATCGCGCTGTCGGGCACCGAGGTCGTCGAGACGTCGATCGGCGAGCGGCTCTCCAACGTCGAGCTCGGCGGGCCGGACGTCGCCGCCGCGGTCTCCGGGCAGGTCGAGATGGTCGCCGAGACCGAGCCCGAGGCGATCGCCCTGCTGCGCCGCGCCCTGTCCTACCTGCCCGACCACGCCGGCCAGCCCGCGCCGCGCGCCGACCCCCTCGCGCCCGCCGCCGACCCCGAGACGCTGCTCGAGGTGGTGCCGGTCGACCGCCGCCGCGGCTATGACGTGCGCAAGGTCCTGGACGCCGTGCTCGACGCCGGCTCGCTGCTGGAGTACGGCGCGCGCAAGGGGCGCAGCCTGATCTGCGGCCTGGCGCGGATCGAGGGCGAGCCGATCGGCGTCGCCGCCAGCCAGCCGATGCAGCGCGGTGGCGTGCTCGACGTGCCCGCGCTGGAGAAGCTGCTCGCTTTCGTGCGGCTGTGCGACACGTTCAACCTGCCGATCGTCACCCTGCACGACGTCCCCGGGCTGATGATCGGCGCCGAGGCCGAGCGTCGTGGGCTGCTGCGCATGCTCGAGACGATCACCGTGGCCCAGGCGCACGCGGGCGTCCCGAAGATCTCGGTGGTGATGCGCAAGTCCTACGGCGGCGGCTACTTCGTGATGAACGGGCGGCAGACCACCCCGGACCTGCTTGTCGCGTGGCCGACCGCGGAGCTGGGGTTCATGGCCCCCGAGGCCGGCGTGCGCACGGTCCACCGCCGCGAGCTCGAGCAGGCGTTCGCCGACGGCGGCGAGCAGGCGCGCGACGCGCTGCTCGAGCAGCTGATCGAGGAGTGGGCCCACCAGAGCGAGCCGTGGGAGGCCGCCGCCCACCTCTACCTCGACGACGTGATCGATCCGCGCGACACGCGCCGCACGATCGCCGCCGGGATCGCCTACTGCTGGTCGCAGTCGCGCGTCTCGCCCACCGGCACGCGCTGAGGACCAGCGGTCGGCGATGATCCGGATGAGCCCGTCGCCGACGTGGCCGGACAGATCCCGGATCGGCTTGCTCCCGTCGCTGTCGCGCAGGCGGTAGCCGGCGGAGCGCAGCTGCTTCTCGACCTCGGCGACGCTGTGGCCGGCGTCGGCCGGAACTGGCCGTGGACCTACAGGAACACGAGCGGCGAATGTCGCTCGAGCGTCTGTCGGGCGCCGTCGAGCACCTCGTACTCCATGCCCTCAACGTCGATCTCGAGCGTGTCGGGAGCGATCCCGCGCGCGGCGACGAACTCTTCCAGCGTCTGGATCGGGATCTCGAGGTCGGCCGCCGGCGAGCGTACGACGTGGCCGGCGGCGTCGAGCGCCATCGCCAGCTCGCGGCGAGCGCCGCGGGTTCGACGTGGATGTCGAGAGCCGGGTTGAGGTCGCGATTGCGCCCGAGCAGCTCGTGCATCGTGAAGTACTCGAACGCCTCCGTGCGCGCGGCGGGGTCGACGTTGACCTGGCCGGCGATGGCCGGCAGACCACTCAGGGTCCGCGTCCGAGCACGCGCGTTCCGGTTGCTCAACGCTCGCAGCCCGGAGGGCGGGAGGCGGCTGACGGTGTTCACCGGCGTCTCGGGCTCGGGCAAGAGCTCGCTCGTGTTCGACACGATCGCCGCGGAGTCGCAGCGGCTGATCAACGAGACCTACAGCGCGTTCGGGCAGGGCTTCATGCCCACGCTCGCCCGGCCCGACGTCGACGTGCTCGACGGGCTGACCACGGCGATCAGCGTCGACCAGCAGCGGATGGGCGGTGACGCGCGCTCCACCGTCGGCACCGCCACCGACGCGGGGGCGATGCTGCGGATCCTGTTCAGCCGGCTGGGCCAGCCGCACATCGGCTCGCCCAACGCGTTCTCCTTCAGCGTGCCGTCGGTCAAGGCGAGCGGTGAGATGACCATCGATCGCGGCGACGGCAAGACCGTGACCAGGACCTTCACCCGCGCCGGCGGCATGTGCCCGCGCTGCGAGGGCCTGGGCGTCGCCTCCGACGTCGAGGTCACCCAGCTCTACGACGAGTCCGAGTCGCTGCGCGAAGGGGCGCTCACCATCCCGGGCTACAAGGCGGGGGGGGCTGGAACCACCGGCTCTACAGCGAGTCGGGCTTCGTCGACTCCGACAAGCCGATCCGCAGGTACACCGAGAGGGAGCTCGCCGACTTCCTGCACCACGAGCCGACCCGGATGAAGGTCGCGGGCATCAACATGACCTACGAGGGGCTGATCCCGCGGATCCAGCGGTCGATGCTCTCCAAGGACCAGGAGACGCTCCAGCCGCACATCCGCGCGTTCGTCGACCGGGCGGTGACGTTCACCGCGTGCCCGGACTGCGGCGGCACCCGACTGAGCGAGGCGGCGCGCGCCTGCAAGGTCGACACGCTCGGCATCGCCGACGCCTGCGCGATGCAGATCAGCGACCTGGCCGAGTGGGTGCGAGGGTCAAGATGGTCCGCCACCTGGGCTCGGCGCTCACCGACGTGACGTACGTCTTCGACGAGCCGACGGTCGGGCTGCACCCGCACGACGTCCGCCGGATGAACGACCTGCTGGTGCGGCTGCGGGACAAGGGCAACACCGTGCTCGTGGTCGAGCACAAGCCCGAGGTGATCGCGATCGCCGACCACGTCATCGACCTCGGCCCCGGCGCGGGTACGGACGGGGGCGAGCTCGTCTTCCAGGGCACGGTCGAGGGGCTGCGGGGCAGCGACACGCTGACCGGGCGCCACCTGGACGACCGCGCCGCGCTGAAGCCGTCGGTGCGGACGTCCTCGGAGGCGCTCCAGGTGCGCGGCGCCGAGGCCCACAACCTGCAGGATGTCGACGTCGACATCCCGCTCGGCGTGCTCGTCGTGGTCGCCGGCTCGGGCAAGAGCTCGCTGATCGGGGGCCTCGGTGGTCGGCCGCGAGGGCGTCGTGTCGGTCGACCAGGCTCCGATCCGCGGCTCGCGGCCGAGCAACCCGGCGACCTACACCGGGCTGCTCGAGCCGATCCGCATTAGGCCCTCGACGCATAGCTCCCTCAGCGAGATCCGCCGCCCCACTCGCCGCAGGCATCCACCTGCCGTACTGACCAATCCCGCCCCGCCCGTGCGCGTCGTTTCCTTGATGGAGCTAGCCGGGCTCGAACCGGCGACCTCCTGGGTGCGATCCAGGCGCTCTCCCAACTGAGCTATAGCCCCGCGGCAACTGCGCCGATTCTAGACGGAGCGCGCAGGCCGTCCTGCGGTGAGTGCCGACGGCATCGTTGCGGCCGTCACTAGGCTCTCCCGGGGAGCGCACGCGCGACCGTCGCCATGAGCTTCAGCTTCCGCAATCGCCTGGCCTTCTTCTTCGTGGTCATCGTCATCGTTCCGGTGATCGCGGTCTCGCTCGTCCTGTTCACGTTGATCTCCGACAACGAGAACGGCAAGGCCGACGCGGCGGTGGCCGCGAACGAGCAGTCGGCGATCTCGCTCTACGGCCAGGCGTCCAGCCAGGCGATGGCCCGGCTGCAGGTCGTGGCCACCGACCGCATCCTCGATCGCGACCTGCTGCTCGGGCGCGACGTGACCGCCGCGCGCCGCGCGATCCAGATCCTGCCGGTCGATCACGTGATCCGGATCGTCGTCGCCCGCGCCGGCACGACGGTGGTCGACGCGGGCGACCCGGCGGCGGTCGCGCCGGCGACCGGCAACATCGTCGCGCCGAGCGGGCAGCTGCTCGGGCGCCTGCAGGTGGCCGTGCTCAGCGCGGCCCAATATGCGGCGCTGGTCGAGCGCGTCACCGGGCTCGGGGTGGTCGTGCACCAGGGCAGCCGGGTCATCGCCACGACACTCCCGGCGGCGCGCTCGGCCGAGATCGCCGGCCACGGACCCTCGCCGGCGCGGATGAGCTTCGGCGGCCAGCGCTACCGGCTCGTGTCCTTCGTGGGGGTCGACGGCTTTCCCGGGACCACGACGACGATCAGTGTGCTGGGCGACGTCACCCACAGCACCGCGTCGCTGACCAAGAGCCGCCTGCAGGCGATCGGGTTGATCGTCGCCTTCTTCCTGCTCGCACTCGCCTCGGCGCTGCTCGTCTCGCGCTCGCTGCAGGCGCAGATCGCCAGCTTCCTGCAGGCCGCGCGTCGATTGGGCACCGGCGACTTCTCCTCGCCCGTGCCGATCTCCGGCGGCGACGAGTTCGCGGCCCTCGGCGAGGAGTTCAACCGCATGTCGCGCGAGCTCGAGCGTCGGCTCGAAGAGCTGCGCCAGGAGCAGGCGCGACTGCAAGCGTCGTTGCAGCGCATCGGCGAGACGTTCGCCTCCAACCTCGACCGCCGCGCGCTGCTGGACATCATCTTGCGCACCGCGGTCGATGGTGTCGGCGCGCAGGTCGGCCGCGTGACCGTGCGCAACGGCGACGGCGGGTTCGTGCGCGACGCCCAGGTCGGCGAGGCCGACCAGTCCACCGAGGCGGCGCTCGAGCAGGCCGAGTCCCGCGCCCGCGTGCAGGGCGCGGGAGCCGCCGTCGACGGCGGGCCGGCGAACGTCATCGCGCACCCGGTGGCGCCCGCGGGCGAGGTGCTCGCGGTCATCTCGGTGGCGCGCCAGGGGGCGCCGTTCGCCGAGGGCGAGCGCGACCTGCTGCGCTACCTGGCCGGGCAGGCGTCGGTGTCGCTGGAGAACGTCGATCTGCATGAACGCGTGCAGCGCCAAGCGGTAACCGACGACCTCACCGGCCTTTACAATCACGGCCGTTTCCAGGAAGCGATCACCGCTGAGCTCGAGCGCGCGCGGCGCTTCGGTCAGCCTCTCGGCCTGGTCATGCTCGACATCGACAACTTCAAGCGGGTGAACGACACCTATGGTCACCAGCAGGGCGATCTCGTCCTGCGCGAGGTGGCCCGCATCGTGCGTGAAAACTCCCGTGAAATCGACTCTCCGGCCCGTTACGGCGGGGAGGAGCTCGCTGTCGTGCTGCCCGGCACGAACCTCGACGGGGCCGTCCTCATGGCCGAGCGCATCCGCGAGGGGATCGCCGCCCTGCGCGTCCGCCGGCTCGACGGCGAGGGCGAGATCCAGATCACCGCGAGCCTGGGCGTGTCGGCCGCGCCGCAGGCCGACACGGCCCCCTCGCTGATCGCCGCCGCCGACCTCGCCCTCTATGAGGCAAAGCGCACGGGGAAGAACAAGACCGTGCGCGCGCGTTAGGCTAGACGGCGATGGGACTGCTCGACGACGCCATCCGCGAGCACCTCGAGCTCAAGCGGCTGCGTGGCGCGGACCCCGACGAGGTCGCGCGGCTGGAGCGTGAAGCGCTCGGCCCGGTTCGCCGCGGCGCGGAAGCGAGCGGGCTGGTCGCCTCCCCGCCGCGCGGCGACGACGAGGACGACGCGCGCTCGGCGCTCGATGATCTCGAGCCCGCGATCCCCGCGCCGGCCGACGATCCCGAGCCGCCCCACGGCGACCCGTTCGTCGACCACCACCTCGGCCTCGACGACGACGAGCCGCCGGCGGCCAAGAGCCCCGGCCCGGCGACGAGCGAGTGGAGCGTCGATGACGCGCCGGACTCGGAGGCCGCAGCGGCGCCGGTCGACGACCTCGACCCGCCGACGGCGTCGCTGCCCGTCCAGCCCTCGCCGCCGCTCGCCGGCCACGACGAGGACGAGGCTGACGACGACGCGCCCGAGGACGTGCTCGAGGAGACGCCGGAGTTCCTGCAGGAGACGCCCGAGCACGACCGGCTCTGGTTCGAGCAGCGCCCGCCGCGCGACTTCGACTTCGACAAGTAGCCGGCGGTCGGCCGCGCGCGAGGCGGGCGGGGCGCGACTACACTCGGCGACGCGGGGCCATAGCTCAGATGGGAGAGCGCCTGCTTTGCACGCAGGAGGTCGCCGGTTCGATCCCGGCTGGCTCCATCCCGAAAAGCCGTAGCCGTTCAGTCGTCCGGGCTTTCCATAACAAGGTCCGCTCGGGCGGGCGGCGAACCTTGGGGGTGTGGAGCGGTCTGAGGCTGAGGCGATCTATGACGCGGGCCGGGAGTCGTGCGTGGAGTTCTTGATGCGGTTG
>DATAWZ010000141.1:0-35850 GCA_036266975.1 Solirubrobacteraceae bacterium
CTCTGGCCCAGCGCCAGCGGGTCGAACCACACCAGCTGTCCGTTGGGGGCGAAGATCATCGGCCCGCCGGTCTCGTAGGAGCCGTAGACCGCGGCGAACAGGTCGCCGGGGGCGGCCGCGGGCGAGCTGGTCGTGATCGCGACCCTGGGCGCCTGCAGCGTGGGCGCCGAGTGAAAGCTCTGAAGCGCGGAGGCGGGCGGGTGGTTCGGCCTGGGCGTGGGGATCGGGATCGGGTCCTGCTGGGCGATCGTGAAGCGGAAGGCGAAGGGCGTGCCGCTCACGTGCCCGCGCACGGTGACCGTCTCGCCGGTTCGGAAGGGCGAGGACGGGACGAAGCTCGCCCCGTCGCCCTGCGAGTAGGCCTCCAGGTGCCCGGTGTGGGTGCCGCTCCGCGAGCCCGAGACGGTCACGGCCGTGATCGCCGAGGCGGGGGCGCCGAGCATCGAGATCTGGGTCTGCGTGCTGGCGTCCAGCGAGTCGGGCAGGGGCGAGACCGCGAGCGGCGTGCCGGGCAGGACCGCGGTGCGGTTGAGCGAGCCGGGCGCGCAGGACGCGGTGGCCGCGTGCGCGTCGGCGCTGCCCAGCGCAAGGGCGGCCGCGGCCCCGCCGAGGGCGCAGCGCAGCGCATGCGAGCGCCGGCGGCGCCGGCGCTCGAGGTCGGTCCTCATCTGGCCACACAACTCGGCAGCGGCCATGAGGTTTCGCCGAGCGCGGGTTTCCGGCCCCGTTCTTCGGCGGATCTTCTGCACTGCTGGCAACCATCTGCGGACGCGCTGTACCGCCGTTCCCATCGACCGTCCTCCTCGCCGCCGTGAGCACGCGATCTGATCCACCGACCCGTCGCTCGGCCGGTCGGCTGCCGCCGCCCGAGCACGAGTCATACCTCACCCGCCGCCTGCTGCGGCGCTTTCTCGTTGCGGGAATCCTCATTGCCGTGCTCACCGGCGTGCTCACGGGCACGACCGCGCACGACCACCACCTGACCGCGGCCGCGATGGCGGGGTCCGTCACGATCTCACCGCTGCCGGACACTCCGGACGCCTCGCCGGCGACGCAGATCAGCTTCCTGGGCGTCTCTCCCGGGGAGATCTCGCGGGTGGACGTCGTCGGTGACGAGAGTGGGACCCACGCCGGGCGCCTGGAGTCCTACTCGACGGGCACGGGCGCCAGCTTCGTGCTCGCCAGGCCCCTGACCCAGGGCGAGCACGTCCGCGTGAGCGCCCAGGTCGACGGGCACGCGGTGAGCACCTACTTCTCGGTCGCGCGCTGGGTTACCTACGACTTCAACCAGCCGACGCCCCCGCCGGCGTCCTCGTCGAGCACCGTGCAGAGCTTCATGTCGGCGCCCGACCTGCATCCGCCCGCCGTCGACGTCACCACCGACGCTCCGGGGGGCTCGCCCGGCGACGTCTTCACCGCCCCCAACAACGGTGCCGGCCAGTGGGGCCCGATGATCTTCAACCGGTCCGGGCAGCTGGTCTGGTTCGACCCCATGCCCGCCGGCATGTTCGCGATGAACTTCCACGAGGAGAACTACGAGGGCAGCCCCGACCTGGTCTGGTGGCAGGGCTACATCGCCGACATCGGCGTCGGCTACGGGGCGGACGAGATCTACAACTCCCATTACCAGAAGGTGGCCCAGGTCCGGGCCGGCAACGGCTACCAGGCCGACCTGCACGAGCTGGACATCACGCCCCAGGGCACGGCGTTCATCACCGCCTACACGCTGGTGCAGGCCAACCTGTCCTCGGTCGGCGGCGCTTCCGACGGCGTCCTGCTCGACCCGATCGTCCAGGAGATCGACATCAAGACCGGGCTGGTGATGTTCGAATGGGACGCCCTCGGGCACATCACGATCAAGGACTCCTACGTGACCGTGCCGCACGGCGCGACGCCGTGGGACTGGTTCCACCTGAACTCGATCTCGCTCGGGCCGGACGGCACCATACTCGTGGACGCCCGCAACACCTGGGCCGCCTACGACGTGAGCCTGAGGACCGGGCGCGTGCTGTGGCAGCTCGGCGGCAGGCAGACAAGCTTCAAGATGGGCACCGGCACGACCGTCGCCTACCAGCACGACGCCGAGTGGCAGCCCGACGAGGAGATCACGATCTTCGACGACGGCGCCTCGCCCAACGTGCACACGCAGTCACGGGCGATCACCGTGCGGATCGACCCGGCCAGCCACCGCGTGAGCCTGATCAACCAGCTCGAGCACACCCCGGCGCTGCTCACCGCCAGCCAGGGCAACGACCAGGTCCTGCCCAACGGCGGCTCGTTCGTCGGCTGGGGCCAGGATCCCTACTTCACCGAGTTCTCCCCGACCGGGCGCACGCTCTTCGACGCCCACTTCCCGGTCCCCGGGCAGACCTACCGCGCCTACCTGCTCCCGTGGAGCGGCACACCGACCGGCACGCCCGCGGTGGCGGCCGAGAGCACCGGCAGCGGCACCGCGACGGTCTACGCGAGCTGGAACGGCGCGACCGACGTGAGCGTCTGGCGCGTGCTCGTCGGCTCGAGCGCCGCCGACCTGAGCCCGATCACGCAGTCCAGCAAGAACGGCTTCGAGACGGCGATCCCGATCGCCACCAACGAGCCGATGGTCGAGGTTCAGGCGCTGGGCAGAACCGGCAACGTGATCGGCACCTCGCCGGCCGTCGACATCTCCTCGTCCTAGTGGTGGTCACCTACGCGGGCACGGGTGGCCGTTTGCCTGCCCCAGCGCGCCAGGCCCGCTCGATCTGCTGCATCATCGGCGGGTAGACGACCAGGTGCCGGAAGGGCCTGATCGCGGCCATGTACCCGTGGCCGAGCAGGCCGTTGGGCTTGACCAGGACCGCCATCTGGCCGCGGTAGCCCTCGCCGTCCTTGACCCAGCCGATGTGCATGACGCCGTGGACGGTCTCGTTGGCGATCTCCGCGGCCCACTCGTCCTCGAGCAGGTAGAGCGAGCTGAAGGGCAGGTGGCCGAAGTCAGGGCCGCGCGGCGCGGCGCGGAGATCCTCGGGCAGGCGCTCGCGCAGGCTCAGCACCCGCGAGCCGATCCCGGTCTCGGGGTCATCCCAGCCGAGGAGCTCTCCGAGCTTCCAGCGAAGCGCCCACAGGGCGCGGGCGGCCAGTGAGGAGCTCCCGGAGGTGTCACCGGCGGCGATGCCTTCCACGAGAAGGGCGAAGTCGTCCGGGCCGCCCGGGGTCGGCAGCGCCCATACGTCCTCGAGCCCGAAGTCGCGGGTGAGCTCGTGGATCCTCCAGGGCCGCGAGGTGTGCGCGCTGTTGGGGAGCCTCATGTCCACCTCCATCTATACGCTGGCGTATGGATGGAGGGTAGGCTTCGCTTCCCGAGATGTCAATGGCGACCCCGACGCGATAGAGATCGCTGATGGCCCCCGCCCGCACGCCGCGCGGCAGCTGGATCGAGGAGGGGCTACGAGCGCTCGCCGGCGGCGGCCCGGACGCGGTCCGGATCGAGCCGCTGGCCCAGGCGCTCGGGGTCAGCAAGGGCGGCTTCTACTGGTACTTCGAGGACCGTGGCGCCTTGCTCGCCGAGTTGCTCGAGGCGTGGGAGCGGCGCAGCGTCCAGGAGGTGATCGATCACCTGGAGGGCGAGGGCGCAGACGAGCGGGCCCGGCTGCGAGGCCTGTTCGTGCTCGCCGGGACCCACGAGGAGATTCTCCAGATCGACCTCGCCGTGCGCGACTGGGCGCGGCGCGATCAGGCGGTCGCCGACCGCCTGCGCCGGGCGGACAACCGCCGGATGGAGTACATGCGCTCGCTCTTCGCCGCGTTCTGCCGCGACGAGGACGAGGTCGAGGTTCGCTCGCTGCTCGCCTTCACCCTGTGGATCGGCAACCACTTCATCGCCGCCGACCACGGGGCGCGGAGCCGCGCCGACGTGCTGCGGCTCGTGATGCGCGACCTGCTGGCGTAAGCCCTCGGGTCGGTGTCCCTGACGGAGTTCCGGGATGGGCCGTGTAGGAATCGAACCTACAACCTTGGGCTTAAGAGGCCCCTGCTCTGCCAGTTGAGCTAACGGCCCGGAAGCGACGCGGCCGGCGGTCCACCCAGCCGGCGCGAGGGCGACAGTCTAGTCGTTTTCAGCCCTTGGACTTAGTCGCGGACGTCGACGTGGCGGCCTTCGACGTGCTCGTCTTGCTCTTGCCCGCCTTCGTGCCCTCGGCCGCGCTCGCGGGCTTCTTGGCCGGCACGGTGATCGTCGCGGTGCTGGTTGTGGCCGGCACCGTCGTCGCGGCGGGGCCCGAGGCGCCCGTGGTGCCCGTCGAGCCCTTGAGCGCGGTGAGCTCCTCCTGGAGCTGGCTGCGATCGGCGGCCGGGACGAGAGCGAGCGCCTTCTGCGCGGCGAGGTTCCCCTGCGTGGTCAAGCCCGCCTTGTAGGCGTAGTAGGCCATGTAGGTGTAGACCTGGTAGGTCGCCGTCTCGTTCTGGGCGACGATCTGCAGGGCCTGTAGGGCTCCGGCGTAGTCGTTGAGCCCGCCTTCGCCCAGCGCCGAGGACATGAGGTTGGCCAGGTCCGCGCTCGGGTGGCTCGGGTTCAGCGCCAGGTAGCGCTGCCAGGCGGTCTTGATCTGCTCGAGCAGTGGCTTGGCGCCCGCGGTGAAGGTGCCGGTCGAGGTGTTGTAGTCCGACCCCTGTCCGGCGAGCTGGAACTCGGCGCGGGCGAGGTTGCCCCAGGCGTCGGCGTTGGTCGGCTCGCGCTGGGCGATCTTCTTGTCCTTGTCGACGATGCTCGAGAAGCTCGCCGCCGATCCGTTCTGGCCGCTGTTGATCGCGTTCAGCGCGCCCCCGGTGCCCGAGCTACCGCTGCCGACCCCGAAGCCGACGTAGCCGATCGCAAACAGCGCGGCCAAGCTGCCAAAGGTGATCTGGACGGCGCGACGCCGCCGGCGGCTTCTGAGGTCGAAGAGCATGCTCTGTCAGGGTGCTCACGACCGCTCCGCCCGGCGACTGCGCCAGGCATCTCGGCGGTCGAGGAGGTCAGCAATCAGGATACTGGCCTCATACAGCACATACAGGGGCACCGTCTCCAGAATCAGCGTGATGAAGTCGCCGGGCAGGAACGCCGCGACGAAGGCGCACATGACCACGGCGTAGGGACGCCCCTTGCGCAGGGTCTTCGGGGCGACGATCCCCGCCCGCGTGAGCGCGAGGATGCCCACCGGGACCTGGAATATCAGGCCCATGGCGAGCAGGATCGTCGCGGCGAAGCGGTAGTACTGGTTCGCCTGGACGAGCACGTTGAACTGCCCTGAGTTGAAGTTCTGGAAGAAGTGCACGGCGGCGGGCAGGACGACGAAGTAGCCGAACGCGACTCCGGCGATGAACAGCACCGGGATCGCGGTCATCAGCGGCAGCGCGATACGCCGCTCGCGCGGGCTGAACGCGGGCAGGACGAAGCCGTATAGCTGAAAGAGGATCACCGGCAGGGCGAGGATCAGCGCGAAGATGCCGGCAACGGCGAGGGTGGTCGTGAAGGGCTCGCCGATGCCGAGCGTGACCGGTTTGTCGGTCGGCGGCCGGGCGAGCGCGTGCAGGTCGGAGGCGATCGGGCGCAGCGTCGCCTCCAGCGCCGCCTGCGCGCCGACGCTCAGGCCGCTGTTCGGCGCCTCCAGGTCGTTGACGATCTTGGTCACCTGAACGCCGAGGTCGCGTGTGGCGACCTGCACCTTGTCGGTGGCGCCGAGCGGACCGTTACCCTTCTCGATCTGCTTCTCGGTCTGGACGCTGAGGGGCCGGTTGATGAGGCGCAGCACCCGATGGTTCTGCCAAAGGCACACGCTGAACGAGATGAGGAGCGCCGCGACCGAGATGATCAGTCGCGCGCGCAGCTCCTCGAGGTGCTCGACCAGGCTGAGCCGGTCCTCGTGACCGATGGGTCGGATCGTGGAGGCGATGGCCATGGTGAGGTCAGCAACCGCGGTGGGTCGCGACCGGCGAGCGCCCACCGACCGCGAAGGTTAGCGGGGTGGTTCGTGAAGGGCAGGCCATCGGAAGACCCCTGCGCAGAGCCGGCGCCGTCGGATCACCCGGAGTCGCGGCAGGCGACTTTCTCTGGATCTCTAAAGGCCTCACGCGCGCAAGCCGATGGTTCTCAGCGAGAGCAGAGAACCCGGATGAGCGCCGAACCACATCACATCCGCCGCGTCCAGCTTCCCGGAGGGAAGGTCATCGAGGTCGTCTACCTCGACTCCGCGCCCGTGACCGAGCCCGCCCCCGCCGCCGTGAGCGCCTCTCCTGCGCCCGCTGCGGCCCCCACGCCGGCTCCGAAGCCCGCGCGCCGGGAACTGCACGTGTGCCCGCGCTGCCAGAGCAAGCTCGTGCACCCGATCGACTGGTCCGAGGCCGGGCGCGACCGCTGGGAGGTCCTGCTGCGCTGCCCGGAGTGCGAGTGGACCCAGACCGGCATCTTTGAGCAGGCGGTCGTCGACGACTTCGACCGCGAGCTCGACGAGGGCATGGAGGTCCTCGTTCGCGACCTGCAGCACCTCACCCACGCCAACATGGCCGAGCAGGTCGAGCGCTTCGTCGCGGCGCTCCACCGCGACCAGATTCTCCCGTCGGACTTCTGAGCGCTACTGGTAGCGCTCGACGACTCCCTCGGCCATCAGCTCCAGCAGCCGCCGCTGCTCGCCGTCGAGCCCGGACGGCAGGGCGTCGCGGGCGCCGGCGACGAGCTCCAGCGCGTGCGCCTTGGCCAGGTCGAGCGCTCCCGTCGCGGCGATCCGGTCGCACAGGTGCTCGGCCTCCTGCGGGCCGCGGATTCGGCGCAGATCGATGCCGGCGAGGTCGGGGTCCCGCTCACGGGCCACGATGAACGGCAGGGTCACCGTTCCATCGAGCAGGTCGGTGCCGCGGTGCTTGCCCGTGCGCGACGCCGGACCGGAGACGTCCAGGATGTCATCGAGGAGCTGGAAGGCCAGCCCGATGCGGCGGCCGAAGTCGGCAAGCCCGGGCTCCACCGGGCCGAGCCCTCCGGCCAGCGCACCCAGGCGACAGGCGCCCTCGAACAGGCGCCCCGTCTTCAGCTCACAGCGCCACATGTAGCGCTCGCGCGTCACGGTGGTGTCGTAGGCGTCCTCGCGCTGGACGAGCTCGCCGTGCGCGAGCGCCGTGCTCGAGCGCGACAGGGCGTTGAGCTGGGCGGCGCTGCCGTTGCGCGCCAGCTCGGCGAAGGCACGCGAGAACAACAGGTCGCCGACCGCGGTGGCCATCGCCCGGCCCGAGGCGGCGACGACCGTCGGGCGCCCGCGCCGCAGCGCGGCGCCGTCGAGCACGTCGTCGTGCACGAGCGTCGCGCTGTGCACGAGCTCGACCGCGACGGCGGCGCGCACGAGCGGCTCGTCGTCGGCCGCCTGGCCGCCGAGGTCGCCCCCGGCGACGAAGACCAGCAGGGGACGAAGGCGCTTGCCGCCGGCGGCGATCGTCGAGAGCGCCGGCTCGGCGATCGGGTCGCCCGCGTTGCGCGCCACCTCGGCCAGGCGCTTCTCGGCCCGAGCCATCCGCCGGCCGATCGCCGCGCCGGACAGCCCGACCAGGGTCTCCGGACCGGCGCCGGTGCGGGGCGCGGCTCCCGCGCTCACGGCACCGTGCCTGAGTGCAGGGCGATGATGCCGCCGGCGGTGAGGATCCAGCTCACGTCAATGAGCCCCGCGCCGGCCAGGCGCGCGCCCAGCTCGCGCGGGCCCGGGAAGCGCTGGACGGAGCTGGGCAGGTACTGGTAGGCGTCCCCGTCGCCGACGATGCGGCCCAGCACCGGCACGGCGCGGTCGAACCACGCGCGGAAGAACCACGACAGCGGCGGCTTGGTCGGCGTGGTCATCTCGAGTACGACTACCCGCCCACCGGGGCGGACCACCCGCGCCATCTCGGCCAGGCCGCGGTCGAGGTCGCAGAAGTTGCGTACCCCGAACCCGACGGTCGCCGCGTCAAAGGCGCCGTCCTGGTAGGCGAGCGCGAGCGCGTCGCCGTGCTCGAAGCGGATCGCCGGCGCCTTGCGCCGGGCCCGCTGGAGCATCCCCTCGGAGAAGTCGCTGCCGACGACCTCGCCCTCGGGGCCCACGCGGCGGGCGAGCTCGATGGCCAGGTCGCCGGTGCCGGTGGCGACGTCGAGCACGCGGCTCCCGGGGCCGATCTGGGCCAGGTCAGCCGCACGCGCGCGCCAGCGGTGGTGCAGCCCCACCGTCATCGCCCCGTTCATCGCGTCGTAGACGCCGGCGATCCGGTCGAACATCGCCTGCACCTGCCCGGCTTCCAGACGGCCCGGGTCAGCGCCCGGAGCGGGGCTCACTTCAGATCCGAGAGGAAGTTGACGATCGCGTTGAACTTCTTCGACGGCAGGTTCGCAAACGACGGCATCGGAGCCGTCGGGTTGACGAGTGTGCGCGCGATCGCCTGCCGCGGGATTCGTGAGCCGATGTGGGTAAGGTTGGGGCCGGGGCCGGGGTTGCCGTCGTCGCCAATGGTGTGGCAGGCCTCGCAGCCGGATTGCGCCACGACCGCCTTCCCGGCCTCGTAGGCGGTCACCGCCGCCGGGCCGCTGGCCGTCACCGTGGCCGGAGGCAGCATGGATATCGTCGTCGGCGGCCCCGCGGAGGCCCCTCGGTAGGTGATAAACGCCATCGCCCCGATGACGAAGATCGCCGTCAGCGTGGCCACCGGCCGGCGCTCGGGCCGGCGCTCGGGCCCGCGGTCGTAGAACGGCAGCAGCACCAGCAGGATCATCCCGAGCGTCGGGATGCCGATCGTCGCCAGCTGGACCATGTTGTCCGGCTTGATGATGCGCAGCAGCTCGAACAGGAAGAAGAAGTACCACTCCGGACGCGGGGTGTACGTCGTGGTCGTCGGGCTCGCGCGCGGCCCGAGCTCGGCGCCGAGCATCAGCGAGAGGAAGATGATCACGGCCATGACGACGCAGGCCATGATCGAGTCCTTGGCGACCGCGTAGGGGAAGAACGGCTTGCCCTGCGACTTCAGGATCGAGTACTCGCGGAGGTACTCCTCCTTCTCCCTCTGGTTCATACCTCGACCTCACGCAGCTCGGGTTCGGTCTCGGCCTTGATCCACGGCGGTGCCGTCGTGCCGAGCTTGGCCACGAGGTAGAGGTGGGCGCCGATCAGGGCGGCGATCAACCCAGGGACGAGCAGCATGTGGATGGCGTAGAACCGTGACAGGGTGGTCGCCCCGAACTCGGGGCCGGCTCTCAGGAAGTCGCTGAGGTAGGGGCCGAGCAGCGGGCCGGTGCCGTTGATGTTCACGCCCACCGTGGTGGCCCAGTAGGCGCGCTGGTCGAACGGCAGCAGGTAGCCGGTGAACGACATCACCATCGTGAGGATCAGCAGCACCACGCCGATCACCCAGTTCAGCTCGCGCGGGTACTTGTAGGCGCCGAAGAAGAACGTACGCCCCATGTGCAGGAACACGAGCACGACCATCACGCTCGAGCCCCACTTGTGCATGCCGTGGACGAACTGGCCCAGGAAGACGTCGTTGTTGATGTACTGGATCGAGTTGTAGGCGCCGCCGGAGATGTCGGGCCGGTAGTACATCGCCAGGAACACGCCGGTGACGGCCTGCGAGAGGAAGGCGAACATCGTCGCCGAGCCCAGCGTGTAGAACCAGTTGGTGCCCTTGGGCACCTTGCGGAACATCAGCCAGCGCGCGGCGCCGGTCAGCGAGGTGCGCTCGTCGACCCAGTCGACGGCCGAGATGCCCGCCTCGGCGACCTGCTCCAGCGGGGTCGGCGGCGGCTCCTCGCTCGGCCCTCGCGGCGGCGGGGTGAGCGCCGGCGGCAGCGGCGGTCCGGGGAGTTTGGGGAGCTTCAATTGAGCGAGATCCGGTCGGAGGGACGCGACGGGTACAGGTACTGGCCGATGCCGTCCACCGGCTCGCCGGGGTCGCGCGGCGAGAATCGGCGCAGGCGGCTGTTGACCGAAAAGCGGGCCGAGGAGATCTGCACGTAGTCGGTGGGAGTGGTCGCGCCCGACGGGAACGGGACGATCGCCCCGGCGGCGCTCAGCACGCGGGTCGGGAAACGGTCCAGCGGGCGCACCGGCGGCCCACCCACCTGACGACCGAGCAGGTCGTACACGCCGCCGTGGCACGGGCAGATGAAGCGTTCGGAGGCAGGCACCCAGCGCACCGGGCAGCCGAGGTGCGCGCAGCGACTGGTGATCGCGATGTACGGCGTCGTGCGGTCGTAGACGTCGGTGTCGAGCGAGGTGTTGTGCTGGCGCACGTAAACGGTCGTGTTGCCGACCTCCCCGATCCCGGGGACGAGGTTGATGACGACCGGAACGTAGTTGGTCTGCGAGTAGTCCTGGATCTGTCCGACGGTCTGCCAGGTGTGCGGGAACCGCTTGAAGATCGGCCCGATGGCGAAAGCGAGTGCGGGGAGCGTGAAAGCCGACGCGGCGATCGCCCCAGCCGTGTGGGTGGTGGCGGTCATGAACCGCCGGCGGGTGATCGTCTCACCCCCGAACGCGCCCGGAATCCGTCGGTCGAGGGTGTACTTGGATTTGGTCTGTCGGCGGTCTGGTGGCACGTGGCGTTTCCTCTGCCCCGGTGCGGGCGGCAAACAATATCGACCCGCGGCGCGCGGCGTTTCGGCAGCGCTTATGCGGCCTTCGCCGCGGCTCCGCGCAGCGCGGCGACGGCCGCCGGGTCCCCCGTGCGAGCGAGCGCCTTGGCCTCCCGGTGGTCCGCGCCGGCGCCGTGCGCCACCGCTGCCGCGCCGGCCTGCCAGACGGCGTCGGCGAGCTCACGGCGCCCCAGCGACTGCGCCAGCGCGCACAGCGAGATCACGTCGGCCAGCTCGGCCACCGCCTCGCTGTCGCCGAGCTCGACCAGGCGCGCGAGGCCCAACGCGTACAGGTGGTCGCCGGCGAGCAGGGCCAGGTCGGCGTCGAGCGTGTGCACGATCCGCGCGGCGCCGTAGTGGAGCAGATAGCCCTCGTAGATCGCCTCCACCAGCAGCTCATACTCGCGCCCGCGCGGGGCGACCCGCCGTCCGGCGCGCAGGATGCTCGCCGGGCTCGCGGGCCTTCGCCCGCGCACGGGGCCCACGACGTCGGCGAGCAGGCCGCCCTCGGCGCGGACGAGCGCGGACAGCCGCTCCAACGGATCGGCGCTCACCGGCCGAGCAGCGGGTCGATCTCCGCGAAGGCGGCGGCGGCGGCCTCGACGGTCCGCTCCAGATGCTCCTCGGTGTGCGCCAGGGAAGGGAACCAGGCCTCGAACTGCGACGGCGGCGGGTAGACGCCCCGCGCGAGCAGGCCACGACACCACGCGCCAAACGCCTCCAGGTTGCATTCCTGCACCTCGACCAGGTTACGCGGGGGCTCGGCCCGGAAGAAGACGGTCAGCAGCCCGGTGACGCTCACCACGCTCACCGGTCGTACGCCGGCCGCGGTCCGCAGCCCCTCGGCGAGCCGCTCGGTGATCCCGGCGAGCCGCAGGTAGGCCTCGTCATCGAGCTGCTCCAGGGTGGCCAGCCCGGCGGCGACCGCGAGCGGGTTGCCCGACAGCGTCCCGGCCTGGTAGACGTCGCCGGCGGGCGCCAAGCGGCCCAGCAGCTCGCGGCCGCCGCCCACCGCGCCGGCGGGCAACCCGCCGCCGATGATCTTGCCCATCACCACGAGGTCGGGGGTGACCCCGTAGAGCTCCTGGGCACCGCCGGGCGCCACGCGCAGGCCGCTGATCACCTCGTCGAAGACGAGCAGGGCGTCCTGGGCGGCGCTGTACTCGCGCAGCAGCTCCAGGAATCCGGGCTCGGGGGGAATCAGGCCCATGTTCGCCGGGATTGGCTCGGCGAGCACGGCGGCGACGCGGTGCTCGGCCAGCGCGGCGCGGACCGCGTCCGCGTCGTTCCAGGGCACGATGACGGTCGCCGCAGTCGCGGCCGCGGGGACCCCGGGGCTCGAAGGGATCGCCTGGGTGGCCAGGCCCGAGCCGGCGGAGGCGAGCAGCCCGTCGACGTGGCCGTGGTAGGCACCGGAGAACTTGAGCACCCCTTCTCTGCCGGTGATCGCACGGGCCAGCCGAACCGCGGTCATCGTCGCCTCCGTTCCCGAGGAGGTCATCCGCACCATGTCCACGGCGGGCAGGCGGCGCGCCAGCTCGGCGGCCAGGTCGACCTCGGCCCCCGTCGGGGCCCCGTAGGTCGTGCCCCGCGCCGCGGCCCGGGCGACGGCCTCGAGCACCCGCTGGTTGGCGTGCCCGAGCACCAGTGGACCCCACGAGCACATGTAGTCGACGTAGCGGTTGCCGTCGACGTCGACCAGTTCCGCGCCGGCGGCACGCTCGACGAAGATCGGGGTGCGCCCGATCGCCGCCATCGCCCGCACCGGCGAGTTCACGCCCCCCGGCAGCAGTGTCAGCGCTCGGCCGTAGAGCTCGGCCGAGCGGGAGTCGCGCAGGGAGGGAGCGGTGTCGACACCGGGCCCTCCGCTCATCTCAGGCGTGCTCTGCCTCCCACCGCTTGAAGTCCTCGGTGAAGTACAGCAGCCGGATCTTCTTGAACTCGGTCGACGAGTACAGGGTGGCGCGCTCGGTGATCCCCGTCTGCTCGGCGATCGCGTCGAGCACGGCGTCGCACTCCTCCTTGGAGCGGCCGTGCGCCATCGTGAAGACCGAGTAGGGCCAGTCCTCGTAGGTGGGGCGCTGGTAGCAGTGCGAGATCCCGCGGAAGGAGGCCATGCGCCGCCCCAGCTCGGCGATCCGCTCGTCCGGCACCTTCCAGACCCCCATCCCGTTGGCCGAGAAGCCCGCGCGGCGGTGGTACAGGATCGCCGCCACGCGGCGCAGCAGGCCGCGCTCCTGCATGCCGGCCATGTGCTCGAGCAGCCCGCCGACGTCCATCCCCAGCCGCGCGGCGGCCGGCGCGTAGGGCTCGCTCACCACCGGCATGTCGCCCTGGGTGGCCTGCACGACCCGCACGTCGAACTCGTCGTAGCCGACGCACTCCAGCGGCGCGGGCTCCTTCTCCTCGCCGGCGGTGGCCAGGGACTTGGTGTCGCCCTCCATCTCCAGGTCCATGCGGATCTTGAACAGCTTGAGCGTCGGCAGCTGACGGATCGACTCGGCGCCGGTGAGCCGCTCGAGCACCTCGAGCGTGCCCTCCAGGCCCAGGCGCGAGTCGGACTCGACGGCGATCGTGAACCACATGTTGAACTCGTGGTTGCGCAGGTAGTTGTGCGAGACGCCCGGGTGGGAGTTGATGATCTTGGCCGCCCGCCACGGATGCTCGGCGTCGACCTTGGCCGCAACGAGCATCGAGCCGTAGCCGAACGCGCGCGTGTCGTAGATCGGCGTGACCTGGCGGATGATGCGCGCGTCGAGCAGGTGTTGCACGCGGGCGAGCACCTCGGCCTCGGTGAGCCCGGCCTCCGCGGCGACCGCCTCGTACGGGCGCGGCACGAGCGGGAAGCGGCCCTGCATGAGGTTCAGCAGCTTGCGGTCGACGTCGTCGAGCGGGACGGCCGCGCCGCCGTCCCGCGAGCGGATCTTGGGAACCGCTACGTCGGCGACTTCGGGCCGTCGCTCGCCCGGCGACTCGGTGATCAACTCGGCGTTGCTTCTCGCAACCATCTCGCGACGTCCTTTGCGTAGTAGGTGATCAGGATGTCCGCCCCCGCTCGGCGGATCGCGGTCAGCGCCTCGAGCGCCGCCGTGCGACGGTCGAGCGCTCCGGCGGCGGCGGCGAACTCGAGCATGGCGTACTCGCCGCTGACCTGGTAGGCGGCGATCGGCAGCGTCGTCGCCGCGCGAACGGCGGCGATCACGTCCAGGTAGGGCAGCGCGGGCTTGACCATGACCATGTCGGCGCCCTCGTCGACGTCGAGCAGGGCCTCCCGCAGCGCCTCGCGCCCGTTGGCGGGGTCCATCTGGTAGCCGCGACGGTCGCCGAATGACGGCGCCGACCCGGCCGCGTCGCGGAATGGTCCGTAGAAGGCCGAGGCGAACTTCGCCGAGTAGGCGAGGATCGGAACGTCCGAGAGCCCCTCGCCGTCGAGCTCGGAGCGGATCGCGCCCACGCGCCCGTCCATCATGTCGCTGGGGGCGATGATGTCCGCGCCGGCGCGCGCCTGCGAGACCGCCGTCTGCGCGAGCAGCTCGAGCGTGGCGTCGTTGTCGACCGTCCCGTCGGACCGCAGCCGGCCGCAGTGCCCGTGGCTGGTGTACTCGCACAGGCACAGGTCGGCGATCACGAGCAGGTCGGGGTGGGCCGCCTTCAACGCGCGCGTCGCGAGCTGCACGACGCCGTCCTCGTCCCAGGCACCCGAGCCGTCCTCGTCCTTCTCGGCGGGGATGCCGAACAGCAGCACCGCCGGCACGCCGAGGGCGACGAGCTCCCCCGCCTCGGCGAGGAGCGCGTCGATCGACAGGCGATCGACGCCGGGCATCGACTCGATCGGCTCACGCTCGGGCCCGCGCTCGGCGACGAACAGCGGCGCGACCAGACATCCGGGGTGCAGGTGCGTCTCGCGGACCAGACCGCGCAGTCCGGCGGTCCGGCGCAGCCGGCGCAGGCGCGTCTCCGGGAAGGCCATCGTCTGATGATGGTACGCGGCTGCCGCGCCCGCCGGGGGCCTGACGCGGCGCGCTCAGTCGGTTCCGCCCGGTCGCGGTCTGGGAAAAGCGCGCCCTGACCTGGAAAATCCAGGAAGCGGCGCCCGAAACATGTATTCCGGCTGCGCGCCGCGGTTGTCTTACTTCCAGCCGGTCTCGCCGGGCCTGCCAGCGGGGACGACGAGCCCTACCCCGGTCGTCCCTCCGCCGTCGCCGGCCACGCTCACGGTCGGCGACGTCACGGCGCGGGGCGCGCGGCTGACGGTGGGCCCGCGCTGCCAGGGCGCCTCCGGCCAGCAGTGCAACGGCCTCCTCGTCGAGACGATTCGAGCGCGCCTGCGCCGAGGTCGCGTCGTCGCGGTGGGACGGGGGCAGACCACGATCGGCGTGGGCCAGACCACCCGGTTCAGCATCCAGGCCGGGCGGTCGAGCGTTATCGCGCTCCCCGCGAACGGCGCCGCGACGCGGCTCCTGGCACGATTCCCGCGACTGCCGGTCACGGTGACGGCCTCCCAGGCCGGCACGCCGGTCGGCGGCGCCAGGGGGACGCTGACCGCGCGCCGCCGACGCGCTCACAGCACGCGCACGAAACGCAGCTGATCGGCCTGCCGGGCGTAGCCGGCCGAGACCCAGAAGGCGACGGCCGGGTCGGCCGAGCCCGCGACGCTCGCGCTCAGGCGCACCGCGCCCCGTGCCATCCGTCGTGTCGCGCGGCGCGAGGAGTACGCCTGAGGCACGGCCGCCACGGCTCAGCTGCCCAGGCGGCGCATGGCCAGGCGGCCGAGGAGCGCGAACAGCAGGGTCAGGCCGGCCAGCCATAGCAGCGGGCCGCCGATCGCCGGGCTCGAGCCGTTGATCGCCGCGTCCATCGCCTCGAGCGCCGGCTTGAACGGGAACACCGCCGAGATCACGCGAAAGACGTCGTACAGGCCCTTGGCCACCGACCCCGAGGGAACGAGCGCCAGGAAGGCGAGCGGCAGCGAGAGCAGGAACGCGAGCAGCGAGGCGGCGCGGACCTCGCGGGCGAGCGCGCCGATCGCCACGCCCAGCGCGCCGAACGCGACCCCGGCGACGAGCAGGCCGACCACCCACTGCCAGGCCCGACCCCAATCCAGGTGCACGAAGATGCTGATCCCCGCGAGCATCACCGCGGTGACGATCGCCGAGCAGACCGCCGCGAGCAGGATCTTCTCGGCGAGCAGCACCTCACGGCGGACCAGCCCACGCACGAGTCGCCCGTAGGCGTTCTCCTCACGCTCGAGCGCGAGCGCGCCGGAGGCGAGCAGCAGGCAGACGAACATGAGCGAGAGCGTCGCCGCGACGGCGATCGCGAACGTGTTCAGCGGCGTGCGCCGGCCGGAGAGCAGCGTCTGCTTGACCTCGATCGGGTGACTGACCGCCGAGAGGACGTCGCTGGCCAGGCCGATGTTCTGCACCGCGACGCCCAGGAAGCTCTCGACCTCGGCCAGCTGCGGGCGCTCGCGCGGCGGGACCGCCGCGATCGCGCGCTGGAGGGCGGTCTGCGCGGGGCGGAGCCCGTAGAGGCTCAGCGGCGAGCCGAAGATCGGCAGCGTGCCGCCGGTCACCAGCAGGTTGATGAACCGCGAGGCCTGCTTGTCCAGTTGGGCCGAGAGCGCGAAGTTCGCCGTCGCCAGCTCGGAGTTGATCTGGTTCTGCACGAAGGACTGGGTCAGCGCGTTGCCGTTGTAGATCACCTGCACCTGGGCGCGCTCGAGCCCGGTCGACAGCCGCGCGGTGATGTCCGGTGGGATGACGACGGCCGCGAGGACGTCGCCGGAGCGCACATCCGAGAGCGCCTGCGAGAGCGTGGCGACCGGCACGGGCACGATCGCGTTGTTCAGATCGCGCTCGTAGGACTCGATGTCGATGTGCCCGCTGCCGACCTGGATGTTCGACGCGGCCGCCGGGACCTCGTTGAGCAGCGCCACCCGCGGCCGCGAGGGGCCGCGCGAGAGCGCAAGGCCGATCAGCAGGGCCACGATGATCGGGTAGACCACCAGCACGCCGACGAGCAGCGGCGAGCGGCGCAGGATGCGCAGGTCCTTGAGCAGCAGCCACCTCATGCGCGGGCTCGCAGGAAGGCGACGACCGCCTCTTCGAAGTCGCGTGGCGCGCTCCCGGCGGCGGCGCGCAGCTCGGCCGGCAGCCCTTCGAAGATCAGCCGTCCCTGCTCGAGCAGCAGCACCCGGTCGGAGTGTCGCTCGACCTCCACGACGTTGTGGGTGGAGAAGATCACCGCCGTGCCTTCGGCGGCGAGCGCGTCCACGAACGCCCACAGCCGCTCGCGCTGCCCGGGGTCCAGCGAGGAGGAGGGCTCGTCGAGCAGCACCACGGCCGGCTCGGCGAGCAGGCCCACGGCGATGTTCACGCGCTGGCGGTTGCCGCCCGACAGGCGCCCGAGCTCCTCGTCCTCGCGGTCGCGCAGCCCAGTCTGCTCGAGCATGCGCTCCACCGCGCCGTCCGGGTCGCCGACGCGCTCCAGGCGCGCGAACAGGGAGAGGTTCTCCCTGACCGTCAGGCGCGAGTAGACCGCTGGCTGCTGGGGGACCCAGCCCACCTCACGGGGGGACAGGCCGATCTCCCCGGCGGTCGCCTGCTGCACGCCGGCGAGGATCGACAGCAGCGTCGTCTTACCCGCCCCGTTGGCGCCGATCAGAGCGATTCGCTCGCCGGCGTCGACGGCGAGCGAGACGCCGCCGAGCGCCTCACGGTCGCCGTAGCGCTTGACGATCCCCTCGGCAGCGAGCACGGGCACGCGGCGCATCTTCCTTTACAGGCCGTGTCCGCGCTCCCACCCCTCCAGCTCGAGGTGTCGCCACAGGTACAACCCGGTCTCGCGCAGCACCGCCGCGCAGGGCAGCGCGATGATCGCTCCGACCAGGCCGTAGATCGCGTCGCCGAGCAGCAGCGCGAGGATCACCAGCAGCGGGTTGATGCGCAGCGTGTGGCTGAAGATCTGCGGTGCGACGATGTGGCCCTCGAGCTGCTGGAGCGCCAGGAACAGCAGGGCGACCCACAGCGCGGTGATCGGGTTGGAGAACAGCGCGACGAGCACGGGAGGCACCGCGGCGAGCACAGGCCCCACGTAGGGGATCAGCTCCATCACCCCGTCGAAGACGCCGAACGCCACCGCGTAGGTGCGCCCGTCCGGGAAGACGCCGATCACGCCGAACAGGTACAGGGACAGGGCGGTCGTCGTGCCCATGACCAGGCTGAAGAGCAGCTGCCCGCGCACGTAGCTGGACACCGCGCGCTGCACCCGCGTCGGGTAGTCGTCCTGCGGGGTGCCATCGCCCGGGGGCATGATGCGCCGCACGAGCACGCCGATCTTCTCGCCGTACAGGAGCATGTAGACCGACAGGACGAACACGAGCACCGCGTCGAAGCCGACGCTGACCAGCTTGGTGAGCACGCTGCCACCGAAGGAGGCGATCGTGCTCGACTCCTTGAGCACCTTCTCCTGCAGCGTCTGCAGCGCAGTCTTGCCCTGCTTGATCAGGTGCACGTGGATGCCGTGCTTGTTGAGCGTGCGCTGGAAATCGAGCAGCGACCTGTTGGCGTGCTTGATGAGGTGCGGAACGTCCTTGGCGAACGAGTTGATCTGGTCGACGACGGCGCTGGAGACGAAGAAGCCGATTGCGGCTAGGGTGATGAAGAACCCCACGTACACAGCCAGGACGGCGATCCCGCGCGGCAGGCTCCGGCGCTGTAGGAAGGCGACGACGGGATTGAGGATGAGCGCGATGACCCCGGCGACGACGAACAGCAGCACGACGCCCTTGGCCGCGCGAATCACCAGGACCAGCCCGATGACCGTCAGCGGCAGCGAGACGAGCTGGATCCAGCGCGGGACCAGTACCTTGGGGACGGCCCCACGCGGCGGCGCGGGGCCCGGCGCCTCGAGCTCCGCGACGGCCGGCTCGTCCTCGGTCGGGGCGCTCGGCCCGGCGTCGGACTGGACCGGCGGCTCCTCCCCTCTCTCGGCGCCGCTCGTCGCGCGCTCGGTGCTGCTCATCGACGTTCCACCCTCGCCGAAGTATGGCTGAGGCCGGGGCGCCTGCCCGGATCGCGTTCGTGGGCGACATCGTGGGCACCGCGGGCCGGCACGCGCTGCTCGAGCTGCTGCCCACGCTGCGCGAGCGCCACGGCGCGACCTTCGTGGTGGTCAACGGGGAGAACTCGGCCGGCGGCCTGGGGATCACGCCGAAGATCGCCGACCAGCTGCTCAGCGCCGGCGTCGACGCGATCACGCTCGGCAATCACGCCTACCACCGGCGCGAGATCTATCCCTATCTGGATCGGGAGTCCCGCATCGTGCGGCCGGCGAACTACCTGCGCGGCCAGCCCGGGCGCGGCCACACGGTGGTCGGCGCCGACGGCGTGCGCCTCGGGGTCGTCAACCTCAGCGGCAACCTGTACGTGCGCGCCGGCCGGTCGGCGTTCACCGAGATCGACGCCGTGCTGGCCGAGCTCGACGGCCAGGCCGACCACATCCTCGTCGACATGCACGCCGAGGCGACCAGCGAGAAGGTCGCGATGGGCTGGCACCTCGACGGCCGGGTCACCGCGGTGGTCGGGACCCACACCCACGTGCCGACCGCGGACGCCCGGGTCCTGCCCGGCGGCACCGCCTACATCACCGACGTGGGGATGACCGGCGCGCGGGGCGGCGTGATCGGCGTCAAGCGCGAGCAGGCGGTCGAGGCGCTGGTCACACAGATGCCCGTGCGCTTCGAGCCCTCCGAGGATGACCCGTGGCTCAACGGCGTGCTCGTGAGCGCGACTACGCCACGACGAGCGGACGCGATTGAGCAGCTGCTGCTGCCGGCTCATCCGCCGCCGACGACGGCTCGCTGAAGCGGCCGAGCAGCGCGAGCATCACCGCGCCGAAGAACCACGGTACGTACAGGTAGAACCAATGGGTCAGGCCGAGCTCGACGGCGATGATGATCGCCGCCGAGCACGCCGCCAGAGCGGTGATGCCCGGCCGCCGCGGCAGGAAGGCCAGGGCGATCGCGAAGAGCACTCCGGCGACCTGCACGACGCGCTGGAGGGTCGACCAGAACGGGGTCTCATGGCCGGTCAGGTGAGCGTACAGGCCGTACAGCGAGAACGGCGACCCGCGGTCGTCCTGGAAGGCGATCGTGCGCTCGTAGATCTCGTGCAGCGTGTCGTGGAGCACCGCCGGGATCATCACCAGCCCGGCGGCAACGACGAACGCCACCGCGAACCCGACGAGCCCCAGCACGCGCCCGCGCCGTGGCCGTTCTCGCAGCCCGTGGGTAGCCATCACCGGCACCAGCCACAGCGGCGCGAACTTCATCAGCGCGCCCAGTGCCGTGAATATGCCGCGTCCGGGCGGCGAGCTGGCCACGTACAGGGCGGCGAGCACGAGCACGCCGACGAGCGCATCGTTGGTGTTCGACTCCAGGGAGAACAGCGTGAACGGGTAGGCGACCCAGGCGTAGGCGAGCGCGATCCCGAGCGTCGGCCCGCGCACCCGCCGGCCGAGCAGGAAGATCAGCAGCACCGACAGCAGGTCGAAGAAGATCGACGCGGCGTGCGCGGCCGGGAGCGAGTCCCAGCGGCCGCTGTAGCCGAGGGCGGCCACGAACGGGACGTAGCTCAGGTAGTTGACCGGCCCGTAGGTGTCGCCGTGCTGGTTCGTGCTGGGCCAGTTCCCGTACAGCGGTTTGTCATGGACGATCTTCGAGCCGCCGATCACGCCGGCGTAGCCGACGTCGATGACGTTGGAGTCGGTGACGTTCAGCCCCACGCGGAAGCCGAGCAGGAAGATCGTCGCCACCGCGAGCCAGCTCGCCGGGACGCTCAGGCGCAGCGGCCGAGGCGGCGCCTCGCGCGGCGCCCGCCCGGGCAGACGCACCCCGGCGAGCGCGAGCATGCGTACCAGGAGGTACACAAGCGTCGGGTAGGTCAGCGGGACCGACATGCCGAGGTTCGCGTGGTTGAAGAAGGCCAGCGAGACCGACAGGAACAGCAGCATCGCGATGTCGAGGTTCTGTAGCGAGAACGGTCGGCGCCAGCGCACGAAGGGCACGGCGAACAGGACGCACAGCGGGATCCAGACGTAGAGCGCGTTGACGTGCTGGCCAAACGCCCCGGGGTAGCCGCGGGCCATCGTCCAGGCAACCTGGAAGCCGGTCCAGTGCTGGACGACCTTCTCGGTCGGGTCGTCGATGATGACCTGCCCGACCTCGACCCCCTTGGGGGTGTAGAAGGAGACCTGCCACTGGTTCGGGCCCTTGATGAACGCGTACCCGTAGTTGCCCTTGGTGGCGAGGATCTTCTTCATGCTGGGCACGCGCGAGGCGATCGCCAGTGCCTTCAGATAGGTCAGGCGGTGCGCGGGCGGCGGGACGTCGTCGTAGGCCGCGCAGGCCAGCTGGCCGGCGTTCAGCGGGGCGGCCTGGCCGGGCGACAATCCGATCGCCGAACTGCTGCAATCGCTCGCGCTCGCCGCCGCCGGGAGCGCCCCGAGCGCGGCGGGCACGGCAAGGACGAGCAGGGCGGCGAGCAGGGTCAGAGGTCGGCGCACGCGCCACCGAGGGTAGGGGATCGAGCGCGCCGGAGGCGACGGACGCTGCGCTCCAACGAACGTCCAGGATCGGCGCCCCGGGGAGGCGCTCGCCGCCCTCTCGCCGATGACCGGGGCGAAGGACGGGTGGTGGCAGTGTGCCGCCCGCGCGCCCGCTAACCGAACAAGGAGTGTTCGTGGTCCGTCGTCGCCGTGTTCAGGCCGCCCTCGCCGGCGGCGCTCTCGCCGTCTCGCTCGCCGCCCTCCCCGCCGTCTCGGCCACCCCGGCCGCCGCGCAGACGCCCTCCCCGGCCCTGCCCAACCTCACCACCGCGCTGACGGGCCTGCCCGGCATCAGCGCAAACGACGTCTCCGGCATCCTCACCGCCGTCGAGCAGCTGCAGGCCACCAACCCCGGTGGCATCGACACCACCTCGATCTTCTCCCCGATCGACACGCTCGCCCAGGGGCTCCTGGGCAGCGGCGACCTCACCAGCATCACCGGGCTGCTCGACAACCTGACCGGGCTGCTGGGCACGCTCACCGGGCTGCTGAGCAACCCGGCCGCGCCGAGCACGATCAGCGAGATCGTCGCTCAGCTCGAGCCGATCGCCACGAGCGCGGATTCGCCGTTGGAGCTCCAGCAGGGCATCACCACGCTCATCTCGGCGTTGAACCTCGCCGACCTACCGCAGATGCTCGACGAGCTCGCCCCGGGCAACGACACCCTCATCGGCGACGTCGAGGACGAGCTCGCCGGGGCCCAGGGCCTCGGCCTGGGCGACTCGGCCGCGAGCGGATCGCTCGGCTCCCTGGGCACGATGCTCGGCAGCCTCGCCAGCGCGAGTGGGGCGAGCGGCAGCTCGCTGACCGCGCTGAGCGGCCTGGAGTCACTGTTCGGCTCCGGGACGGCGCTCACGCCGGCGCAGCTGCTCTCGGCGGTCGGGACCCTGCAGGGGCTCGCCTCCTCGCTGCCCTCGCAGTGGGGCCAGGTCGCCGGCGCGATCGCCGACGCGGTGCAGTCCGCCGGCTCGATCCTCGGCGAGCTCCCCGGGGCGCTCAGCACCACGCAGATCACCAGCGCGCTCGGCGCGCTCGGCGGCCTGCCCTCGCTGTCCCTCGGCACGAGCGTCTCGGGTGGGACCCTCATGCCGATCGGCCCGGTGCTCGCCGACATGTCCAGCCAGAACAACGTCGACGTCTCCGACGGCTCGGCGGCAAGCAGCCTGAGCTCGCTCGCCGGCACGCTGGACAGCGGCACGCCTCTGGATCCCAGCGGCCTGCTCTCGGTGGTCAGCGCGCTGGAGGGGCTCGCGCCGAACCTGCCCTCTCCGCTGAACACGCTCGCCGACCAGCTCATCGCCCAGCTCCAGGGCTCGGGGACGATCTTCGGTGAGCTGCCGGGCCTACTGACCGGCACGCAGATCACCGGCGCGCTCGGCGCGCTCGGCGGCCTGCCGTCGCTCTCGCTCGGCACGAACGTGCCGACTGGCGCGCTTGGCCCCGTCGCGGCCGTGCTCACCGTGCTCTCCCAGCAGAGCGGGGTGTCGAGCACGCCCGCCGCGAGCGCCTTGGCCTCGCTGGCCAGCACGCTCGAGAACGCGAGCCTCGACCCGAGCGACCTGCTCTCGGCGATCGGCACCCTCCAGGGCCTGACCTCGGATCTGCCCTCTCCGCTGAACACGCTCGCCGACCAGCTGATCGCCCAGCTCCAGGGTTCGGGGTCGATCTTCGGCGAGCTCTCCGGGCTCACCCCGACCCAGATCACCGATGCGCTCGACGCGCTCGGCGGCCTGCCCGGGCTGTCCGGCGGGGCCACGGTCCCGGCGGGAACGCTCGCGCCGGTCGGGGCGATCCTGACCATGCTCTCCGAGCAGAACGGCATCTCCGGGACGGTCGCCGGAACCACGCTGGCCTCGCTGGGCACGACACTCGACGACGCGAGCCTGGATCCCACCGATCTTCAGAGCGTGATCAGCCAGCTCGAGAGCCTTGCCGGCGATCTGCCCTCGCCCTTCGGAGGCCTCGTCTCGCAGGTCTCCGGCTCGCTCGGCGGCTCGGGTAGCCTCGGCGCCGGCACCGGGTCCGGGTCCGGCAGTGGCTCGGGCTCGGGGTCCGGCAGTGGCTCGGGGTCCGGTTCGGGTTCGGGCTCGGGGTCGGGCTCCGGCAGCGGCTCGGGGTCGGGCTCCGGCAGCGGCTCGGGCTCCGGCGGGACCGGCGCGACCAAGGCGCCCACGGCGACCACCGCCTCGCTTACGCCCGCCCAGCTCTCCGAGCTCGAGGCCTACTACGAGGCGGTCGCCGCCTCGCAGAGCCACGCGGCGAGCAAGAGCGCCTCACACGCCCGGATCGCCTCGGTCCGCATGAAGGGCAGCAAGGTCGTGATCACCCTCAGCTGCTCGGCGGGCAGCGGGACCTGCCGCACGACGGTGGCCGCGCGCCAGTCCGGCCACACGGTGGGCCGGCGCAGCGCGACGGTCAAGGCGGGCGGGCGGGCGACGCTGACGTTCGCGCTCTCGAGCAGGCAACGTCACCGCGCCGGACACGGCCGGCCGCTGACGATCACCGCCACGACCGGCAGCTACCGCGCGAGCACGACCCTTCGGTGACGCTGGCGGACCCGCCATGGCATGGCCGTGCTACGGTCGTGCCATGGCGCGTATCCGTGTCAGCACGACGGTGGATGCCGACCTCCTGGCGCGTGCACGGGAGCTGCGGGCCGGGGTGACAGACGCCGCCCTGCTCGACGAGGCGCTGTCCACCCTGATGGCCCAGCACCACCGCGCCGAGATCGACGCCAAGTTCGAGGCGTACGACCGTATCCCGCTAGACGCGCCGGACGAGTGGGGCGACCTGCAGTCGTGGCTGGAAGCCGCTCGGCGGTCGTGACGGCCGGCCTTCCGGCTCGCGGCGAGGTCTGGTGGTGCGAGCTCCCCGAGATCGCCCGACGTCCCGTCGTCGTGCTCTCACGGGATACGACCATTCCGCGGCGGCGGCGCGTGATTGTGGCGCCGTGTACGACCAAGATCCGAGGCATCGAGACCGAGGTCGTGCTCGACCCGGAGGTTGACCCGGTGCCGAAACCATCGGCCGCAAGCCTCGACGCCGTCCAGGATGTGTCGATGGTGGAGCTCGTTGAGCGCCTGGGCCGCCTCAGCGCGGATCGCATGCGGGCGATCTGCGACGCGCTCGCGGTGGCCGTGGACTGCGGCGGCTGACCTAACTCACCGCTCACGCTCAGGCCTGCACGCCGAAGTGCTCGGTCACCATCGCCGCGACGTCGCGGATCGACCAGCACTTCGGCGCCTGGCCGCCGGGGGGCTCCACGCCGCAGTACAGCAGCGCCCCGTGGGAGTCGCTCGCGTGCAGGGAGCCGTGGCTGCCGCCGCCGACGTGCGCCTGGCCACCCCAGTCCAGGAACTCGTAGCCCGGCCCGGCGGAGAGGGCGACGTCGCCCGAGCTCGGGCAGGTGAGCGCCGACCAGACCCGCTGCAGGGCGTCGGGGTAGGCCGGGCTCTCCAGGTGCCCCTGCTTCACCCGGGCGCCGAGGGTGGCCAGCGAGCCCTGCACGCGCCAGCGTCCGCCGCGGTCGTCGACGACGTCGCCGCCGGGCGCGAAGCGCAGCTCTCGCGTGTCGTCGGCGATCACGCCCTGGCCGCTGGCGCGGTCGAGCCACATGACCAGGTCGACGCCCTCGACCGTCCGGCAGTGCTCGACCAGGCGCGGGAGCAGCACCTCGCGCGCCTCAGGCACGAGCACGTAGATCATCGCCGAGCGCTGGGCCGGGCAGACGGCGATCTCGGCCTCCTCGGGCGAGCGGCTCGGCGGCTGGGGTACGCGCCGGGGTGGCTGCAGGGTGGCGAAGTCCGACAGCTGGTCGAAGATGCGGATCGCCTTCTCCACCATGGTGTGGGAGTGGTCGGCGACGGCGATGACCGCGTACCCCGCCAGGAAGGGCTCGATCCCGCCCGCCGCCTGGGCCACGCGTCCGAGCTGGCGGTCGGCCTCGGCGATCGAGTCGACCTGGGCGTGGGGCCCGTGCTTGTGCGAGTGCCAGTCGTTGTCCGGCAGCGAGAGCAGCAGGAAGTCGAACAGGTCGTGCTCGACCAGGTAGGCGCCCACGCAGCCGGCGTGGCGGTCGCGCACGCCGGGCATGCCCAGCTGAGAGCGGCAGCCGGTGCGCCGGCTGGCGAAGATGTCGGCGTAGAAGAGCTCGCGCGGGCCGAGCACCGAGTCCCGGAAGCCGGCGGCCGAGGCGAGCCGGGTGAGCGCGGTGTCGCGGGCCACGTCGTGCACGTGCCGCCCGCGGTACATCAGGTAGGTCGTGCCCGCCGTACGCACGCCGGCATCGTCGAGCCGTTCGAAGACGGTCAGGGCGTCCGCCGCCAGGTGCGATCGGTTCATGTTGTAGACGGTGTCGGTGAGTTGCTGGGCGAACCCGAAGCGGCGCGCGGCGCTGAAGCTCGAGCCGTACTCGACGTACCGGCGCTCCTCGCGGTGGTACCAGTTCATCGAGGGAATGTGGTGCGTCTCCTGGTTGACGCCGGTGGCGATCGACGCGGCGCACACCGGCGTGACCGACGGGAAGGCCGCGGTGCAGCGATCGGTGTAGCTGCCGCGACGGCGGATCTCGGCGAGCACCGGCGCACGCCCCGCCTCGATCGCCCGTTCGAGCATCGCCGGCTTGCAGCCGTCGATCACGGCGAGAACGAGCTTGGGCGGGCGGGCCGGCGGCGTGCTCACCGCAGGATACGCAGCCCCGCGTACTTCGTGCCCCGGCGGCGCAGGCGAGCCGCGAGCAACAGCAGCATCGGGGGGACGGTCAGGAAGCCCAGTGGCTTGTAGGCGACGGTCATCGCGGCGAACACGAGCGCCACGCCATCGACGTACAGGGACAGCGCCTCGCGGGCGGCGCGATCGGTCAGGCGCTTGCGGGCGCCGGAGAGGATGGGCGCGGTCGCGACGGTGGCGAGCGCGGCGCACCCGGCGCCGGCCACCGCGCCGATCCAGCCGTGGTGGCCGTGGTCGCGCAGGGTCCCCCCGAAGAGCAGCGCGGCCGCGGCCGCGCCCATGAGCGCGATCACGATCGCGAGCGGGCGGCGGCCGAAGGGGTTGAACGGGTCGGCCTTCAGCAGCACCTGAACCACCCAGACCAGGATGTAGAGCCCGGCGACCGCGAGCAGCCACCAGTCCTTCTGCAGGAAGTGGAAGTGGCCGTAGCGGAACGCCATCTTGAAATGGTGTCCGACCGCCAACCCGCAGGCGAGCAGGGTGGGCAGGAAGGGCCGCAGGCCCGCGGCGACGCCCAGGCCAACGCCGAGACCGATCTGGAAGAGCAGGCTCATCGGCGGCATGACGATAGAGAAAAAGGCGCGGTGCCCCCTCTCTGACGGCGCTGCACGTGGACGAGTCGAGAACGCCCGTGCGGGCTACTGATCGCCGGCGGCGAAGTCCTCGGGCGTGACCTGGTCGAGGAACTCCTTGAACTTCTCCACGACGTCGTCGGTCTCCTCGGCGTCGTGCTCGAACTCGATCGCCGACTCGGCGATGACCTCCTCGGCCGCGTAGATCGGGGCGCCGGAGCGCACGGCCAGGGCGATCGCGTCGCTCGGGCGCGAGTCGATCTCCAGCTCGCGTCCGTTGACCGACAGGGTGATCGAGGCGAAGAAGGTGTTCTCGCGCAGCTCGGTCACCGCGACCTGCGTGCACTTGACCTCGAGCTCGTTGAGCATCTCGCAGAGCAGGTCGTGGGTCATCGGGCGCGGCGTGTTGGCCCCCTGCAGCTTCATCAGGATCGACGCGGCCTCGGGGTGCCCGATCCAGATCGGCAGGTACTTGTTGCTGTCCACGGCCTTCAGCAACACGATGGGCTGCTTGCCAACCATGTCGAAGCTGACGCCGTAGATGACCATCTCCTGCACGGGTCAGGACAGTATAGGTCGCGTCTCGGGCCGGCTCTCGGGGGTCTGCGCCCGTCCCTGCGCCGCAAATCGGCGCCGTCAGCCCGTGCTTGGAATACTCTGTACCGGCCATGACCGGTGGAGAGATGTTGACGTGTCCGTCGGGCGTTCGCTGAGCACGGCTGGGGTCGTCGCCGCGGTGGCCCTCGTCGCCGCGGGCTGCGGCTCCGGGAGCCGCTCGGCCCCGCAGCGCGCCGACCAGGGCACCGAATTGAAGGTGGCGTTCGCCTCGAACGGAAACGCGGGCGTCTCCGAGGCGCCCGATCCCGAGGAGGGCAGGAGCTTTCCGATCTCGGCCAGCCAGGTCCACCACGCCAACGCGGCCAGCCCTCAGGCCGTTGGTGCGCGGGCATCGGTGAGCCCGATGGCCCCCTCGGACGCCGAGATCAAGGCCGAGCTCAAGCAGATGCACCAGGCGCTCGCCCAGGCTCAGCAGCAGGCTGAGTCCCAGGTGAGCGACCCGGTGCCCGGCGGCGGCTCGATCGGCGGCAGCGGCGCGCTCACCGCGCCGCCCGGACTGCCCTTGATCGTCGACCAGGTCATCGCCGGCGGCAACGCGATCGCCGACTTCCCCTACATCTGGGGCGGTGGGCACGCCTCCTTCGTGGCCAACGGGTACGACTGCTCGGGATCGGTCAGCTACGCGCTCGCCGCGGGCGGCCTGGTCTCCTCGCCGATGGTCTCCGGCGACTTCGAGAACTGGGGCGTGGCCGGGCCCGGCCGCTACATCACCGTCTTCGCGACCGCCGGCCACGTGTTCATGAACGTCGCCGGCTACTGGTTCGACACCGCGGGCCGCAGCGGCCCGTACACCTCCCGCTGGCTGGTCCCCGGGGCCGACCCGTCGACCGCAGGCTACGTCGTCCGTCACTGGCCAGGTCTCTGATGGTGATGACGCCCTTCCTCGGCGTCCTGGCGGTCACGGGGATGGTGCTGGGCTACATCGCGCTCTACTGGGCCTGGAAGCACGTCTTCGTCGAGCGTCCCGACGCGCGTGCCGCGCGCGAGGCCGAGGAAGCGGCGGTGCTCGAGCAGGTGCGCGGCGGCGCGTTCCGCACGATCGACCGCTCCGCCGAGTTGCAGGCGCTCGACCAGCGCCCGCTGCACGCGCCCGGGGTCGGCCACCGGCAGCGGCGGCCGTAGGCCTCCGCGCTCGCCTTTAACCTAAGCCCGGTGACCGACGGGCTGCTCTCGGGCGCGCCAGCAGGGCTGGCCGCCTTCCGCTTGGGCGACTACGACCTCGACGAACGCTCGGGGCGGGTGGCCCTGCGCTACTCCTTCCAGGACGGTCCGGCGTTCGAGGAGCTGATCGACCTGCCCGTCCCGGCGGCGGGCGCGCCAGCGCCCGCCGCCCTCGACGGCGCACTGGCGCTGCTGCACCTGGCCGCGGGCGTCAGCTACTACAAGGCCGCGTGCCCGGCGGAGGTCCTCCTGGCCGGCGCGCCGCTCACCCCAGCCGTCGCCGCGCTCGCGAACGGGCTCTACGGTCCCGGACTGGCCGAGATGCGCTACGTCAACGGGCTACCGCTCGACTCCGCCCCGCGGTTCGCCGCCGGGGCGCCGCCGGCTGCGGCGGCGCCCGCCCGCCTGGACGCCGACCGCATGCTGGTCCCGGTGGGCGGAGGCAAGGACTCGATCGTCACCATCGAGGCGCTGCGCGCCGGCGGGATCGCGCCGACGCTGTTCTCGGTCGGCGACGCGGATCCGATCCGGCGTACGGTCGAGGCGAGCAGCCTCGAGCGCCGGATCGCCGGCCGGCGGATTGACCCGCGCCTGCTCGAGGCGAACGAGCGCTGGGCCCTCAACGGCCACGTGCCGGTCACCGCGATCGTGTCGCTGATCGCGTGCGTGGTGGCAATCCGCGACGGCGCCGGCCACGTGGTGATGTCCAACGAGCGCTCAGCGCGCGCCGGCAGCGTGGTGTGCGACGGCATCGAGGTCAACCACCAGTGGAGCAAGGGCCTGGAGGCCGAGCGACTGCTCGCCGCCGCGCTGTCCGAGGCGGTCGCGCCCGACCTGCGCTGCTTCTCGCTGCTGCGCGCCGGCTCGGAGCTGGCGATCGCCCGCGCGTTCGCCCGCAGCGAGCGCTACGACCTTGCGTTCACCAGCTGCAATCGGGTCTTCCGCCTGGATCCGGCGCGGCGGGCCGCGCGCTGGTGCGGAGAGTGCGACAAGTGCCGCTTCGTGTTCCTCGCGCTCGCCCCGTGGTGCGCGCCCGAGCGCCTGGAGCGGATCTTCGGCGCGAACCTGCTCGACGACCTCGCTCAGCTCCCCGGCGTGCTCGCGCTGTGCGGCTACGACGCGATCAAGCCACTTGAGTGCGTCGGCGAGGTGGCGGAGTCCCGGGCGGCGCTCGCGCTGCTCGACGAGCAGCCGGCGTGGCGGCAGGCCGCGGTCGTCGCGGCGGTCCGCGAGCTGGGCGTCACCGCCGGGGCACCGGTCCAGGAGGTCCTCACGTTGAGCACCGAGCACGAGATCCCCGAGCGCTTCCGCGCGCTGGCGAATGCGGCTCTCGCAGCTTGACGGCCTCCACGTCGGGATCTGGGGCGCCGGGCGCGAGGGCCTGGCCGCGCTGGCCGCGCTGACCCGCCGCGGCGGCGCGACGAGCGTGCTCGTCTACAGCGAGGACCCCGAGGACCCGGGCCTGGAGCAGGCCCGCGTCGCCGGCGCGACGATCGCCGCCGGCGCGCAGTCGTGGCGCGAGCTGACCCGCTGCGAGGTCGTCATCCGCTCGCCGGGGGTGAGCCTGTACCGCGACGAGGTCGCCGAGCTTCGCGCCCTGGAGATCCCGCTGACCACGGGCACCAACCTGTGGTTCAGCGAGAACGAGCACGTCGACACGATCGCCGTCACCGGCACCAAGGGCAAGAGCACCACGGCGGCGCTGATCGCGCATCTGCTGCGTGCCGCCGGCGAGGAGGCGCTCCTCGCCGGCAACGTCGGGCGGCCGCTCCTGGACCGGCTGGGTGACGGCGGCGCGGGGACGGCGTGGGTGCTCGAGCTCTCGAGCTTTCAGATCGCCGACCTCGAGCACGCCCCGCGGATCGGCGTGCTGCTCAACCTCTTCGACGAGCACCTGGACTGGCATGGCGACGCCGACCGCTACCACGCCGACAAGCTGCGCCTGTTCGCGCTGCAGCCGCCGTGCACCGCCGTGCTGTGCGGCGCCGACGCCGGCGTGGTCGGCCTCGCCCGGCCGGCAGGTGAGACCGTGTGGTACGGGACCGAGCAGACCCTGCACGTTCGCGACGGCGCCGTCTGGGACGGGGCACGCCGCCTTAAACCCCCCCTTCGAACGCCCCTGCTCGGCGCGCACAACCTGCTGAACCTGTGCGCCGCGCTCACCGTGCTTCGCCTCCGCGGGCACGTTGCCGGGCTGGCGCCGGGTGCGTTGGAGAGCTTCAAGCCGCTGCCGCATCGGCTGCAGCTCGTCGGCGAGCACGAAGGGGTGCGGTTCGTGGATGACTCGATCTCGACCACCGCGCAGTCGACGATCGCCGCGCTGGCCGCCTTCCCGGGAACGCCGGTCGCGCTCATCGCCGGCGGCCACGACCGCGGCCAGGACTACACCGAGCTCGCGCGCGAGATCCGCGCCCACGGAGGGGTGCGCGCGGTCGCTGCGCTCCCCGTCACGGGACCCCGGCTGCTCGCCGCGCTGCAGGCAGCCGGCGCCGACGGGCCGGACCTGCGCGAGGCGCGCGACCTGCCCGATGCCCTCGCGTTCGCGCGTGCGGCGCTGGGCGGCGCGGGAGTGGTGCTGCTCTCGCCGGCCGCCCCCAGCTTCGGGGCCTACCGCGACTTCGAGGAGCGCGGCGAGCACTTCGCCACGCTCGTCGCGGCTAGTGGTGCCTCCGGTAAATCCGGTCGTCGATTCGCGAGCGAAAAGCGAGCATGGCCAGGACGCAGGGAGCCGGAATAGCAGCGCTATTTCGGCTCCCCAGGACGCCGCCAGGCGAAGATCTGCAGCCGCGAAGCGGGAGCGGATTTGCAGGAGGTGCCACTAGGTAGCCCAGCGCGCGGTGTCGGTGATCTGGACCAGGTGCGCGACCGTCCCGTCGCCCGCGGTCCACAGGTGGGCGAATGCCGCGTCGACCTCGCCGCCGCTCTCGCGGTGCGCGCCGCGATAGCGGCCGAGGACGAGCAGCCGCCCGTCGGCGCAGTCGATCCACTCCTGCGGCTCGGGCCGCACGCGGTACCGCCGGCCGATCGGCCACCAGGTCTGCTCGCGCATGGCCACCGACCCCTCGCGCCGACCGCCGAGCCCGTAGGGCATCCCGTCGGACACCTCGCCGACGAAGCCTTCGCCGAGCAGCTCGTCGAGCGTCGCCGCATCGCCGGCGGCGAGCGCCGTGTAGACCCGTTCGACCAGGGGCCGGAGCGGCTCAGGCACCGCCGACCCTCGCGCCGCGGCCGGCCCAGTAGGGCTCGCGTACCTCGCGGCGCAGGATCTTGCCGACCCCCGACTTCGGTAGCGAGTCGACGATCTCGACCGAGGTCACGCGCTTGACCGCCCCGACGCGCTCCCGGGTGAGGTCGATGATCTCCTGTTCGTCGACGGAGGCGCCGGCCGCCGGGACGATGAGGGCCTTGGGTGTCTCGCCCCACTTCTCATGCGGCACGCCGATCACGCACACCTCGGCCACCGCCGGGTGGGCGGCGATCGCGTTCTCCAGCTCGGCCGGCCAGATGTTGTAGCCGCCGGAGATGATCATGTCCTCCTTGCGGTCGGCCAGGTAGAGGAAGCCGTCCTCGTCCAGGTAGCCCATGTCGCGCGTGAGCACGCTGCCGTCGGGCAGGCGGCGAGCCGCCGTCCCCTCGGGGTCGCGCCACATCTCGAGCATCGCGCCCGGCGTGCTCACGGCGATCTCCCCGACCGTCCCGCGCGGGAGCGGTCGGCCGTCCTCGTCGACGATCGTGAGCTTGGTGTTCGGCGTCGGGCGGCCGACCGAGCGTGGACGATCGTGCTCGTGGGGCTGGAGCATCGTGATCGGCACCGCCTCGCTCTGCCCGTAGAGCTGGTAGAGGACGTCGTCGCCGAACAGCGCCACCGCTCGTGCGAGGGTGGTCTCGCTGATCGGTGAGGCACCGTAGTTCACGCAGCGAAGGCTCGAGAGGTCGCGCGTCGCGGCGGCGGGGTGGGCGACCATCACCTGGATCATCGTCGGCACGACCAGGGTGACCGTGACGCGCTCGGCCTCGATCAGGCGCAGCGCCTCGCCCGGGTCGAAGGCGGGCATCACGACGATGCTCCCGCCCAGCCGCACCAGCGGCCACAGCCACAGCACGGCGGCGTGGGTGAGCTGGCCGGCGGCCAGGTAGACGTCGCGGTCGTCGAGCGACGGTGTGACCCAGCGGTACTCGTCGGCCATCCGCAGCCAGGCGTCGTTGGTGTGGACGATCCCCTTCGGGCGGCCCGTCGTGCCCGCCGAGAACCGGATGACGTGCAGGTCATCCGGCGCGCACGCGATATGCGGGTCCTCCGCTGTCGCCGCCGCGAGCAACTGCACGTAGTCCAGTGCGCCCGAGCCCGCCGGGGGGCCACCGGCGTAGACGACGACGTGCTCGAGCGCCGGCAGCCCCGCGAGCGCGGGGCGCAGCGGCTCGTACAGGGCCGCGTCGACGAGCAGCACGCGCGCCTGCACGAGCTCGAGCAGGTAGGCGTTGACGTCCGGCGTCTGGTGGGCGTACAGCGCGCAGCGCACGTAGCCGCCGAGCGCGATGCCGCCCACCTGCTCGACGGTCTCGAGCGCGTTCGCGCCGAGCAGCGCGACGCGGTCGCCGTGCTGGCAGCCCAGGCCAGCGAGCGCGTTCGCCAGCCGACAGGCGCGGGCGAACATCTCCTGATAGGTCTGGCGCTGTCCCTCGCACACCGCCGCGACACGATGGCGGTGATCGACCGCGCTGCGGCGCAGGATGTCGCCGAAATCCATGGCGCGCAGTGTCGTGCCTGCGTCGTCCCCGCGCAAGGGCGAGCGGGTAGGATGGCCGGCGCCGTGGCGAGCCACGCCCTGATCGCCGAAGGCCCGATCCTGCTCGATCTCGAGGACGATGGGGTCGCGCGCCTGCGCCTGAACCGCCCGGAGAGCTCCAACGGGATGACCGCCGCGCTCCTGAAGGCGCTCTACGAGGCGGTGCTTCGGATTCAGAGCGACGATCGCGCGCGCTGCGTGCTGCTCAGCGGCGAGGGGAAGCACTTCTGCGCCGGGGGCGACGTGAAGGACTTCGCCTCCCACGGCGAGGCCCTGCCGCTCTACCTGCGCGAGGCGACCGCCTGGCTGCAGGCCGCCAGCGGCGCGCTCATCCGCTTGCCGGTCCCGGTGGTGGCCGTCGTCCAGGGCTTCGCCGCCGGCGGCGGAGGGCTCGGGATCGTGTGCGCCGTGGACCTGGTGATCGCGGCCGAGTCGGCGCGGTTCATGTCCGCCGCCACGCGCGTGGCGATGGCGCCCGACGCCGGCACCTCGGTGACCCTCTCGCGCATCCTGGGGCACCGGCGCGCCATGGAGCTGGTGCTCACCGATCGCGTCCTCGACGCGCACGAGGCGCTCGAGCTCGGCCTGGTCACGCGTGTGGTCCCTGACGAGCAGCTCGGAGACGAGGGACTCGCGCTCGCGCGCCAGCTCGCCGGAGGCGCCACGCGCGCGCTCGGCGCGACCAAGCGGCTGATGTGGGACGCGCTGGGCGCGAGCGTCGAGGACTGCCTGCCCGACGAGGCGCGCACGGTCTCGGAGCTGTCGGGCACCGCAGACGCGCGCGAGGGCCTCGCCGCGGTCATTGAGCGGCGCCCGCCGCGCTTCAGCGGTCGCTGATCGGAACGCTCGACGTGGGCTGCAGGGCGCGGTGGTCGAGCAGCGCGGCACGCTCCTCGAGCAGGCGGCACTCGTCGACCGACGCCCAGCGGCAGTCGATGCAGAAGCGCAGCAGTGCTGGACGGTGCTCGCCCGCGCCACGAGGGCGTCGATCTCCGGGAGCTTGCGCACGGCCAGCCGGCGCAGGCGCTCATGGGCCGGCGCGGCGCGCGAGCCGAGCAGATTTGACTTGAACCCGCGTTCAAGTGCCAGGGTAGCTGACGGCGTTCGGCGCCTGCGTGGTGACCTTCATGATGCTCATGTACGCCCTGGAAGGGCGCGACCACCGGTTCGTGCTCGCGTTCGCGGTCGGCTGTGCGCTGTCGAGCAGCTACGGGTTCCTGGCCGGCACGTGGCGGTTCGGGATCGTCGAGGCGATCTGGTCGCTGGTCGCCGTGCGACGGTTTCGCGACGCTCAGGCCGCACAGGGCTGCTCGCGTTAGAAGCGGCCCCTGGCCGCTACACCTCGGCGAGCGCCCGCGCGGCCTCGACGCTTCCGCAGTCGGCGAGCATGCCCAGGGCCGCCTCGTATTCGGCGTAGCTGCGAACCGGGCGCGTCCAGGCCCACCCGGGGCGTCCGATCAGCTCGCGCACCCGGCTGCGCTCGCCGGTGTCGGCCCGCTTGCGCGCGGGGCGCCGGCGGGCAACGGCTTGCTGGTGATCGGCGACCGCCTCCTGCAACGAGATCGTCGTCTCGCCCAGAATGCTCGCCTCGATCATCGAGCGCAGGGCCAGGAGCTGGCGCGGGCTCACCCGGCGCGCCCCGGCGACCGTCTCGGTGTAGCGATCCCAGGCGAGAGCCATATCGAGGGCGAGCTCGTAGCGCTCGCGGCTCATGCCCTGCCACTTCAGGTCGGCCGCCACCAGCGGGCACGCGCCGCCGCCGCGGCCCGTATGGGCGCCGGCGATGATCGGGCGCCGGTCGATGCCCTCGAGCATCGCCTGGCGCACCTCGAGCGGCAGCCGGTCGATCGCTGCCCTCAACTCCTGCGCGGGCCTCGTCCTTCTCCTCACGGTGGCGTCTCCTGTGCGTCGGGTTCCGGGGCAAGACGCTATGCGGCGGCGGGGCGCCGCAGGCCCGATGAGAGCGAACTTGCAGCAGGAGGGGGAACGAAGGACAGCGCGACGGGCTCAGCTGCCGGCGAGCACCGCCTGGGTCTGGGTGACCTGGGCCACCAGCCGCTCGCCCTCGTCGCGCAGGTCGGTCTGGGCGACGATCACCGAGCGGCCGACATGCAGCGGGCGCGAGCTGGCGAGGACGGCCCCGCCGCGGACCGCACGCAGCATGTTCGTCGCCGAGCTGATCGTCGCCGTACCGGCGCCCTCGGGCAGGTTCAAGAACGCGCACAGGGCCCCGATGGTGTCGGCGAAGGCCATCAGCGTGCCGCCGTGCAGCACGCCGCCGGCCGTGCACAGCGCCGGGCGATAGGCGAGCGCGCCGCGCACCTCCTCGGGCGCGGCCTCGAGCAGCTCGATGCCGAGGAGCTCGGCCAGCGGCATCATCGAAAGCAGATCGGCGGCGGGCGGCGGGGGCGCGGTCATCGGCGGTCCTCCACGAGTGCGGTCGGGGCGCGTTCCGGCAGCCTCGCAGGTGTCCCGCCCCAGCGCCATGACCTCGCAGGTCGTCGCGCGGCGCGCAAGGCCCCACAACGGGCGAGGGGCCCGAGCGCAGTGCGCTCGAGCCCCTCGTGGAGGATGCAGGTGGTGGGCGGAGGATCAGCCGCCGACCGGCAGGTGTGGGTTCACGCCCCAGAAGAAGAATGTGAACCCCTCGTTCACCACCATCGTCAGACACAGCGCGGCGATCATCGACCGAGCGGTCGCCACGCCCACGCCTACAGGACCACCACGTGCTCGGTAGCCGTAGTACATGGCGCATATGACGATCGCCAGCCACATGATCAACGTC
>DATAWZ010000142.1:0-2847 GCA_036266975.1 Solirubrobacteraceae bacterium
CCTCCTGCAAATCCGCTCCCGCTTCGCGGCTGCAAATCTTCGCCTGGCGGCGTCCTCGGGAGCCGGAATAGCGCTGCTGTTCCGGCTCCCTGCGTCCTGGCCATGCTCGATTTTCGCTCGCGAATCGACGACCGGATTTACCGGGGGCACCACTAGTGCCGGCCGAGGCCCTCGTCGCGCAGGCGCTCGCCGAGGACGTCGGCGACGGCGACGTCACGACGCGGGCGACCGTGCCCGAGGACGCGCGGGCGCGGGCCCGGATCATCCAGAAGGCGCCCGGCGTCGTCTACGGCCTGGACCTCGTGCAGACGGTGTTCACCGCGCTCGACCCCGACGTGCGCTTCGCCGCCCTCACCCAGGAGGGGCGCTGGCGCGAGCACGGCGAGGTGGCCGAGCTGGAGGGCCGCACGCGGGCGCTGCTCACCGGCGAGCGCACCGCGCTGAACTTCCTCGCCCACCTCTCTGGCGTGGCCACCGCGGCGGCGCGCTGCGTGCTGGCGGTGCAGGGCACCGGCGTGCGCGTGCTCGACACCCGCAAGACGACGCCCGGACTGCGCTCGCTGGAGAAGGCGGCGGTCGCCGCCGGGGGTGCGGTCAACCACCGCGTCGGCCTGTGGGACGCGATCCTCATCAAGGAGAACCACATCGCCGCCGCGGGCGGGCTGACCGCGGCGATCGAGCGCGCCCGGGCGCAGGCGCCCGAGCTGGCGGCCACGCTCGAGGTCGAGTGCCGCACGCTCGCCGAGGTGCGGGAGGCGCTCGCCGCCGGCGCGCCGCGTCTGCTGCTCGACAACATGACCGACGAGCAGCTGCGCGAGTGCGTGGCGCTCGTCGACGGCCGTGCGAGCACCGAGTGCAGCGGCGGCGTGACCCTGCAGACGATCCGGGAGCGGGCGCTCACCGGGGTAAACTTCATCTCGGTAGGGGCGCTCACGCATTCGGCGCCGGCGCTCGATCTGTCACTGCTCCTGGAGGCACTCTGATGCCCATCTCCCTCCCCATGGCGCGCTCGGAGGAGGTGCTCGCGCTCCAGGCCGAGGTCCGCGTGCTCGCCGGCGAGCGTCGCGCGGTGATCCTCGCCCACAACTACCAGGTGTCCGAGGTGCAGGACGTCGCCGACTACGTGGGCGACTCGCTCGGGCTCTCGCGCCGCGCCGCCGAGGCGACCGACGCCGAGGTGATCGTCTTCTGCGGCGTGCACTTCATGGCCGAGACCGCGTCGATCCTGTGCCCCGAGAAGACCGTGCTGATCCCCGACCCCGACGCCGGCTGCTCGCTGGCCTCATCGATCACCGCCGAGCAGCTCGCCGCCTGGAAGGCCGAGCACCCCGAGGCGATCGTGGTCATGTACGTCAACACGACCGCCGAGGTCAAGGCGCTCACCGACTACTGCTGCACCTCCTCCAACGCGGTCGAGGTCGTCCGCCACATCTACGAGACCCACGGTGAGGACACCGAGATCCTGTTCGGTCCGGACATGTGGCTCGGCGCGTTCGTGGAGAAGCGCCTGGGCCGGCGCATGCACGTCTGGGACGGGGAGTGCCACGTCCACGCGGGGATCCGTCCCGCCGATATCCAGGCCACCCGCGCGGCGCATCCCGGCGCGGACTTCCTGATCCACCCCGAGTGCGGCTGCTCGACGAGCGTCATGGAGTACGTGGCCGCCGGCGACCTGGACGAGTCCGGCGTGCACATGCTCTCCACGGGCGGGATGCTCGACTACGCGCGCGGCACCGGCGACGGCCGGCCGGCGCCCCAGGCGATCGTCGCCACCGAGACCGGGATGCTCCACCAGCTGCGCCTCGCGGCGCCCGACACCGAGTTCATTCCGGCCAACCCCGAAGCGAGCTGCCGCTTCATGAAGATGATCACGCTGCCCGGCCTGCGCGACTGCCTGCGCGACCTCAGCGGCGAGGTTCGGGTTCCCGCCGAGGTCGCACAGCGCGCGCGTGTGCCGATCGACCGGATGGTCGCTATCGGCTGACCGTCGCCGTGCGTGCCGCGATGACGGCGCGCACCGCGCCTACGACCCCGGGCGGCGCGCTCGCGGGCGAGCCCGCGTGAAACGGCGGCTGCGGGTCGTACTCGATGCCGAGCTGGATCGTCTGCGCGACGGTCTCGCCGGCGATCTCCGCGGCCAGCGTGAGGGCCATGTCGATCCCGGCCGAGACGCCGGCGGCGGTGATGATCTTCTCGTTCGCGCGCACGACCCGCTCGCTCACCGGCGCTGCCCCGGTAAAGGCCAGCAGGTCCATCGCCGCCCAGTGCGTGGTCGCGGGCAGGCCCTCGAGTAGTCCCGCGGCGCCGAGGACGAGCGATCCGGTGCAGACCGAGCAGGTCCAGGTGCTCGTCGCGTGGGCCGTGCGCACCCACTCGATCAGCGTCTGGTCCTCCATCATCTCTCGCGTTCCCGGGCCCCCGGGGACGAGCAGGATCTCGGGCGCCGGCAGGTCGGCGAGCGCGTGCTCGGCGTGCAGCGTGAGCATCCCGTTGTCGGTGCCGACCGGGCCGGGCCGTTCGGCCAGGAAGGTCACGCGGGCGCCCGGGAGGCGGCTGAGGACCTCGTAGGGCCCGATCGCATCCAGGGCGGTGAAACGGTCGAACAGGGCGATGGCGATATCCACGGCGGTGCTCCTCTCCTCGCTCAGGCGGCGAATCGATCTCGGTAGGCGGCCGGGGCGACGCCCAGGTGACGGGCGAAGGTGCGGCGCATCGTGTCGACGGTCCCGAACCCGCAGCGGTCCGCGATCGCCTCGACCGGCGCGTCGCCCAGCTCGAGCTCGCGGCGGGCGCGCTCCAGGCGCACCGCCTGGACGTAGGCGGCCGGCGTCGTCCCGACCTCCTGAC
>DATAWZ010000143.1:0-8358 GCA_036266975.1 Solirubrobacteraceae bacterium
CACTCGCGCTTCGCGCTCGGCCTCCACGACGACAGCCGCGGGGACAACACCCCAGGCGTTCCGTCCGGCGGCAGCGCTACCTTCCCCGCGTCACATCCACCACCGCTCACTCGTGGTGGACCGACAAACGGGGTCCGGTCATCATCATCCCGGCGAACTCGTCCAGCCAGGCGAACGCGCCACCACCGCTACGCGGGCGCGTAGCGCGGGGCTTGACCGGCAGCGATAACCGCCCCCGAGCCCCGGGGAGCCCTACCGTGGGCGCGCTCACGAGCGGCCCGAATCTACCTCGGTACGAACGGCAACCTTCACGAGGTCCCTCCTCCACCAAGAGAGCGCTATTCGCATCCGAACGTACCCGTTCCCCCATCGCGGGGCGAGGCGCCCGTCATAACTCAGACGGATACGAGTAACGGTGAATGGCCAGCGGTCATAAATCGGACGACCGCCGCCGCGGTGAGGGTGAACTCAGAGGTCGGCGAGCACGCGCCCGACGTCCTCGAGCCCGAACCGCGCCGAGCGCTCCAGCTCGGTGCTGGGCGGCGAGGGCAAGTCCGAGGGGACCCACCACTGCACGCCCTCCTGCCCGAGTCGGGATGCCGCGCGTCGCGCACGGGCCACGCCGGCGCTGTCGGGCGGGGCCAGGCGCGCGATGCGGTCGAGCACGCCGAGGGCCAGCTCGCGCGTCTCGCGCTCGCCCGCACGGGCCCGCTCGGCCGCCGCTGCCACGATGCGCTCGAGCAACGGGCCGTCGCGCGAGGGAAAGCCGAGCGCGTGCAGCGCCTCGGGGTCGTGCGTGTGCAGCACCTCGGCGAGCGCGAGCCAGTCATCGGCGCCCGCGAGCGTCATGCCGGTAGCCGACGGGCGCAGCTCGGCCCAGCTGATTGCCGGCTGGGGCGCGGGCCCGGCCGAGGAGACCCGGAGCGCGGCGGTGTACCAGGCGTCGAGCAGGAACGCCGACAGCGCCCGGCCCTGGCGGTCCCACGCGCGGCGCGCGGTCGCCAGGGCCTCGCGGGCGAAGGCGACCGCCTCGCCCACCGACGCGGCGTCGAGCTCCGCGTCGGCGCCGCACGGCAGCGCGAGCAGGAGCGCGGCGACGTCGCGGTCCTCGCCCTCGCGCAGTAGCGCCGCGCTGCGGTCGGCGAGCGCGTCCCAGTCCCCATCCAGCAGCAGCAGCGGCAGCGAGCGCTCGCCGCCGGCCCCGCCGGCGCGCGAGAGCGCGAGCAGCGCGCCGTACGGCCCGCACGCGCGCAGGAAGCGCTGGCGCGCGCCGGCGTCGTCGGCGAGCTCGTCGATGACCAGGTCGCGCCAGCTGGGGTGGACCCAGCCGATCCCCAGCGGCGAGACGTGCAGGAAGTGGTCGCTCAGGCGGTCGACGAGCTCGACCGGCGGGCGCGAGAGCCCGCCGGGATACTGGCGCCGCAGCGTGGCGGCGAGCGCGCGCTCGTCGACCAGGCCCGCGGGCGCGTCGAGCAGCGCGATCAGCAGCGCGCGGTGCTCGGCGCCGAGCGCCCGGTAGGAGACGCGCATCGCGTCGGTCGGCGTGGTGAGCTGGGCGCGCACGAGCGCGGCGATCGCCTCGCCGTCCTCCCCGCCGGGTCGGCCGAGCAGGTCGATCTGGGTGTCGATCAACCGCCGGATCCGCTCGGGGGTGAAGTGCGGGTGCTCGACGATCGCGACCGCCTCGCGGCGCAGGGCCGCTCGCGCGGGCGCGCTCGCGCCGTGGTCCTTGGCGTGGCGGAAGAGGATCAGCGCCTTCTCCTCGAGCGCGAGGTCGCTCGCGTCGACGAGGACCTCACCGGGGGCGGGGAAGCGCTCGGCGCCGCGCTCGCGCTGGACGCGGCGCAGCCCCGCCCTCAGCGGCGCCGGCCGCGACGTCCAGATCAGCCAGTGGCGCTCGTCGAGCTCGCGCAGGATCCGTCCCAGTTCGCGTGCCCAGCGCTCGGCGGCGTCGGCGCGGTACTCGGTCGAGCCGAACGCGTCGTCGGCGACGAACACCTGGCCGCGCTTCGGGTCCCGGGCGGCCCGCAGCTGGTCGGGATTCGTGCATTCGTGGGCCTCCCAGCCGTCGCTGAGCTGGGCCAGCGCGATCATCCGCGCGATCGCCGTCTTGCCCATCTCCGGCGGCCCGGTGAGCACCACGAACCGGTGGCGCCCGAGCACCTCGCGGGCCCGCTGGTAGGCGGCGGTGGCCACGAACACCCGCGCGAGCGCCTGGGCGGCGTCGACGTCGAGGGTCGAGCGCTTGCGGGCGCGGGGGTCGATCAGCGCCCCCAGATCGCGCAGGCCGAGCAGGGCGGGGAGCGCCGCCCGGATCGAGGGGTGCCGATCGACGATCACGCCGAGCTCGCTCGGCCCGAGCACCGCGCCGCGGTCGGTCGCACACGGCGCCCCGGCCTCGCTTCGGTTGGTGAGCACCAGCGTCGCCCCGGGGGCCGGCGTGAAGCGAGTGCTCGGCGCTCCCGCGGACCCGCGGACCCACCGCACGAGGATCCGCACCGGTCCGGCCAGGCGTACGTCCGCGCCATCGAGCCGCACCGGCCCCGGGACCAGCGCGACGCGGTCCCCGTCGGCTCGCCCCTGCCAGGCCAACTCGCCCAGCCCCGCCTCGCTCGTCAGCACCAGTTCGCACAGGCGCTCGAACTGCAGCCAGCCGAGCGCGTCGAAGGAGTGGGGCACACGCCCACGATAGCTCCGTTCAGCCCGCGCGCGCGCCCAGCAGGACCAGGCCGAATGGGTTGGTCCCGAGCGACACCGGCAGCGGGATCGGGGAGCCCGGCATCTCGCTCAGCGTCCCGCTCGGGGAGATCCGCAGCGAGTGCAGCAGCTGGCCCTGTCCGGCCGGCACGAGCTTGGCGACCTGGCGCGGGGTGATGATGAACAGGAAGCGTCCGGTCGGGTCGATCCGCAGGTTCCATGAGTTCCCGCCGCCGGGCAGCGAGAGGGTCTGCAGCACGGTCGGCCTGCGCGGGTTGCCCGACAGGTCCCACGCGGTGACGCTGTCGCTGCCGGCGTTGGCGAAGTAGACCTCGCGGCCGTTGGGGCTGATCACGCTCCAGCAGGGCAGGAACTGGCCCTCGAGCCACTGCCCCTGGAGCGTCAGGCGTCCGCTGGCGGTGTAGTCATAGGTGACGATGCTGTTGTGGTTGGGAATGCCGGAGTACAGGACGCCGTCGCGCGCCGACAGGCCGGCGGGCCAGACCCGCGGCGCGGTGACGGGCACGATCGAGGGGGGCACCCCGTAGGGCGAGCCCGGGGCCTGGGTCAGGCGGCCGCTGCGCGAGATCTGCAGCACCCGCAGCAGCCCGCTCTCCTCGGTGGCGAACACCAGGTGCCCGCCGGGCGCGATCAGCACCTGGGTCGGCGCCGAGCGCAGCGGCAGCGTAAAGCGCTGCCCGGTCGATCGCAGCGCCCCGCCGGGAAGGATGCGCAGCGTGGCGTAGTCGGGCGCGACGGAGCGCAGGCTGCGCACCCCGTCGAGCGCCTTGTCGGCCACCACGAGCAGGTCCCCGTCGACCCCGATCGACGCCGGCGCGATCCCCTGACTGGGGAACGGCGAGCCGGCGACCGCGGTCAGCGCGCCGTCGGGGGCGACGTGAAAGGCGGCGATCGTGTCCGAGCCCTGGTTGATCGCGAACAGCAGCGTCCCGCTCGGGTTGGTCACGATCTGCTGGTCGGCGTCGAGCACGCCCCGGTCGAGCAGGTCGGCGGCGCCGGCGCCGCCGGTCGGATACTCGGTGATCGCCAGCGGCCGCAGCAGCCCGTCGTGGTAGTGCAGCGCGAGCACCGAGTTCTGGTCGGGCGCGGCGACGTCGCTCTCCACGTAGACCGTGCCGGTGCCCGCCGGCGCGGGACGCAGCCGGTGGTGATGGTGGCGCAGCGCCAGCGCGGCGGCGATGCCGCCGCCCGCGAGCAGGATGGCCACGAGCCAGGCCAGCGCGAGGCCGCGGCCGCTGCTGAGGGAGGGCATGGGCGAAATCTAGACTGCGCCGATGGGTCCCTTGCGCTTCGTGCTCACGGCGGACACCGAGCGCTTCGCCGCGCGCGCCGAGTCCTTTCTGACCGAGCGCATCGAACGCAATGTGATGGCGACGATTCTCGTGCGGCTGCGCAACGGACAGGTCCCCGGCGCATCGCCGCTGTTCGCGCTCGGGGAGGACGGCGACGGCGTCCTGCGGGCGGTCGCGATGCGCACGCCGCCCTGGCTGCTGCTGGTCAGCGATCTCGACCCCGCCGACGCACGCTCGCTGATCGCGACGTGGAGCGAGCGCGACCCCGCGCCGCCGGGTGTCACGGGCACGCCGCCGTCGGCGCGCGCCGTCGCCGCCGCGTGGGCGGCCCACTCTGGCGGGCGCGCCCATTGCTCGATGGTCGAGGCGATGCACGTGCTCGAGGCGGTCCGCGATCCGCCGCGCCCGGCGCAGGGCAGCGTTCGTCAGCCACGCCCCGAGGAGCGCGAGACGCTCATCCAGTGGCTTGTCGCCTTCGCCGCCGAGGCCACCCGCGTCGGGGGAACCGGGGTCGCGCGCGTCGTCGACAGTCGTATGGCCGACGGCTCGGCGCAGGTGTGGGACGACGGCGAAGCGGTCTCGCTGGTGATGACCTCGCCGCAGATCGCCGGGACGGTTCGGATCGGGCCGGTGTACACGCCGCCCGAGCGCCGCGGCCACGGCTACGCGAGCGCCGCGGTCGCCGCCGTGAGCCGGCTCGCGCTCGCGCGCGGGGCCGAGCGCTGCATGCTCTACACCGACGTCGCGAACCCGACCTCGAACAAGATTTATGCGGACGTCGGCTACCGGCGGGTGGGCGATTGGGAGGAGCACACCTTCCAGGCGTGATACGAATGGGCACGATGGTCGACGCTTCGATCGCGCAGCGCTTCTACGACGGTTGGCTGGACGCCTGGAACCAGGACGACAGCGATAGCGTGTTCGCGATCGTCACCGAGGACTTCGTCCTGTCGAGCCCGACGACGCGGCTGACCGGGATGCCGGTCGACAATGCGGAGGCGCTGCGCGACTACATCGTCTACATCCGCTCGGCCTACCCGGACCTCATCTTCACGCAGACCGGCCCGCCGATGTTCGCACTCGACGAGCCGACGGTCGGGTTCCCCTGGCGGGGCACCGGTACCTTCAAGGGGGCGCTGCGCCCGCCCGGGATCATCGGCACCGGTCGCCCGTTCGTGTTCACCGGCGTGGAGGTCTTCACCTTCCGCGGGGAGCGCGCCTGTCACCTGCGCGCCTCCTACGACCTGCTGCGGCTGATGCGCCAGATCGGCGTCCTCGAGGGCTCCTTCTCGCCGACCGAGGGCTGACCGGCGACAGCTCAGCGGCTGCGTGCTGACCGCGCCGCCCGTGCCCGTGAGCTGCGCGCTCCAGGCCGCGTGCGTCGCCCGGCCACCAGGCCACGAACCAGCCGCCGGCCACGCTCGTCTGCACCTGCCTGCGGTCGCCGAGCGACAGCGAGACCGCGCTGACCCCAGCGCCGACGCGGCCCTCGATCGCCCGCTGCTGGGGCCCGCCGGTCGTGCCGCTGCCGCTGCCGTAGTTGTCGTCGACCGCGATCTGGCCGGCGCCCACCTCGCCCGGCGTCGCGCTGCCGGTGCTGATCGCGAGCGCGCCGCGTGGCTGCGGCCAGGCAGGCGGCGATCGTCTGCCCGCGCTGGAAGAGCGCGAGCGTATAGTGGCACCTCCTGCAAATCCGCTCCCGCTTCGCGGCTGCAAATCTTCGCCTGGCGGCGTCCTCGGAAGCCGGAATAGCGCTGCTGTTCCGGCTCCCTGCGTCCTGGCCATGCTCGATTTTCGCTCGCGAATCGACGACCGGATTTACACGAGGCACCAATAGGGGCCCTCTCGTCGGTGGGCAGCGCCGTCCACGGAGTCGAGCTCGCTGGTGGCACCTCGAGCGACGGTGGGCCGAGCGCACCGCCGGGGCGGCCACGTCGGCGCGGACGACGGCGCACAGGCCCGCGGCCCGCGCGCTCCCTGCCCGCGGTAGCGACAGGCGGGCGCCCCTCGCCCGCACCACCGGTCCGGGGGTCGGCGCCCCGCTGGTCAGCGCGAGCGCCCGCAGCGGGTGATCGAGCGAGGTCAGGCACTCCCGCCCGGCGGCCGCGCTCGACGCGTCGGGGACGTGCCGCCGGCGCCGGCCACCACGAACGCGACGGCCGCGGTGGCGGTCACGCCGACGCCGCGACCGCCCCGGTGCGCGCCCGCCGGCGCGGGGCGCGAGCCGCGGCGCGGCGTGCGCTGGCCGCGACCAGGTCGGCCCCGACCTGCTGAAAGAACTTGGGCTGCTCGCTCATGGCCGGTCTGCTCCCATCTCCCGCCGCAGCCGGTCACGGCCGCGGCTGACTCGCTTGCGGATCGCCGGCTCGGACTGGCCGAGGTCGGCGGCGATGCGGTCGTAGTCGCGCTCGTGGACGATCCGCGCGCGCGCGCCGCCTCGCGCTCGTCGGCCGACAGCCCGGGCGGCGCGCAGGAGCTCCCGATCAGAGCGCTGTGCCGATGACCCCATCGCCCGGTCCGTCGGCCCGCACGCGATTCGGTGACCGGCCGGCCGCGTACGCTCACCGGCGATGAATCCGTTCGCGCGCGGACCGGAGACGATCAGCCCCACCGCCCACTACACCGGCTACGTGTGGGCGCGCCACGGCCTGGCGCCGCAGTCGCTGACCACGACCGAGGGCCGCGTGCTCTACGACGGCCTGCGGCCGCTGATGGCCCTCAGCGGCGCGGTGGGCGCGCCGACGCTCGAGTCCTTTTTGCTCGTGCGCCACCGCATCATCGACGCGCTGCTCGGCGAGGCGATCGACCAGGGCCGCGTCGGCCAGGTGGTCGAGATCGCCGCCGGGATGTCCGGGCGCGGGCACCGCTTCAGCGAACGCTACGGCGAGCAGCTGACCTACGTCGAGGCCGACCTGCCGGCCATGGCCGCGCGCAAGCGCCGGGCGCTGGGCCCGCGACCGCCCGCTCACCGCGTGGTCGACATCGACGCGCTGCGCGAGCGCGGGCCGCTCAGTCTGCACGAGCTCGCCGAGGGCCTCGATCGCGCCCGCGGCGTGGCCGTCATCACCGAGGGGCTGCTCAACTACCTCTCGCCCGAGCAGGTCGCCTCGCTGTGGGCGCGGATCGCCCAGACCCTGCGCGGCTTCCCGGACGGCCTGTACCTCTCGGACCTGCACCTGCACACCGAGAGCGGCGGTGCGATCGCCTCGGTGTTCGCCGCCGCGCTCGGCGTGTTCGTGCGCGGGCGGGTCCACCTGCACTTCGCGAGCGCCGCCGAGGCGCAGGCGGCGCTCATCAAGGCCGGGTTCACCCACGCCGTCCTGCACCGTCCCGGCGACCTGGCCGACCGCGTCCCGGGCACCGACGCCCGCGGCGCGGGGCTCGTGCGCGTCATAGAAGCGAGCAGTCAGGAAGTGACGTAGGAGGACGGCGGCTGGCCGTTGGCGCGCGTGCCGTCGATCAGTGAGAGCAGCCCCTGCGGGCTCGTCCCGCCGAGCACGCGCAGCCGCTCGAGCCGGTAGGGGTCCTGCGCCGGCCCGGCCCAGCCGGGGACGACCGTCGTGGAGCCCAGGTAGCCGGCGGCCCTGACCGCGGCGACCACCGACGCGTCGTACTGGCCCGACGGGTAGCAGAACCAGTTGGCCGGGACGTGGTAGCGGCGCTGGATGACCGTCCGCGCCACGGCGACCTGGTAGTTGAGCTCCGAGGCGGTCAGGTTGGTCAGGTCGGCGTGGCTGAAGCCCTGGGTGTCGAGCTCCCAGCCCGCGGACACCAGCGCGCGCACCTGTCGCTCGGACAGGCCGCCCTCCGAGGGGGGCAGCCCGGTCAGCTGGAGGTTCTCCACGGCGTCCCAGCCGAGCCGCTGCAGCACCGGCAGCGCCTGGGTGTACTGAGAGAGGTAGCCGTTGTCGAAGGTGATCACGATCGGCTTGCCCTTCGGCAGCGGCGCGTCGCGCTTCCAGTAGGCGTCGAGCTGGTCCAGGGTGATCGCGTGCCAGCCGTCGTCGGCGAGCGCGTGCATCTGCCCGGCGAACTCGGCCGGCGGCACGTACAGCCCCGGATAGGGCGCGCCGGCGGGCGGCGGCGCGATCACGTGGTACATGAGGATCGGCACCGACAGCCCGCGCGCGTGGAGCACCTCGGTCCCGGTCGAGGGCACCGCGACGGTGCTCCCCCGCCCGGTGTGGGCGCCCCGCACGTGCCTCGTGCCCCCCGTCGACGCCGAAGCGGAGACGTTCGGCGACAGCGCTGGGTGATTCCGGCCGGAGTGCCCGCCCGAGGACGCGACCACGATGAGCACGACGATCAGCACGACCAGTCCCAGCGCGACGGCGCCGGCGCGCTGACG
>DATAWZ010000144.1:0-50788 GCA_036266975.1 Solirubrobacteraceae bacterium
CGTACCAATTCGAGCTGCCAATGCTGGCTTCGGCGATGGACGGCGTCGTGTCGCCAGAAACGGCGGCGATCATCGGCCGTCTTGGTGGCTTGGCTGTGCTCAACCTAGAGGGGATATTCACGCGTTACGAGGACGCCGACGAGCAGCTCGAGCGGATCGCCTCGCTCCCGAAGGAGCTCGCGACGCGCGAAATGCAGGACATCTACCGCGAGCCGATCAAGCCGGAGCTGATCACGCAGCGCATCCGCGAGATCAAGGAGCAGAAGGTCGTGGTGGCCGCCTCGCTCACCCCGCAACGGGTGCTCCGCTACCACGAGCTGGCGATGGACGCGGGCCTCGACGTGCTCGTGATCCAGGGCACGGTCGTGTCCGGTGAGCACGTTTCGACGGTCACCGAGCCGTTGAACCTCAAGGAGTTCATCCCGACACTCGACGTGCCGGTCGTGGTCGGCGGTTGCGCCTCCTACCACACGGGTCTTCACCTCATGCGCACCGGCGCGGCGGGCGTGCTCGTGGGCGTGGGGCCGGGCGCGGCGTGCACGACCCGCGGCGTGCTCGGCATCGGCGTGCCGCAGGCGACGGCCATCGCCGACGTCGCGCATGCGCGTTCGACGCACATGCTCGAGACCGGGGAGTACTGCCAGGTGATCGCCGACGGCGGCATGCGCAACGGAGGCGACGTGTCCAAGGCGATCGCGCTGGGTGCCGACGCAGTGATGATCGGCTCGCCGCTCGCCCGCGCCTACGAAGCGCCCGGTCGAGGCTTCCACTGGGGGATGGCGACGTTCCATCCGAGCCTGCCCCGCGGGGCGCGCGTGGCGACCGTGCAGAACGGGACGCTCGAGGAGATCCTCATCGGGCCCGCGCGCGAGAACGACGGCACGTTCAACCTGATGGGCGGGCTGCGCACGTCGATGGCCACCTGCGGCTACAAGGACCGGGCCGAGTTCAACCGCGCCGAGCTGATGGTCGCCCCGGCGCTGCAGACCGAGGGCAAGCAGCTCCAGCGCGACCAGGGAATCGGCATGGCGAGCAACGGAAAGGCGGCGTTGCTCGTCAATGACTGAGGCCACCGCCAGCGTGGCGGTGGGCGCGGACCGACCGGCGGCGTCCGCGCCGGCGACAGCCCGCGCGGACGTCGTGGTGCTCGACTACGGCGGGCAGTATTCCCAGCTGATCGCCCGCCGCGTGCGCGAGTGCGGCGTGTTCAGCGAGCTGCTCCCGCATCACGTCCCGGTCGAGGAGGTCATCCGCCGCCAGCCGCGCGCGGTCGTGCTCTCCGGCGGCCCGGCGTCGGTGTATGCGCCCGGAGCGCCGCGACTGGAGCCCGCGCTGCTCGAGCTCGGCGTTCCCGTGCTCGGCATCTGTTACGGGATGCAGTTGCTCGTGCACACGCTGGGCGGACGCGTCGAGCAGGCCGAGGTCGGCGAGTTCGGGCGCTCGGAGCTGCGCGTGCGCGAGCCCGGCCGGCTGCTCGCCGGGCTGCCGCTCGAGCAGACGTGTTGGATGAGCCATCGCGACACGGTCTTCGAGCCGCCGCCGGGGTTCACCGCGTTGGCCGCATCGACGACCTCGCCGGTCGCCGCGGTCGAGAGCGTCGAGCGCGGCGTGTACGGGATCCAGTTCCACCCCGAGGTGGCCCACACGCCCTACGGGCAGCAGATCCTCACGCGCTTTCTGACCGACGTCGCCGGGTGCGACCCCCACTGGAGCGCGGCGTCGATCGTCGAGGATCAGATCGCCCGCATCCGCGCCCAGGTCGGCGACGGTCAGGTGATCTGCGGGCTCTCGGGCGGGGTCGACTCGAGCGTGGCCGCGCTGCTCGTGCACCGGGCGGTCGGCGACCAGCTCACGTGCGTGTTCGTCGACCACGGCCTGATGCGCAAGGACGAGGGCGAGCAGGTGATCAGCGCCTTCCGCGACACCTTCGGCGTGCCGCTCGTCGCGGTCGACGCCGAGGAGCGCTTCCTCGCGCGCCTGAAGGGCGTCAGCGATCCGGAGGCCAAGCGCAAGGCGATCGGCGCCGAGTTCATCCGCGTCTTCGAGGAGGAGGCCGAGCGGCTCAGCGGCGCGCGCTACCTGGTCCAGGGAACGCTGTACTCCGACGTGATCGAGAGCGGGGGCGGCACCGGCACGGCGACGATCAAGTCCCATCACAATGTCGGCGGCCTGCCCGACGACCTGCAGTTCGAGCTCGTCGAGCCGCTGCGCGCGCTGTTCAAGGACGAGGTGCGTGCCGTCGGCGCCGAGCTGGGGCTGCCCGAGCGACTGGTCTGGCGCCAGCCCTTCCCCGGCCCGGGGCTGGCCATCCGGGTGATCGGCGGGGAGGCCACCCGCGAGCGCCTGGACCTGCTGCGCGAGGCTGACTACATCCTGCAGGACGAGATCCGCCGCGCGGGCCTGTACCGCGAGCTGTGGCAGTCCTTCTGCGTGCTGCCCGACATCCGCACGGTCGGCGTGCAGGGCGACGAGCGCACCTACGGCAGCGTGATCGTCATCCGGGCGGTGACCAGCGACGACGCGATGACCGCCGACTGGGCCCGCCTGCCGTACGACCTGCTCGAGCAGATCGCCTCGCGGATGATGGGTGAGCTGCGCGACGTCAACCGCGTCGTGCTCGACATCACCAGCAAGCCGCCGGGCACGATCGAATGGGAGTGAGGTCGGGTCGTGCCCTCGCCGCGGCGGGGGCGTTGCTGCTCGGGGCGAGCGCGTGTGGCTCGGGCGGATCGGGCGGACGCCTCACCACCGCCGCGCTCCTGGCCACGATCGATCGCACGCGCGCCGTGACCACCGCGCACATGCAGGACAACTTCTCGGCCATCTCGCCCGAGGGCGACGAGCAGGGCAGCGTCGGCGGCAGCGCCGACTTCGCCACCACGACGGGTACCGTCACCGTCGCCGGCTCGTCGGGCATGGTCGAGCACGCGGTCTTCCGCGACGGCAGCGTGTGGCTCACCTCCAACGCGGCGCGCTTCACGGCAGCGATGCCGGCCGGTCGGCGGTGGGTGACCGCGCCGGCGAGCACGCTCGAGGCGATCGGCGCCTTCCAGAGCCTCGGCAACTCGCTCGCCGTCCTCGACGCGCTGCGCGGCGTGCAGACGCTGCACGCGATCTCCCCGCGCGCGGCGAGCTTCACCTTCTCGCTCCCCCTCGCGCTCGCGCGCACGCCACCCGCTCGTCGCGGGGCGCTCGAGCGGGCGATCCACGTCAGCGGCCCCGGGGTGGTCGAGACCGGCTCGGTCACGCTGTACTCGGATGGCGTGCTGCGCGACGAGCGGCTGGCGATCGACGGCCGCGGCGTGACCGCCGGGCTGCACCTCGCGCTCGCTCTCTCGCTGACCGACGTCGGCGCGCCGGTGAACGTCACGCCGCCGCCGGCCAGCGAGACCGTCGCCCTGCGCTCGGTGCCCGCGCTGGAGCAGCTTCTGCGCGGCAGCGCGGGCGGATAGCGGCCGTCGACGCCCGCTGACGGGCGCGCGCCGGGACTTTCCCCGCGATCGCGGCCGCGAATGTCCTAACATGATCGCGCCGCGCGGTCCCGCGTGGCTTTTTGACGCCATGAAGACCTACGTCGCCAAACCGTCCGATCGCGAGCGCAACTGGCTCGTCGTCGACGCCGACGGCCAGACGCTCGGCCGGCTGGCCACGCAGATCGCCGACGCGCTGCGCGGCAAGCGCAAGCCGGAGTACACGCCGCACATCGACACCGGGGACTTCGTCATCGTGGTCAACGCCGAGAAGATCCATGTGACCGGCAACAAGCGCCAGGACAAGCGCTACTACCGGCACAGCGGCTACCCGGGCGGGCTGAAGTCGCGCTCCTTCGAGGAGATGCTCGCGCGCCGTCCCGAGGAGATCATTCGGATGGCGGTCAAGGGGATGCTGCCCCGCAACCGTCTCGCCCGCAAGCAGATCACCAAGCTGAAGGTCTACGCCGGTCCCGACCATCCGCACGCGGCCCAGAAGCCGCAGCCGATGGCCCTCGACGCGCGGGCCACCCGATCGCAGGAGACCGCCTGATGGCTGACGACACGCCCGACGAGCAGCAGCCGACCGAGCCGCCCGCCGCGCCGGCCGAGGTCCCGTCCGAGCCCGAGCCGACCGGGTCGGCCCCGCAGCCGCCGGCGGAGGAGCCGGTGAGCGAGCCGCCCGCGCCCGCCGAGCCGGTCGCTGACGCTCCCGCTCCGGCTGCCCAGGCTCCCGCTCCGGCCGCCCAGGCTCCCGCTCCGGCCGCCCAGGCTCCCGCGCGGGCGCAGGACGACGAGGGGGAGACCACGCCGCGCGTCAAGCCGGCCGTTCCCGGCGCTGACCTCGAGGTCGACATCGTTCCCGAGGGCGCGGATCCGTTCGCGCGCGAGGGCGAGATCGACCCCTACGCCGACCCCGAGGAGGCCTTGACCGACGAGACCGAGACCGAGGAGGAGCTGCCCCAGACGATCGCCTCGGCCGCGATCGACCTGGCCGCCGGCGCGCGCTACCGGGCCACCGGCAAGCGCAAGACGGCGATCGCGCGCGTGATCCTGCGCCCCGGCAGCGGGACCTACGAGGTCAACGGGCGCACGCTGGAGAACCACTTCCCCCGCGAGACCCTCCAGCGCAACATCCGCCAGCCGCTCGAGGCCGTCGGCTACGAGGCCCGCATGGACGTGGTCGCGCGGCTGCACGGGGGCGGCATCGCCGCCCAGGCCGGCGCGCTGCGCCACGGGATCTCGCGAGCGCTGCTCGAGGCCGACCCCAACCTGCGCGGCGAGCTCAAGCGCCGCGGCTTTCTGACCCGTGACGCCCGCGCCAAGGAGCGCAAGAAGGCGGGTCTGAAGAAGGCGCGTAAGCGCCCGCAGTTCTCCAAGCGTTAGGCGCGCGTTGGCCCGCCGACTGTTCGGCACCGACGGCGTTCGTGGCGTCGCGGGCGAGCTGCTCACCGCTGAGCTGGCGCTCGCGCTCGGCCGGGCCGCCGCGACCCGGCTGCGCGGCGAGGGCGAGCGTGCTCCCCGCGTGCTCGTCATCCGCGACACGCGCGAGTCCGGCGAGATGCTCCAGGCCGCGCTGGCCGCCGGCGCCACGGCCGCCGGCGCGGAGGTGCTCATCGGCGGGGTGCTGCCGACGCCCGCCGCGCCGCTGCTGATCGGCCGCTACGGGCTGGAGATGGCCGCGGTCATCTCGGCCTCGCACAACCCCTTCCGCGACAACGGCATCAAGCTCTTCGGCGGTGACGGGTTCAAGCTCTCCGACGAGGTCGAGGCCGCGATCGAGCGCGAAATGCAGGACAGCGGCTCGGCGCCGGCGCCCGATCGCATCGGGCGGATCCGCGCGCTGCACGGCGCCGACGAGGACTACCTGCGCGCGCTGCACAGTCGCTTCGCCGACCTCTCGCTGGCGGGGATCGGGGTGCTGCTGGACTGCGCCCACGGGGCCACCCACCGCGTCGCCCCGGAGATCTTCCGCCGCCTCGGCGCCCGGGTGGGCGTCGTCGCCGACCGGCCCGACGGGCGCAACATCAACCAGGGCTGCGGCTCGACGCATGTGGAGACCTTCGCCGGTCGCGTGCGCGAGGGCGCACACGACGTCGGCTTCGCCTTCGACGGCGACGGCGACCGCGTCCTCGCCGTCGACCGCGCCGGGGCCGTCGTCGACGGCGACGAGCTGATGGCGCTGATCGCGCTGCACATGCGGACCCACGGTCGCCTGCACGGTGGCGGCGTCGCCGTGACCGTGATGACCAACTACGGCTTTCACGCGGCGATGGCGACGGCCGGGATCGAGGTCGCGACCACGAGCGTCGGCGACCGCTACGTGCTCGAGGAGCTGCGCGGCCGCGGGTGGGCGCTCGGCGGCGAGCAGTCCGGGCACATCATCGACATGGGCTTCGTCCCCTCGGGCGACGGGATCGCCAGCGCGCTGCTCGCGATGGAGGCGCTCGCCGGCGCCGACCTCGCCGAGCGCGGGGCGATGGCCAAGCTCCCCCAGCGGCTGGTGAACGTCGCCGTGCGCGACCGTGAGGCGTTCGCGGGGGCGGCCGCGGTCCACGAGGCGATCCGCCGCGAGGACCAGGCGCTCAGCGGCCGCGGGCGGGTGCTGGTGCGCACCAGCGGTACCGAGCCGCTGATCCGCGTGATGGTCGAGGCGCCCACCGCGGAGGAGACCGACGAGGTCTGCGCGCGGCTGGCCGACCTCGTGCGCGCCGAGCTGGCCTGAGGCCCCTCCCTGGGGTCGGGCGACCCCTGCTACGCTCGCCCGCCGTGTGTGGCATCGTCGGATACGTCGGGCGCCGGCCCGCGGCGCCGATTCTGCTGGCCGGGCTGCGCAAGCTCGAGTACCGCGGCTACGACAGCGCCGGCATGTCAGTGCTCGCCGACGGGCGGATCGAATCGCTGCGCGCCGTCGGGCCCCTGGACCAGCTCGAGGGCCGGCTGAACGGCGCGTCCGCGGTCGCCTCCTCGCAGGCGACGGTCGGGATCGGGCACACGCGCTGGGCCACGCACGGGCGGGTGACCGAGGAGAACGCCCACCCCCACTACGACACCGAGGATCGCGTCCACGTGGTCGTCAACGGGATCGTCGAGAACTACATGACGCTCAAGTCGCGCCTGCGCCAGGAGGGCAGCGTGTTCACCTCCGAGACCGACGCCGAGGTCATCTCGCACCTGGTCGCCCAGCACCGCCGCCGCGAGGGCGACCTCCTGCTCGCCGTCCAGGCCGCCTACCGCGAGCTGCAGGGCCACTTCGCGTTCGTCGCGCTCGGCGTCGACGACCCCGAGCTGCTCGTCGGGGCGCGCCGGGAGTGCCCGCTCGTGGTCGGGCGCGGCCAGGGCGAGCAGTTCGTCGCCTCGGCCGTTCCCGCCTTCCTGGGCGACACCCGCGAGACCCAGTACATCGAGAACGGCGAGCTGGTCGTGCTCCGCCCGGGCGACGTGACGATCACCACCGCCGAGGGAGTCGTGCGCGCCCGCCCGGTCGAGCGGATCGACTGGGACGCCGAGACCGCCGAGAAGGGCGGCTACGAGACCTTCATGCTCAAGGAGATCCACGAGCAGGCCGACGCGCTGGCCGAGACGATCTCCGACCGCACCGCGAGCGAGACCCGCGTGGAGCTCGACGACGCCGGCGCGCTCGACGAGCGGCTGCTCGCCGACGTGCAGCGCATCGTCATCGTCGCCTGCGGCACCTCCTACCACGCGGGCCTGATCGGCGCCTACGCGATCGAGCGCTGGGCGCGCCTGCCGGTGACCTGCGACGTCGCCTCCGAGTACCGCTACCGCGACCCGGTGGTGGGGCCGCGCGACCTGGTGATCGGGATCACCCAGTCGGGCGAGACGGCCGACACGCTGGCCGCGATGCGCCTGGCCCGTGAGCGCGGCGCGACCGTCCTGACGATCACCAACGTCATGGGCTCACAGGCCACGCGCGACGCCGACGGCGTGCTGTTCACCCGCGCCGGGCTCGAGGTCGGGGTCGCCGCGACCAAGACCTTTACCTGCCAGGTCGCGGTGATGTACCTGCTCGCGCTGCGCCTGGGAGAGCTGCGCGGCACGCTCGCGCCGCAGGAGCTCGCGTCGCTCGTGCACGGGCTGCGGGCGCTGCCCCACGCGGTCGACACGCTGCTCGAGGACCTCGACGCGGTCGTCGACCCGATCGCCGAGCGCTTCTGGCAGAGCCCGTTCTTCCTGTACATCGGGCGGCACGTCGGGCTCAGCGTCGCCCTCGAGGGGGCGCTGAAGCTCAAGGAGATCTCCTACATCTCCACCGACGCCTACGCGGCCGGCGAGATGAAGCACGGCCCGATCGCCCTACTCGACGAGCAGACGCCGGTCGTGTGCGTGGCCACCGACTCGCCGCTGCTCGAGAAGGTCATCTCCAACGTGCAGGAGGTCCGCGCGCGCGGCGCGCACGTGATCGCGGTCACCACCGTCGGCGACGAGCGCGCCCCGCCGCACGTCGACGCGGCGATTCCGGTGCCGGCCGCCGACTGGATGCTGCAGCCGATCCTCGCCGTCATCCCCCTGCAGATGCTCGCATACCGGATCGCGCGCCGGCGTGGGCTGAACGTCGATCAGCCGCGCAACCTGGCCAAGACCGTCACGGTCGAATGAGCGACGTCGTCCTGCCCACCGGCACGCAGCACGAGGTCATCTACGAGGGTGGCGAGCCGGGCCCCTCGCCCGATCTCATCATCCGTGAGCAGCGCGCGTGGGTGGTGGAGGTCGGCGGCGGACTGCGCGAGTACACGGTCGGCGGGCGACCCGTGCTCGACGGCTATCCGGCGCAGCGGCGCTGCACCGGCGGGCGCGGCCAGGTGCTGGTGCCCTGGCCCAACCGCGTGCGCGACGGGCGCTACTCGTTCGCCGGCAGCGAGCTTCAGCTCGACCTCTCAGAGCCGGCCAAGGGGAACGCGAGCCACGGCCTCGCGCGCTGGCGGGCCTGGACGGCGGCCGAGCCCACCTCGCCCGGCACGGTGCGGATGTCCCATCTCCTGCACCCGCAGCCCGGTTACCCGTTCATCCTCGAGCTGGGCGTCGAGTACGTGCTCGCCCAGGACGGGCTGACCGTCACGCTCAGCGCCCGCAACCGCGGCCGCGAGCCGTGCCCGTATGGCGCCGGCCAGCATCCCTACCTGCATGCCGGCCCAGGCGGCGTCGACGGCGCGACGCTGCACCTGCGGGCGGCGACCCGGCTGATCTCCGACGAGCGCTCGATTCCCGTCGGGCGCGAGGCGGTCGTCGGCAGCCCCTACGACTTCAACGGCCCGCGGGCGATCGGCTCGCTCGTGCTCGACACGTGCTTCACCGATCTCGCGCGCGACGGCGACGGCATCGCACGGGCGATCCTCGACACCGGCGAGCGCCTGCTCACGCTGTGGATCGACGAGGCCTTCCGCTGCCTGATGGTGTTCAGCGGCGACACGCTCCCTCCCGAGGAGCGCCGCCGGGGCCTGGCCGTCGAGCCGATGACCTGCCCACCCAACGCGCTGCAGAGTGGCGAGGACCTCGTCGTGCTCGAGCCGGGGGAGACCCACACCGCGCGCTGGGGCATCGAGGTCGCGTGAGCGCCCCCGCGGGCACCGAGATCGACCGGGCGCTCAGCCAGCCCTCGCTGACCGCGGCGTTCATGACCAAGGCCGAGCGCGACCCGCAGGGCGTCGCACTGCGCATGTTCGGCTCGGCCGATCAGCTCACCTGGGGGGAGTGGCAGGCACGCTCGCTCGCCGTCGCCGGCGCGCTGCACGACCTGGGGGTGCGCCCCGGCGACCGCGTCGCGCTCCTGCTCGGCACGCGGATGGACTTCCACGTGCTCGACCTCGGCGCCCTGATGGTGGGCGCGATCCCGTTCTCGCTGTACGTCACGGCGGCCGCGGTCCAGATGCAGGAGATCCTCGAAAACGCCCAGCCCCAGGTGCTGATCACCGAGGCCGCGTTCGCCGCCAAGGCCCGGTCGCTGACCGGCGTTGCGCACGTGATCGTCCTGGAAGAGGACGGCGAGCCGAGCGCGCCGGGATTCGAGGACGTCGCCCCGGCCGGCCCGCAGGACATCTGCACGCTGGTCTACACCTCGGGCACCACCGGACCGCCCAAGGGCGTGATGTTCCGCCACGGCGCGATGATGGCCTGCCTGGACTCGATCCGCCGGCGCTTTCCCACGACCGAGCGTGAGCGGGCGATCGCCTACCTGCCGATGGCGCACATCGCCGAGCGGATCTACGGCCACTACGCCGCCTTCCTGTACGGCTACGAGGTCACCTCGCTCGCCGATCCGGCCGCGCTGGGCCAGGCGCTGCGGGCGGTGCGTCCAACGCGCTTCTTCGGCGTGCCGCGCATCTACGAGAAGCAGCTCGCCGGATTGCGCGTCGCGCTCGCGGGCAGCGAGGACCGCGATGCGCTCTCGGCGGCGTGGTCGGCGCGGATGAAGCGCGTGCGCGCCGGGGAGGTCGGCGCCCGGCCCGCGGACGGACAGGACGCCGCCGACTGGGAGCGGCTGCGGCCGCTGGCCGCCCTGACCGGTCTCGAGCAGGCGCACTTCCTCGCCGTGGCCGGCGCCCCCAGCTCGCGCGACATGCTCGAGGAGCTCACCGCGCTGGGCCTGCCGATCAACGAGTTCTACGGGTCCTCGGAGACGATCATCATCACGACCAGCCCGCCCGAGCGCACCCGCTTGGGCACTGCGGGCACCGCGCTCTGCGGCGTCGAGCTGACCCTCGCCGACGACGGCGAGATCCTCGTGGCCGGGCCGACCGTCACGCCGGGCTACTTCCGCGACCGGAAGCGCACCGCGGAGGCGTTCGACCGCGACGGCCGCTTCCTGACCGGGGACATCGGCGAGCTCGACCAGGACGGGTACCTGCGCATCGTCGACCGCAAGAAGGCGCTGATCATCAACAGCGCCGGCAAGAACATGTCGCCGGCCAACATCGAGCAGGCGATCAAGGGCGGCGTGCCGCTCATCGCCCAGGTCGTCGCCGTCGGCGACCGCCGCCCCTTCAACGTGGCGCTGATCGTGCTCGACCGCGACGTGGCCGCCGGGGTACCGGATGTGCAGGCGGCGATCGCCGAGGCGGTGGCCCACGGCAACGAGCGGCTCTCGCGGCCCGAGCAGATCAAGCGCTACCGGATCCTCCAGGAGGACTGGCCGCTCGGCGGCGACGAGCTGACCCCGACGGCGAAGCTGCGTCGGCGCGAGATCGAGGTGAAGTACGCCGAGATGATCGACGCCCTCTACGGGACCTGACCTCCCGGAGGATGAACCGCCTCGCCCGTGGCCGCGTGGGGTAACGCGGGTAGCATCGAGGGGTGACGGATGCGCTGCCGAGCTGGCTCGAGCCGCTGCCCGACGCCGAGCGCATGCGGGCCACCGACCGCTGGGCGATCGAGACCCAGGCGATCCCCTCGCTCGATCTGATGGAGCGCGCCGGCCTGGGCCTCGCGCGCATCGCCGAGGCCCTCGCGCCCGAGGGCCGCGTGCTCGTCGTGTGCGGCAAGGGCAACAACGGCGGCGACGGCCTGGTCACCGCGCGGCTGCTACGCGACTCCGGCCGGGAGGTCGACGTTCGCCTGCTCGGTGCCGAGCCGGGAGATCTGCGCGGCGACGTGGCGGCCAACCTGCAGCGCCTCCCCGGCGCGGGGCCGACGCCGTTCGGCGATGAGGCGCTCGACGGCGCCGGACTGATCGTCGATGCGGTGCTCGGCACCGGCTTCGCCGGCGAGGTCCGCGAGCCACTCGCCGGCGCGCTGCGCCGGCTCGCCGCCGGGGGGGCGCCGGTCCTGGCGGCGGACGTCCCCAGTGGGGTCGACGCGTCCACGGGCGAGGTCGCCGGTGTCGCCGTGCGCGCGCAGGTCACCGCGACCTTCCACGCCGCCAAGCCCGGGCTGTGGGTGAATCCGGGCAAGGCCCACGCCGGCGAGGTGCGAGTGGTCGACATCGGCATCCCGCGAGGCCACACAAAGGGGGGCGTGCCGCCCGCGCAGGTCGGCCTGATCCGCGAGGGCGTGCTCGACGAGCTTCCCACGCGCGCGCCGGGCTGGACCAAGTTCGACAGCGGCCACGTGCTCGTCGTCGGCGGCTCGCGCGGCCTCACCGGCGCGCCGACGATGAGCTGCCAGGCCGCCGCACGGGCCGGGGCGGGCTACGTGACCGCGTGCGTGCCCTCGAGCACCCAGATCGTCTTTCAGCTGCGGCTGCTGGAGGTGATGAGCCACGGCCTGCCCGACCGCGACGGCGAGCTGGTGCCCGACGGAGTGATCGAGGTGATGGAGCTGGCGCGGCGGGGGGGTGCGATCGCGCTCGGGCCGGGACTGGGACGCGGCGAGGGTGCCGGCGCCTTCGCACGCGAGGTCGCGCGCGCGGCCCGGACGCCGCTGGTGATCGACGCCGACGGACTGAACGCCCACGTCGGCCACCTGGAGGCGCTGACCATGCGCGCGGCGCCGACCGTGCTCACCCCGCACACCGGCGAGCTCGCCCGCCTGCTCGACACCACCGCGGAGGCGGTCGACGCGCAGCGGCTCGCGCACGCGCGCCACGCGGCGGCGCGCAGTGGCGCGATCGTCGTGCTCAAGGGCGAGGACACGCTCATCGTGCGACCCGACGGGTTCGTGGCCGTGAGCCCGGGGGCGTCGCCCGCGCTCGCCACCGCCGGCACCGGGGACGTGCTCACCGGGGTGCTCGCCGCGATCCTGTCGCGGGGCACGGCCCCGTTCACCGCGGCGGCGGCGGCCGTGCGGCTGCACGCCCGGGCCGGGCGGGAGGCGGTGCGCCGGCAGGGATCGGTCGACGGTGTCATCGCCTCGGACGTGATCGACGCGTTGCCCGCGGCCCGCGGCCGGGAGTAGGAGGCCAGGTTGGGCGTCCTGGAGGAGACCCGCGAGGCCCTGGCCGGATGCACCGCCTGGCTGGTCGGGGGCGCGCTGCGCGACCGTCTGATGGGACGCGTCGGCGAGGACCTGGACCTCGTCGTGGAGGGCGACGTCGAGCGGGCGGCGCGCACGCTCGCCCGCACGCTGCGGGGCGCCTGCTTCGCGCTCTCGGATGAGTTCGGCGCCTGGCGGGTGGTCCGGCATGCGGGCGGGGGGCAGGTCGACCTCAACCCGCTGCGCGCCGCCTCGCTGGCCGGCGACCTCGCGCTGCGCGACTTCACCGTCAACGCGATCGCCCAGCCGCTGGGCGGCGGTGAGCTGATCGATCCGCTCGGCGGGGCCGAGGACCTGCGCCGGGGCGTGCTGCGCCCGTGCGGCCCGGAGGCCTTCCGCGACGACCCGCTGCGCACCCTGCGCCTGGTGCGCTTCGCGTCCGAGCTCGGCTTGGAGGTGGCCGCCGAGAGCGTGCGCCTTGCCCGCGCGTCGGCCCCGGCGCTGGCCGGCGTGGCCGCCGAGCGCGTCTTCGCCGAGCTCGCGCGGATCCTCGTCAGCCCGCGCCCGGACGACGGCATGCGGTTGGCGGGCGAGCTCGGGCTCCTCGCCACGGTGCTGCCCGAGGTGCAGGCGCTCGACGGTGTGGAGCAGAGTCGCTTCCACCATCTGGACGTCTGGGGCCACACGCTCGAGGTGCTCGCCGAGGCGCGGGCGCTCGGCGAGGACCCCGGCGCGCGGCTGGGCGCCGATCACGCGCCCGCGGTGCGCGCGCTGCTGGACGAGCCGCTCGCCGACGGGCTGACGCGCGGCGGCGCGCTGCGCTTCGGGGCGCTGCTGCACGACGTCGCCAAGCCGCTGACCCGCGCGGTGCGCGACGACGGACGCGTGATCTTCCCCGGGCACGACGAGCGGGGCACCGAGCTCTCCCGGGAGATCCTCACCCGCCTGCGGTCGAGCGAGCGGCTGCGCAGCCACGTCGCCGCGCTCACCCGGCAGCACCTGCGGCTCGGCTTTCTCGTGCACGAGCGGCCGCTGAGCGCGCGCGCCGAGTTCGCCTACCTGCGCGCCTGTGGCCCGGTCGCGGCCGACGTGACGCTGCTCAGCGTCGCCGACCGCCTCGCCACGCGCGGCGCGAAGGCCGAGCCGGCGATCGAACGACACCTGGAGCTCGCTCGCGAGATCCTCCCCGCGGCGCTGCGCTGGCACGCCGAAGGCCCCGTCGGGGCCCCGGTCCGGGGCGACGTGCTCGCGCGGTCGATCGGCCTGGCCCCCGGCCCGGAGCTCGGCGCTCTGCTGGAGGAGCTCGCCGCCGCGCGCTATGCGGGCGAGCTGAGCACCGCCCAGGAGGCGATCGAGCACGCCCGTCTGCAACGGGCGCGTGGGTAGGCTGTAGCCCCCCGCGCGACCAAGGAGGCACGGTGCAGGACTGCATCTTCTGCAAGATCATCGCCGGCGAGCTCCCCTCGCGGCGCGTCGACGAGGACGAGCACACGGTGGCGTTCATGGACATCAATCCGGCGACGCGTGGCCACGCGCTGGTGATCCCTCGCCGCCACGCCCGCGACCTGCTCGAGATCGACGCCGCCGACCTGCAGGCCTGTGCCGTCGCGGCCCAACGCCTGGCCGCACGGGCCAAGGAGCGCCTGGGCGCCGACGGCGTGAATCTGCTCAACGCGTGCGGCGCGGCCGCCTGGCAGACCGTCTTCCATTTCCACATCCACGTGGTGCCCCGATACGCCGACGATCCGCTGCGGCTCCCCTGGATCCCCGCACCGGGGGACCCGGATGTAATCGCCCAGGCGGCGGCCGCACTCGCTGGCTGAACAGCATCGTGCACTGCGCTCCGATCGGCGTTCTGTCGTGTTCAATTGCCCCATGAAGAGGAAGCTGACCCTTGTCGCCGCCGGCCTTGCCGCCGGGGCCGTGGTGGGCGTTGTGCCAGCGCTCGCCACGATCACCGAAGTGGGCACGACGACCGACACCACCCCGCCGAGTTGCCCGAGCAAGTGCCTGGCCGTGAGTCGAACGACCGGTTACCAGGCCAAGATCGGGACCCAACGCTCGCTGATGATCGTGCCGAAGTCGGGCCGGATCGTGGCCTGGTCGATCACCCAGGGCACTCCGACCAAGAAGCAGATCACTTACTTCGACCAGACCGAGGGCGGCGCCCCCGAGGCCGGTATCGCCGTGCTCAAGGGCGGGAAAGGCCTGGAGTACGACCTCGTGGCCTCGAGCCCCTTCGTCAACCTGCAGCCGTACTTCGGCGAGACGGCCCAGTTCCCGCTGAACACGACGATCCCCGTCACCAAGGGCGAGGTGATCGCGCTCACCGTTCCGACCTGGGCGCCCGCGCTGGCGATCGGGTTCACCAACACGACCTCGTGGCGGGCGAGCCGGCCCAAGTCGGGCTGTAACAACACGACCACGCAGACGGCCGACGAGACGGTCGGCACGACCGTCCAGTACTACTGCCTGTACCAGACCGCGCGCCTGACCTACAGCGCGACACTGGTCACGACCCCGTAGGCGGCCGTCAGGGGGCCGCGGAGCCGCGTGGCGTCCACGAGTCGCTCTCGATCTCGGAGACCGCCGACCTCGGGTCGGCGCCGGCGACCACGACCATGATCCCGGGCAGGTAGCGCGCCATCGTCCCCACGTTCCACCCCAGGATACGGTCGGCCAGGGCTTGCGAGGGTGGCATGGCGCCGAAGTCGATGCTGGCCTTGTAACGGATCCTGCCGTCGTCGAGATCCAGTTCGAAGTTGCCGATCACCAGGCCGTAGTTGGCCCGCATCACGAACTCGGCGACGGCGGGCAGACGATCGGACGGCACCGGGAGGGGAAACTCCGAGTAGAACACCAGCCAGCCGGCCTCCTCGGTGTGGGCCACGACGGCCCACTGCGCGACCGGCGAGGCGTAGTAGCCACGAACAACCCCGCCGGCGGATGGCTCCTTCCACGCGCCGATCGAGTCCAGGGCGCGTTCGGCGACCTCGAGGAGCGCGTGCTTTCCGGGCTCGGGCATTGACAGCATCGTCAGACCAGACCGCGTGCCACGTTTGCTCAGCCCTCCTGGGTGAGGACGATCGTCTCCGGTTGGCGGTCTGGGCTCACCTTCTTCGCGTCCTCGACCGCCTGGGCGAGCCGGGGATCGACTCCTGGCGGTGCCGAGGCCAACGGCACGGTGGGGTCGGTCTTCAGCACGTCCACAACCTTCCACGGACTCCCGGGCGGGTAGAGGACTTCGCCCTCGGACACCGGGGAGATGCTCTCCACGTTGACCCCGCGCCGGCCATACGCGACCTCCAGCACCTTCCCGGGCCTGACACCCCCGGCGAAGAACTTGTTCCCCCATGCCGCCTTGAAGTCTTTCGCGGTGCTCTTGAGCGCTGCCTCACGAATCGTCGCACCCTTGCGCCACGCCTGCGCCCAGCCCGGGTACTCACGGGCATAGCGGAAGTGCGGACCCGCGATCTTCGGCATCTTGTTCATCCCCGAGACCGCAAGCTTCACCACCGACACGTTCTGGTGGCTCGCACTGTCCGGACCCTTCTTTGCCGCGGTGATGAAGTCGCCGGTCTGCATCCGGGTGGTCGGGTTGAGGTGCTTGTAGTAGTCGCTCGTGTAGAGATGAATCGCTCTGGCCTCGTTCTCCTCGATGCCGTACGCCGCAGCCAGCGCCGCGAAGTCGTGCGTGGTGTCCGACGGCAAGAGCTTCAGGTTGGTGTCGCCCAGTGCGCGGGCCCACGCCTTCTGCAGGGAAGCACTCTTGCTTGCGGCACCTGGCGTCCCCGGGGCGACGTTGTAGTCGTCCCTGAGCACCTTGCCGTATCCGGGTCGGGCGAAGTCCATGTACACGTAGACCATCTGCTGCATGATCATGTTCTTCACCAGGGGGTCGGGACAGCTGAACAGCTTGGCGATGGCCTGCTCGCCCTTGGCCTTGAGCGCCGGCCTATCTGCCGGCGCCTGAAGGGCCTTGGTCTCCTCGAACAGGTTGTAGCCCTCCACGACGGTCTGCATCGCGGCGTCGTCCAGGCTTTCGAACAACCCCGGCGACAGACCAAGCGCGGTGAGGGTCGTCACGACCAGCGCTCGAGCCTGAGCCTGAGCCTGCGCCGCCTGAGCCTGAGCCTGTGCCTGTGCCTTCGCGCCGCCGAGGATCGGGGCCCCGGCGGCCGCTCCCGCGGTCGGGGCGACGCCCCACTTCGGGACCGGTGCTGCCGGCTTGGCCGGGGCCACCTTGTGTGCCCCGAGCCCGCCACCGGCAGCAGCCCCCGCGGGCGTCGCGGCCCCAGCCCACGGCAGCGGCTTTACAGGCACCGGCGGCAGCTTGTGTGCCCCGAGCCCGCCACCGGCAGCAGGCCCCGCGGGCGTCGCGGCCCCGGCCCACGGCAGCGGCTGCATGGGCAACGGCGGCAGCTTGTGGACCCCCAGGCCCAGGCCGCCGCCAGCCCCCGCAGGCGCCGCAGCCGCCCACCCCGCCGGCGGCAGCTTCTTCTTCTTCTGCCCGATTACGATCCCTTTGCCGTTCCGCTGCACGGCCGTCAGGCCGCTCACACCCCCGACGGCATGCGCCCGGCGACGCTGCACGGCCTGCGCCAGCGCGTGCGCCAGCGGCTGCTCGGCCGACCGACCGCTCACGCTGGGTTCCGACCGGGCGATCACGTCCGATGGGGGCAGGCGGGGCTGCCCCGCGAGGGCCGCAACGGCATGGTTGCCCGCCAGACCCTGCAGAGCCAGCAGCCGTGCACGCGCTCCGGTGGCGGTCCCCCCACCCCTCACCTCGGCCTTCGCGCCGGAAGGCTCCGCATGACTCGCGGACACCTCGCTCTGGTTCCCCTGCACCCTGCTCCCCATCGCGACATTGTCGCATCTAATCGTCTAACGCCGCTGACGAACGGCGGGCAGACAATTGGGAAGGGCTCGTCCACCTTCGCGCTCCCTGAATCACGTCGCCGCGGCGAGCACCAGCACCGGCAACGACTTCGCCGACCCGACGGAGGACCGTTACGGGGCCGCGGCGCCGCCCGACGGCGAGGCGGCGCCGCCGCCCGCCGGCGCCGATCCGGCGGCGGTGTTGCCGGTCGGCGCGGCGCCGGTGCCGCTCACGGCGCCTCCGCCGGTGGGCGCCGAGGCTCCGCCCGAAGGCGTCGCGGAGGCGGGAGAGCTGCTGCTCACCGGGGCGCCGGTGTTGCCGGCCCCCGTGCCGGTGTTGCCCGCCGCCGCGCCGGTGTTGCCGGCGCTCCCTCCAGACGCGGAGCTGCTCGAGTTCGTCGAGGTGCCCGTGTGCGTCGTGCTCGTGCCCGTCGAGGTCGTGCCCGACTGGTCGTCCGCACTGGTGTCGTTCGGCGGCACGACGTTGGGCGTCGAGCTGGGGATCACGTCGGCCGTCCCGCCGGAGCTCCCGCACGCGGTCAGGGCAAGGGCCAACAGCGCCGCGAGGACCGCGGCGATCGCGACGCGCCGGGCGACGCTCACGATCCGAGGGGTGGCATGCGACGCCCGCAGTGCGGACAGTCGTTGAGATCCTTCTGGGCGAGCTGGTCGCAATGGGGGCAGAAGCGCAGGTTCTCGACCGACCAGGGCAGCTTGGACTTCGACGGCGCCAGCGGCAGCACCTTGCCGACCACCTCGAGCTCCTCGCCGGTGTCGCGGTCGCGGTAGACCTCACCGGGCTCGCACTCGACGATCAGCTCACGACCGGTGGCCGGATTGCGCAGCCGGTGGCGCTGACGGAGGGACATGGTCAGAAACTCTAGTACACACGCACGACCGTGGTGGTGTGCAGCCGACGCTTCCGGTAGGGTGCCGGGGGATGCGAGAGGTGGTGCGGAAGGGCCTTCGCGGCGCTTTGCTGGGATTCGGCTCGGCGGGAATTGTGTTGGTCGCGTCGGCCTGCGATGTCAAGCGCTACGAGAACACAAGCCTCATCGAGGGCAAGAAGTTGTTCGTGGAGAAGTGTGGCTCGTGCCACACGCTCGCACGTGCCGGAACAAAGGGCATCATCGGCCCGAACCTGGATATCGCGTTCGCCAACGCACTGCAGGTAGGTGAGCGGCGGAGCTCGATCGAGTCGGTCGTGCACTACCAGGTCAAGTTCCCCAATCCCGGCGGGGCGATGCCGGCGAACATCATCAAGAACGACCAGGAAATCGATGATGTCGCCGCCTACGTGTCCTACGCCGCCGACCGGCCCGGACAGGACACCGGCCTGCTCGCCACGGCGGTCGCGCCGGCGACGGCCGCCACTGAGGCGGAGAAGAACGGCGCCCTCACCATCGACGCCAACCCGACTGGCCTGCTCGCCTACACAGTGAAGACCGCCACCGCGACGCCGGGGCCGGTGACCATCACGATGCACAACGCGGCGCCGATCCAGCACAACATCGCGATTCAGTCGGGCAACAGCGGCGCGTCCACCGGCAGCACTCCGATCATCGCCGCCACCCCGATTCTCAGCACCGGTGGGACGGCGACGCTGCATGTGACGCTCAAGGCGGGCGTGTACACCTTCTTCTGCCAGGTGCCCGGCCATCGTGCGGCGGGCATGTGGGGCACGATCACCGTCAAGTAGCCGCGCCGCGCGAGTCGCGCGGCGCCGTGTGGGGTCGCGGGCGGTCGGACTGGCGGACGGTCGCCTCTGCGCCCGCGCCCGAGCTCAGCTCACCGCGCGGACGATCAGCACGATGACGATCACGACGATCGCCGCAGCCGCCACGTAGAGGACGGCTCGGAAGGCATCCTCCTCGCGGCGTGGGTCGAGCACGACCCGCTCAGATCACGTAGACCGTCGTGTAGACGACGATCCACATGATGTCGACGAAATGCCAGTAGATGCCTGGTATCTCGACGCCGCGGTGTTCCTCCGGTGAGTAGTGCCCTCGGTTGGCTCTGATGTTCACGAACGCGAGCAGGGTGAGCCCGACGAAGACGTGACAGCCGTGCAGGCCGGTGAGACCGTAGAAGATCGAGCCCTGGGCGCTGTCGAACGGCGCCCATCCGAGGTGCACGTACTCGTTGATCTGGATGCTCAGGAACGTCACCCCGAGCGCGAACGTGGAGAGCATCCCCGCTTTCAGTCCGAACCGGTTGCCGTTCTTGATCGACGTCTGCGCCCAGTGCATCGTGATCGACGAGGACAGCAGGATCGCCGTGTTCACCCCGGCGACGGCGACCGGGATCTTCGTCCCCGGGGCCGGCCACGGGTCGCCCTGCGCGACCCGGATGAAGAAGTAGGCCGTGAAGAACGCCCCGAAGAGCATGATCTCCGAGATGATGAAGAGCATCATCCCCAGCAGCGGGGGGTCGATCCGCGAGCTCTGGTTGGCCGTCGGCGGCCCGTGGTGGTCGTCGTGGTGGTCTCCGTGTGCCCCATGGGCGGGAAGGCTGAGCGCTTCCATGGCCTCAGGCCGTCACTTGGTCGTCGATGGGCACCACGACATGCTCGACCGGGACCCGGCTGGCCGAGCGGACGCGCTCGACCAACCGCGCGCGCGTCCAGCCCGACTTCTCCTCGGGCAGCGTGGAGATGACCACGCTGCTGACCGTGAACAGGTCGAGCGCGTTGACCGCGGCGGTGTAGGGGTCGGGGTCGCCGACCATCCCGGCGGCGACGAGGCCCTCGTTGCGCAGCCGATCGAGCACCGTCGCGAGCCGGCCGCGCGCCTCCCAGGAGGCGCGGCCCCCGCCATCGCTGAGCGGCATGACCAGGATGAAGACGTGCTGCTGGGGGTCGGGCGCCATCTCCTTGAGCCGGTCGATCAGCTCGTGCCCGCCTGAGGTCTTGTTGGCGATGACCAGCGTGGTCTGCATCGGCAGGCCTTCGCTCAGGTCGACGACGACGTGCTCGACGGGCAGGCCCGTCGCCTGCTGGATCCGCTCGATCAGGTCGCGGCGCATCCACCCCGAGCTCGTGGCCGGCAGGGTGGAGACGATGACCTGGTCCGGGCGTCGCTCGCCGATCGCGTCCATCGTGGCGTGGAAGGGATCCTCGTCGCCGACCTCGCCTTCGACCTGGATGCCCTCGCGGCGCAGGAAGGTCACCGCGAGGTCGACACGGACCTGGGCGGCGTCGCGGACCGCGTCGTCGTAGATGACCAGCCCCGAGCCCGGGCGCTGGGCGGGGACGACCAGGCGGAAGCGGGTGCCGGGCTCCTTGGCGAGCTCGCGCACGCGCTCGAGCACCGGCCGCCCTCCGATCGTGCGGTTGGCGACGACGAGGATCTCGGTCATGGGCTCAGCTCTCCTTGGTCCACGGCGTTAGGTCCCCGACGAGTGCGTCACTGGGGTGGAGGCGGGGGCGGGCACCTCCGCTCCCTTGAAGACGCCGTGCACGGCGCCTGGCACGCCGTACTCGTACGGGCCGCCGACCACTGTGGGGATCGCGTCGAAGTTGAAGATCGGCGGGGGCGAGGAGACCTGCCACTCCAGCGTGAGCGCGCGCCACGGGTTGGCCTCCGCGCGCGGGCCACGACGCCAGCTCGACGCCATGTTGTAGATGAACACCAACGTGCTGATGCCGATCCCGAGGCTGGCGATGGAGATGAGCATGTTCCAATCCGCGAACTTGTTGGCGTAGGTCGCCACGCGGCGCGGCATTCCCTCCAGACCGATGATGTGCATCGGCCCGAACGTGAGGTTGAAGAAGATCAGGGTCGTCCAGAAGTGCCATTTGCCCAGGCGCTCGTCGTACATTCGCCCGGTCATCTTCGGGAACCAGTAGTAGACGCCGGTGAATATGGTGAATACCGAGCCGCCGAAGAGCACGTAGTGGATGTGGGCGACCACGAAGTACGTCGCGCTCACGTGGATGTCGAACGGCACCATCGCGAGCATGATCCCGCTGATGCCGCCGCACGTGAACATGGCGAGGAAGCCGAGCGCGAAGAGCATCGGCGTATCGAGGTGGAGCACACCTTTCCACAGCGTCGCCAGCCACGAGAAGATCTTGATTCCGGTGGGCACCGCGATGATGCAAGTGGTGATCGTCATCGGTATCCGGATCCAGTTGGACATGCCCGAGACGAACATGTGGTGGGCCCACACGGTGAAGCCGAGCACGACGATGGCCAGCAGCGAGAAGGCCATCATCCGGTAGCCGAAGATCGGTTTGCGCGATTTGACGGCAAGGACCTCACTGATGATCCCGAAGCCGGGCAACATCATGATGTAGACCGCTGGGTGCGAGTAGAACCAGAAGACGTGCTGGTACATGAGCACGTCGCCGCCCTTGGAGGCGTCGAAGAAGTGGAAGTGCAGCGCGCGGTCGAGCAGCACGAAGAACTGCGACGCGGCGATGAACGGGGTGGCGATCACCACCAGCAGCGAGGTGGAGAAGTTCGCCCACACCAGCAATGGCATGCGGAAGAAACTCATCCCTGGAGCACGCATTGTGATGATCGTCACCAGGAAGTTCAGCGCGGTCATGATCGACGACGCGCCCGCGAACTGCACAGCGACCGAGAAGAAGTCCTGTCCGATCGGGGCTGAGGTGGACAGCGGCGCGTAGGCGGTCCAGCCTGATGCGAACGAGCCGCCGGGGGCGGCGAAGCTGAGCAGCATGATGGTGCCGGCGATCGGCAGCAGCCAGAAGGAGAGCGCGTTCAGGCGGGGGAAGGCCATGTCCGGCGCGCCGATCATCAGCGGCAGCACGAAGTTCGCCAGGCCCGCGAACACGGGGATCACGAACAGGAAGATGAGGATCGAGGCGTGCACCGAGAACAGGCCGTTGTAGGTGTTCGCGTCCACGAACTGTGCGCCCGGCTGCGCGAGCTCGGCGCGCATCATCAGCGCGAACAGGCCGCCCACCAGCAGGAAGAAGAACGAGCTGACCGTGTACTGGATCCCGATCACCTTGTGATCGGTGTTGATGCGGAAGTAGTCCTGCCAGCGGCGCGCGCCGTGGCCAGAGTGGTCCTCGGGCCGGGTGGGACGCCCCGCCGCCCAGTAGAACCAGTAGTCAAAGCCGCCGAAGCCGACGAGGAACCCGAGCGGGACGGCGATCAGCGAGACCACGCAGATCGAGGTCGGGTCGAGGAAGTGCGTGAAGTGGGGGTGGCCGTAGCCCATGCGGATGATCCACACCAACCACATCGAGAAGCCGAACGCGATCACCATGCCCAATCCGCCCCGGATGAACCCCGGCTGGCGGAGGTACTTGGTCGACATCAGTGCTTCTCCTTCCTCGCGAGTACCTGCGAACGACTGCGCATTACTCGGTGTTGCTCACGGTTGGGCCCGAGACCGCCTCAGCCTTGACCTGGGCGGTGAGCCAGGTCTGGAACTGGGCTGGCGTGACGACGTGGACCTCCGAGCGCATGAGCGAGTGGCCCACGCCACAAAGCTGGTTGCAGATGACGTCGTACGTGCCGAGACGGTCGGGGTCGACGATCAGGTGCGTGGTGATGCCGGGGACGAGGCTCTGCTGGACCCGGAACGCGGGGACCCAGAACGCGTGGATCACGTCCAGGGAGGTCATGTAGAAGTCGACCGTCTTGCCGTCGGGGATATAGAGCTCGTTGCTGTCCAGCGGCTTGCCGTGCGTCAGCGAGCTGGGGTACTGGTAGCTGAAGGCGAACTGGCGACCGGTGACGCCCACCTGGATGGTGCCGGGCGGCTTCTCGCCGATGTCGTGCAGCACGATCAGCGAGTAGACGACCAAGCCGAGGATGAGCATCGACGGGCCGGCAGTCCAGCCGATCTCGAGCTTGGTGTTGCCGTGGATCGGCGGGCCGTCGAGGTTCTCCTCGCCGGGCCGCATGCGGAAGGCGACCACCGAGAAGATCACCACGCTGGCCACCAGCACGAAGAACGGCACCGAGGCGATGATCAGGACGTTGTAGAGCGCGTCGATCTTGTCGGACTGCTTGGACGCCTCAACCGGGAACCAGTTGATCGTCAGACCGAGCGTGATACCGATCGCGCACGCGACGACGCCGCCGATGACCAGCCAGCGGACCGGGGGGTTGTCACGCATCGACGCACCGTTGAACCATCTCTCCCATACCCTGGGCGGGATCCTAAACCCTCCCGGCGACGAACGCCAGCACGGTCGGTTCCGCAGGGTGATGGTCGCCCTCCGATTGCGCTTGACCGGCCGGATCGGTAGCATCCAAGCCGGGTTTCGTGGCAAATGACACCCGTTCCGATCCTTGTGACTAATGACACTTCGATGCAGGTGCGTGAATCGATGAGCCGGGCGTCAATCCGCCTCGGCGCGCGCCGTATCTCCGCACCCATGAGGCTCACCGAGCCTCTGAGGTCCGCGGGCTAAAGCCGGAGGGTCCACGCGCGGCGGAGGGGCCGTGCGGAAGAGCGGATGCCGCGCGCGGCCGATTGCCGCGCGCGGCCGCCGAGCGCCACCCGGGCAGTGCTCAGCGGCTGTCAGTGACCGTCATCGCCGAGTGGCAGCTCGGCGATGTCGTGGCGGACGTCCATGATCCAGCGCGCGATGACGCCGATCGAGACGAGCCCTCCGCCGATCACGAGGATGATGCTGAACGTGATGCCGACGAGCGTGATCGTCAGGCTGGCCGCGAGGACGAGCGGCAGGATCGTGGGGCCGGGGAGGTGGATCTCCTCGCCGGCCGGCGGGATCTCGGGGTCGAGCGGGCTCACGAGATGTAGATGGCCGCCACGATGAAGGCCAGCGCGAACATGAACAGGCTGACCATGGTGACGAGCAGCCCGGTTCGGATGTTCTTGGCGGCGAGCCGACGCGTCATCATGGGAGCGGAAGCATATCGGTTGCCAGCGCGCGGGGGAGCGCCTGCGGCGGCCTACAAACGGACGTCGAGGACCATCGCGCAGAACAGCAGCGCGAGGTAGGCGAGCGAGTACAGATACAGGCGCAGCGCCGCCCGACGGTCGGCTCGGCGCTGGAGCTGGACCGCCCCGTAGATGAAGCCGGCGCCGAGCGTCATCGACGCGGCCAGGTAGGCGACTCCGAAGCGTCCGGCGCAGAACGGAAGCTGCGTGACCGCGTACAGCAGCAGCGTGTAGAGCAGGATCTGCCGGCGGGTCTCACGCTCGCCCTTGACGACCGGGAGCATCGGCACGCCGACCTTGGCGTACTCGTCCTTCATCAGCAGCGACAGGGCCCAGAAGTGCGGCGGGGTCCAGTAGAAGACGATCGCGAACAGGTAGAGCGCGGTGGGCGCCAGATGACCGGTGGCGGCCGCCCAGCCCACGAGCGGGGGTACCGCGCCGGCGGCGCCGCCGATGACGATGTTCTGCGTCGTGCGGCGCTTGAGCCAGATCGTGTAGATGGCGACGTAGCCGACGAAGCCGCTCATCGAGAGGGCCGCGGCCAGGAGGTTCACGCACAGCGCGAGCTCGGCGAACGCGAGGATGCCGAGCAGCAGCCCGAACAGCAGCGCCGCGCGGGGCGACACACGCCCGGAGGGGACGGGCCGATCGGCGGTGCGCTGCATCTGGGCGTCGAGGTCTCGGTCCCAGTAGTGGTTGATCGCGCCCGCGCCTCCCGCCGACAACGAGCCGCCCAGGCAGGTCAGCGCGACGCGCCCGGGGGAGGGCTCGCCGGCGATGTACATCGTGGTGATCGTCGTCAGCAGCAGCAGCGACTGCACCCGCGGCTTGGTCAGCGCGACGTAGTCGACGAGGACCTGACGGGCCTTCACGGCCCGCGGTGCGGGCAGGGCGATGCTGGCGGAGACGGGTTCGCTCACGGCGAAAACAGCCTATCCGCCGATGGAAGGCCGTGCGTCAGAGCGGGTATTCGTTCGCGGCACCGGGCGTGGTCAGTGCCCGACCCGCGTCGCCCCGGCGGGCACCGGGATGTCCGCGGCCGAACCCGACCGGGTGACGCCGGTGCGCCGCTCGACCTCGCGGCGGATGTCCTTCATCGGCTCGACCGAGCGCACGCGCGGAACCACATCGAAGTTGTTCACCGGCGGCGGCGAGGTCGTGAACCACTCGAGCGTGTTGCCCTTCCACGGATCCGGGCCGGCGTTGGCGCCCTTGCGCAGGCTGATGACCACGTTGATCACCGTGAGCAGCACACCGAAGGCCAGGACGAAGGAGCCGACCGTGGAGATCATGTTGTAGAGCGCGAGGTGCCCGTAGTTGCGGTACTGGTACACCCGCCGCGGCATTCCGTCCAGTCCCAGCGAGTGCTGGATCAGGAAGGTCAGCAGGGTGCCGACGAACATGAACCCGAACGAGGCCTTGCCCAGGCTCTCGGAGAGCATGCGGCCGCTCATCTTCGGGAACCAGTAATAGATCCCGGCGAAGATGGTGAACACGGCGCCGCCGACGAGCACGAAGTGGATGTGGGCGACGACGTAGTAGGTGTCGTTCAGCTGCCAGTCGACGGGGAACTCGGCCAGGAAGATGCCCGAGATGCCGCCGATGGTGAACAGCGCGATGAAGCCCACGCAGAACAGCAGCGCGGTTCGGAACTCGATCGCCCCCTGCCACAGGGTGGCTATCCAGTTGAAGATCTTCACTCCCGTCGGCACGGCGATCAGGAACGAGCTGATCATCACGAAGATCAGCACGACCAGCGGGCTCGGGGTGGCGAACATGTGGTGCGCCCAGGTGAGGAAGCCGAGGAAGGCGATGCACACCGTGGCGGCGGCGATCGCCCGGTAGCCGAAGATCGGCTTGCGGCTGAAGACGGGTAAGATCTCCGACACGATCCCGAAGCCGGGCAAGACCATCACGTACACCTCTGGGTGCCCGAAGAACCAGAACAGGTGCTGCCAGAGCAACGCAGAGCCGCCGTTGCTGGGATCGAAGAAGTGGGTGCCGAAGTGGCGATCGGTGAGGAGCATCGTCACCGCGGCGGCGATGACCGGCAGCGCGACGATGAGCAGGATCGAGTAAGTGAGGATGCCCCAAACGAACAGGGGCAGACGCCCCCAGCTCATGCCCGGCGCCCGCATGTTGGCGATCGTCGCGTAGAAGTTGATCGAGCCGACCAGCGAGGACAGGCCGGTGAGGTGGATCAGGTAGATCCACGCGTCCTGGCCGCCCGCGGGCGAGTACACGATCGAGGAGAGCGGGACGTAGCTGGACCAGCCGGCCTCCGGCGGGGTCCAGAACAGCGAGGCGTAGAAGACGATTCCGCCGGCGAGGAACAGCCAGTAGGAGAGCGCGTTCAGGCGCGGGAAGGCCATGTCGCGCGCGCCGATCATCAGCGGCAGGAAGTAGTTGCCCAAGCCCGCCATCATCGGCACGACGAAGAGGAAGATCATCGTCGTGCCGTGCAGGGTGAAGAGCTGGTTGTAGACCTCGGGCTTGACCAGCGTGTTATCCGGAACGGCCAGCTGCAGGCGCATCATCAGCGCCTCGACGCCGCCGATGATGAAGAAGAAGAACGTCGTGACGATGTAGAGGATTCCGATCCGCTTGTGATCGGTCGTCGTCAGCCAGCTGTACCAGCCGGTCGGCTCGCGCTCGACCTTGTCCGCCACGATCTGAGGGACGGGGCGCAGTGCGCTGCGGCTTGCTGTTGAGATGGCCATCGGTCTCCTCAGCTCTCAGGACGAGCGATCATGGGTTCTCCACCGCCGAGGCGCCGGTCTGGCTGTTGAGGTTGGTGCGGGCGGCCGCCGCGGCCGCGTCGGCGGCGGCGATGTTCCTCTCCAGGTTGGACAGCCACTGGTCGAACTGGGCGGGCGGCACCGCCGTGACCTGGGCGATCATCGCGGCGTGCAGGCGTCCGCAGATCTCGGCGCACTGCCCGCGGTAGACCCCGGGCTTGTCGATCTTGAACCAGGTGTAGTTGCTCAACCCGGGTACGGCCTGGAACTTGCCGCCGAGCTGGGGGATCCACCAGGAGTGCACGACGTCGAGGCTCTGGATGTTGAGCGTGACCGTCGTGTTGGTGGGCACGACCATGTCCTCGTAGGTGTAGGGCTGGCCGAGCAGGTCCGGGTTGGACGTCTTCAGGAACGTGCCCGGATAGACGTACTGCCAGATGAACTGCCGGCCGATGACCTTGATGCTCAGCGACTTGCCGTTGGGCGGCAGGCGTTGGTTGCTGGTCGCGTAGAGCGTGTCGCCGTCGGCCGCTGCGGCGAGTGAGTCGCCGCCCGGGCCGGAGTTGACCGGATCCTGGATCGAGGAGAGCTTGGCGAAGGTGACGATCGCGAGTACCAGCAGGATCGCCGCGGCGCCGAACGTCCAGCCGATCTCCAGGCGCGTGTTGCCTCGGATCTGGGCGGGCACGGCGCCGCGCCGCGCGCGGAAGCGGACGAGCGTGTAGAAGAGCGTCCCCTCGACGCCGACGAAGATGACGATCGCCACATACAGGGTGATCTTGTAGAGGCTGTCGATGTTGTTCGCGTTGGGCGAACCGCCGCTCTGGGGGGTGAAGAGGTCGGCGAATGCGCCGGGCGCGAAGGCCAGCGCGCCGAGCGCCACGGCCGACAGACAGGCAGCGAGCAGGACGGCGGTCCGACGGGCGTTGGCGGGGCGGCGGCGCAAGGGACGGGGGATTCTATTCACGGCTCGCGGCGAGTTGCTTCACGTCTGGGCTCAGCGTCCACCGAACGCGGCCTGGCGCTTCTGCAGGAAGGCCATCACGCCCTCGGCGAAGTCGCCGCTCTCGGCCATCTCCTGCTGGATCATGGACTCGAGCTCGAGCTGCTCGTCCATGCGCTGGAAGAGCCAGTTGTTGAGCTGGCGCTTGGTTCCCGCGTAGGAGAGGGTCGGGCCGGCGGCCATCCGCTCGGCGAGCGCGAGGGACTGCTCGGCCAGCTCCTCGTCGGGCACTACGCGGTTGACCAGGCCCCAGTCCAGCGCCTTGGGCGCATACAGGCGCTCGCCGAGCATGGCCAGCTCGGTCGCCCGCGCGAGCCCGATCCGGCTGGGCAGGAGCAGGCTCGAGCCGCCGTCGGGCACCAGCCCGATGTTGACGAAGGCGAACAGGAAGTAGGCGCTCTCGGCGGCGATGATCAGATCGCAGCTGAGCGCCAGGGAGGCGCCGATCCCCACGGTGGCGCCGTGCACGGCGGCGATCACGGGCTTGGGCAGCCGCCGCACCCCGGTCATCACCGCGTGGTAGTGCTCCTGCAGGACGCGGGCGACGTGCGGGCGCCCACTGTCGGTGACGTATGCGGTGGGGGTCTGCAGATCCGCGCCGGCGGAGAAGCCGCGGCCCGCGCCGCGTACCAGCACCGACCGGACCTCGTCCTCGCTGCCGCAGTAGTCGAGCAGCGCCCGCAGCTCGTCGCCGAGCTCGGGGATCCAGGCGTTCATCCGATCCGGGCGGTGCAGCTCGATGATCGCGACGCCACGTTCGACGCTGAAGGCAACGTGCTTGACCGCGGGCGCCGGGCTCACGGGCGGGGATGCTATATCGCCCGACCGTCCCACGGGCGGCGATGCGATGGAAATGGGAGAGGGGCCCGGCTCACCCTCTTCTAGCCTTTCCGGCGTGCAACGACCGATCATCGGCATCGCCGCCGCACTCGAGCGCGCGCGTTGGAGCGTGTGGGACCAGCCCGCGATGCTCACGCCGCGTGCCTACGTGGACGCGGTGCAGCGAGCAGGAGGCATGGCCCTTCTCCTGCCTCCCGATCCTGCGCTGACCGCCGACCCTAATCCCATCCTCGACCTGCTCGATGGGCTGCTCCTCGCCGGCGGCGCCGACATCGACCCGGCCAGCTACGGGGCCGAGGCCCATCCGTTGACCGTCGGCACCGTGCCCGAGCGCGACGCGTTCGAGATCGCGCTGGTGCGCCCCGCGCTGGAGCGCGGGCTGCCGCTGCTCGGGATCTGCCGTGGGATGCAGCTGATCAACGTCGCCTGCGGGGGGACGCTGCTGCAGCACGTGCCCGAGCGGTTCGGCCACGAGGAGCACCGACGGGTGCTCGGCTCCTTCGACGGGGCCGAGCACGACGTGCGCCTGCAGCCGGGGTCCCTGGCCGCCCGGGTGGCCGGGGAGGAGCACCACTCGACCAGGTCCCACCACCACCAGGGCATCGAGCGCCTGGGCCAGGGGCTGGTCATCACCGGGTGGTCGACGCTCGACGAGCTGCCCGAGGCGATCGAGCGGCCCGACCTGGGCTTCGCGCTGGGCGTGCAGTGGCACCCCGAGGCCGACGAGCGCAGCCGCGTCGTGGCCGGTCTGGTCCAGGCCGCCGCAGTCTCCTAGCGGCCGCTCCCGTCCATATACTCGCGGCCCGTGCGCCTGGGAGCGATCAGAGCGGCCGCGTGGGCGGCGCTCGGGGTGGGCGTCGCCGCGCCGGTGCTGCGCCGCCGCCTTCCCGCCCCACCGGCGGTCGCCCAGGCCACGGCGTTCGCGGCGCCCGTCGCGCTCTGCGTGGCGGTCCCGCGCTCGCGGCGGCGCGACGTGGCCACCTGTGCGCTGCAGATGTGGGCCTACCTGGCCCTGTACAAAACCCCGCATGACGACGCCGCCCAGCAGGCTCGCCAGGTGCGCATCGACTATCCGATCGTGCTCGACCGCGCGCTCGGACTGGGCGAGCTGCCGACCGTGCGCCTGCAGCGCGCGCTGGCGGAGGCCGATCGCTGGACCGCGCTGGACCGGGTACTGGTGTGGTCGCACTGGACGTGGTTCTTCGTGCCCCACGGGACCCTGCTGTACATCATGTTCCGCCACCCTGAGCGCTTCGACCGCGCGGCGGTCATGACCTACGCCGTCTTCGACCTCGGCGCGAGCGTGTACTGGGTCCTGCCCACCGCGCCGCCGTGGTACGCCGCCACCGTGCAGGGCGAGGTCGCCGACGCGCCCGACCGGGGCGAGGCGCTCGCCGCGCTGGCCGAGCGCGTGGGCGACCCCGGGCGCCACGGCGCCGATTCGAAGGCCATCCTCGCCGTGCGCCGAATGATGGTCGAGTACGGCGAGCACTTCTGGAAGGAGCGCTGGGGCCCGCTCTACGAGGTTCTGGGCGGCAATCCCCTGGCCGCCATGCCCTCGTTGCACTTCGCCACGTCGCTGATGGCTGCCCAGCTCCTCTCGGAGTGCGGCCCGGGGCCTGGAGCGCTCGGCTGGGCCTATGCGCTCACGCTGGGCTTCTCGCTGGTCTACCTCGGCGAGCACTACGTGGTCGATCTGCTCGGCGGCGCGGCGGTGACGGCCGTCGTGCGCCGCTTCGGTCCTCGGGCCGAGCCGGCGCTGCGGGCGGTCTCCGGCGCGATCGGCCAACTCGAGCGCCTGGCGGCGTCCGGCTAGCGCCGTGGCCGAGGAGCGGGATCGCGCCACGCCCGGCGAGCACCGCCGCCGCCTGACCCTGCGGCGCCCGCACCATGATCCGCGCGACGAGGACATGCCGCGCGTGCACATCACGCGCGAGCAGAAGGTCGCGTTGGTCATCTTCACCCTCTCGGCGATCGCCTTCCTGTACTTCGTGCTGCCCAAGCTCGCGGGCCTGAAGCAGACCTGGCACCGGGTCGAGCGCGGGAAGCCCGGTTGGCTTGCGCTCGGCGCCGGGTTCGAGGTCTGCTCCTTCGTCGGCTACGTGGTCCTGTTCCGGTGCGTGTTCGTCAGGCGCGAGCGCGAGAGCCCCATCGGCTGGCGGGCGAGCTACGAGATCACGATGGCCGGGCTGGCCGCCACTCGCCTATTCGCGGCCGGCGGCGCCGGCGGCGTGGCCCTGACCGCGTGGGCGCTGCGGCGCGCGGGCATGGCCGCCCGCATCGTCGCCTGCCGCATGGTCGCCTTCAACATCCTGCTCTACACCGTCTACATGGGCTCGCTGGTGATCGCCGGCGTGGGCCTGCAGATCGGCCTGTTCCCGGGGGGAGGGTCGTTCGCGATCACGATGATCCCGGCGATCTTCGGGGTGGTGGCGCTGGCCGTCGTCTATGGAGTGGCGCTCCGCCCGCGGCACGCCGAGCGGGTCTCCCGGCGCCTGGCTCCCGAGCCGCGGGGCACGCGGGGCCCCGGTCGTCTGCACCGGCTGCTCGTGCGCATCGCGAGCGTGCCGGCGCTGATCCGCAGCGGCTCTGAGACCGCGGTCGAGCTCGCGCGCGCCCGGGATCCCGGTCTGCTCGGCGCGCCGGCCTGGTGGGGATTCGACATTCTCACGCTGTGGGCGTCGTTTCACGCCTTCGGGCATCCGCCGCCCCTGACCGTGATCTGGATGGCCTACTTCGTGGGGATGTTCGCGAACCTGTTGCCGATCCCCGGGGGCATCGGCGGTGTCGACGGCGGCATGATCGGCGCGCTGCTCGCCTTCGGCGTGCACGCCGACCTCGCCGTCGTCTCGGTGCTCGTCTACCGGGGCTTCGCCTTCTGGCTGCCGACGGCGCCGGGCGCGGTGGCCTACCTTCAACTGCGGCGCACGGTGCGCCGCTGGCGCGAGCAGGGACTGTCGGTGGAGACCGCGCCTGCGCCGGCGTGACGCTATACTTCAGAAAGTAAAGTAGGTGAAATCTACGATGAGCGAGGAGCGCAGATGGCGGACATCGAGAACGTGGTGATCGTCGGCAGCGGGCCGGCCGGCTACACGGCCGCGCTCTACACCGCGCGCGCCAACCTGCGCCCGGTCGTCGTCGAGGGCTACGCGTGGGGCGGGCTGCTGCAGCAGACGACCGACGTGGAGAACTACCCCGGGTTCCCCGAGGGGATCATGGGGCCCGAGATGATGCAGCGTTTCCGCGACCAGGCCGAGCGCTTCGGCGCGCGCCTGATCTCCGACCAGGTCGAGCGCATCGAGCTGGGCAACGAGCCCGGCGCGGTGCACCGCGTGCACGTCGGCGACGGGACGGTCTTCGAGACGCGCACGGTGATCCTCGCGATGGGCGCCGAGCACAAGAAGCTCGGCGTGCCCGGTGAGGAGGAGTTCAGCGGACGCGGCGTGAGCTACTGCGCGACGTGCGACGCGGCCTTCTTCAAGGGCGCCCAGACGCTGATCGCGGGCGGCGGCGACAGCGCCATGGAGGAGGCGATCTTCCTGTCCAAGTTCGCCGAGAAGGTGACGATCGTGCACCGCCGCGACGAGTTCCGCGCGTCGAAGATCATGCTCGAGCGGGCGCGCGCGCAGCAGAACGTCGAGTTCCTGACGCCGTACGTGGTCCAGGAGCTGCTGTGCGGCGAGAACGGTGCGCTCGGGACCGCGCGTCTGCGCCACGCCCATACCGGCGAGATCCGCGAGGTCCCGCTCACCGGCCTGTTCATCGCGATCGGCCACGAGCCCCAGTCCGAGCTCGTCGACGATCAGGTTCCGGTCGACGAGAACGGCTACGTCATCGTGGACGAGCGCTCGACGCGCACGCCCCGGCCCGGCGTGTTCGCGGCCGGCGACCTGGTCGATCACACCTACCGGCAGGCGATCACCGCGGCCGGCTCGGGCTGCCAGGCGGCACTCGACGCGGAGTGGTATCTGCGCGACACGCCCGAGATCCCGACTCCCGAGGGGATGCCCACCGGCGATCTGGCGGAGGCGCAGTGGGCCCCCGGCACGTAGGGGCGCTGCTCGCGGGCGCGCTGCTCGCGGGCGGGCTCGCCGCCTCGGCCGCCGCGTCGACACCGACCGCGTCGCGCTGCTCGAGCAGCGTGCTCAGCGTGAAGGCCGGTCAGGGCAGCGGCGCCGCCGGGAGCCTGCAGAGCGAGTTCGCCTTCGTGAACCGCGGCTCGCGCGCGTGCACGCTAGAGGGCTATCCGCGGCTGCAGATGCTCAGCGCCTCCGGCCAGGAGATCGCCACCACCAACGAGCACGCGCCCCCGGGCGCGGACGGGATCAACCGGTCCAAGCTCCTGACGCTCGCGCCCGGTCACGACGCGTGGTTCGCGATCGACTACGCCGACCAGACCGGCTATGGGAACCTCACCTGCCCGACGGCCGCGAAGGTGCGGTTCACTCCGCCGGGCGTGACCGGGACGGTGACCCTCAGCGGGCAGCACGCTCGGATCTCGCCCTACGGCGGGACGATCGAGCACCTGCACTGCGGCCTGGTCCAGGTCACACCGGTGACGGCCAAGCCGCCGCTGTCCTAGTGGTGCCTCCTTTGCAGGAGGTGCCACTAGACCACCACTAGACCGTTTCGAGGTCGAGCAGGTAGCGCTTGCGCTCGAGGCCGCCGGCGTAGCCGCCGAGCGCGCCGCCGCGGCGCAGCACCCGGTGGCAGGGGACGACGATCGGGATCGGGTTGGCGCCCAGTGCATTGCCCGCGGCGCGCGAGCCGCGTGGGCTGCCGGCGAGCGCGGCCACCTCGGTGTAGGTGAGCGTCGATCCGTAGGGGATCGCGACCGCGGCCGCGAGCACGCGGCGGCCGAACGGGGCCACCAGCCGCCAGTCGATCGGCGTCTCGAAGTCCTGCCGCCGGCCGGCGAAGTACTCCTCCAGCTCGCGCCGCACCGGATCCAGGGCGCCCGGCGCCTCGACCAGGCGCGGCGTCACGCGGGAGCACAGGTCGCCGAGCACGCCGTCGACCTCCTCCTCGGGGAACGCCAGCCGCACGAGCCCCTGCGGTCCCCGCGCGGCCAGCAGCGGGCCGAAGGGGGACTCGACGCTCGCATAGGCGAACGCCTCCCCGTCCGCGGCGGCCCGCTCGGCGACGGCGCGCGCGAGCCGCGCGGCCTCGCCGGCCGGTGCCTGCGGTCCGCGCTCGAGCACCTTCTCCACATCGCTCACTTCGTCACCTCGCGTCGTAGTCGTGTCAGCCCCTCGTGCAGCGAGCGCCGAGCCGCCTCCTCGCTGCATCCCAGCGCCTGCGCCACCTCGGCGTGGGCGAGGTCGCCGACGAAGCGGAGCGTCACCGCCGCGCGCTGCTTGGGCGGGAGCGCCCGCACGCGCGACCAGAGCTCCTCATCGCCGCCCGGCGCCGGCGGCGGCACCGCCCGCTCGGGAACCTCGGCCATGGGCAGGGCCCGCCGGCCGCGGGCTCGGTAGGCGTCGATCACCTTGCGATGGGCGATCGTCAGCACCCAGGCCCGCTCGTTGGCGTCGGCCGAGAGGGCCTCGTAGGCCCGCAGGGCGGCCAGGAACGTCTCCTGGAAGCAGTCCTCGGCCTCCTGCCGGGGCAGGTTGGCCAGCAGCAGCCGCCAGACGGCGTCGCCGTGCTCCTGCATGAAGCGCTGGAACGGGGGCATCTGCCTGTGGAGACGGCCGTCCCGCCCGCGGCGTGAGATCGCTACTCGTAGTCGTGGAAGCCCTGGCCGTAGGCGGCGCCGAGGCGCCCCTGAAGGTACAGGCGGCGCAGCAGCGGCGCGGCGCGATAGCGCTCCTCTCCCAGCTCCTCGCGCAGCGCGTCCAGGATCGTGAGCACGTGATCCAGGCCGGCGGCGTCGGCCCACGTCAGCGGCCCGCGCGGGTGGTTGAGCCCGAGCACCATGCCCGTGTCGATGTCGGCCGCGCTGCCCACGCCCTCGGTCAGCGCGAACGCCGCCTCGTTGACGAGCTGGCTGACCAGTCGCCCGAGCACCAGCCCGGGCGCATCGCCGACCCACGCCAGGTGCCGCCCGAGGCTCGAGAAGAAGCGCTCGCTGCGCTCGACGGCCAGCTCCGAGCTGGTCGGCTGGCGGGTGAGCTCGATCAGCCGGCCCTCCGCGAGCGGGGGGAGGGCGTGAAAGCCGACGGCCGGGCCGGCCGGGTCCAGCGCGGCGAGCGAACCGGCGTCGCACAGGATCGCGCGAGGCCCGCCCTCGGCCACCGCGGACTCCTCGTCGTACTCGTCATCCTCGCCGCAGTCGAGGATCAGGAACGCGAGCTCGCCGAGCGTCTCGGCCGCCGAGACGACTTCCCAGCCCGCCTCGGCGGCGAGCTCACGCAGCTCGTCGGCGAGGACGCCGCCGCCGCTGATCACGACCAGCCCTTCGCCGCCGCCGGCCGCGGGCGGCTCGGGATCGTCGGGGCGGTGCGCACCGTCGGAGTAGTCGTAGAAGCCGCGTCCGGTCTTGCGGCCGAGCCGCCCGGAGGCGATCTGGCGCACCGAGACCGGCGAGGGCCGCCAGCGCGGCTCGCCGAAGCTCTGCTCGTGGAAGGAGAGGCCGACCTCGAAGCCGACGTCGATCCCGACGAGGTCCATCAGCTCGAAGGCGCCCATGCGAAAGCCCCCGGCCAGGCGCATGATGCGGTCGATCGTCCGGATGTCGGCGACACCCTCGGTGAGCAGCTTCATCGCCTCCAGGTTGAACGGCCGGTTACAGCGGTTGACCAGGAACCCGGGCCCATCGGTGGCGTCGATGCACGTCTTGCCCATCGCCTGGCCGGTCGCCCGGGCGAGCGCGAGCGCCTCCTCGCCGGACTCGACTCCGGCGACCACCTCGAGCAGGCGCATCACCGGCGCGGGGTTGAAGAAGTGCATCCCCACGACCCGCTCGGGGTGGGCCAGGCCGGCGGCGACCGCCGTGACCAGCAGCGAGGAGGTGTTGCTCGCCAGCACGCAGCGCTCGGAGACGATGCCCTCGAGCGTCGAGAACAGCTCGCGCTTGAGCTCCAGCCGCTCGGGAGCGGCCTCGATGATCAGATCGGCGTCGGCCAAGCCCCCCAGCGAGTCGACCACGTGCAGGCGACCGAGCGCCGCCTCGACCTCCTCCGGCGGAACCTTGCCGCGCTCGGCGAGCCGGCGCAGGTCCTTCTCGATCCGCGCGCGGCCGCGCGCGAGAGCCTCCGGGAGCGGGTCGTGCAGCAGCGTGCGGGCGCCGGCCGGGGTCGCGGCGAGCTGGGCGATCCCGCTCCCCATCGTGCCGGCGCCGATGACGGCGATTGTCTGAGGTGTGCTCATGGCGGGATCCTTTCAGGCGGCGAGAAGCGGGTTGATCCCGGTCAGGGAGCGGCCGATTGATGCCTTGCGGATGCGCTGCTCGTCGGTGAGATCGAAGTCCATCGGGCCTCCTGGCGGTGCGCGGGGCGCTCTACGGTAACGGGCGTCCCGATTCCGCTCACGGGCGCCGTCCGAATATGAGATGCTTCGCGTGGAGGCGTGCGCGGGCCAGGAGGGTGGGGCCGCCATCCGGCACGCGCACAGGCCGGTACGATCACCATATGGGTGATCTGGGCTTTGGCTTGGCCGTACTCGGGGGCATCGCGGCGATCGTCGGTCTCTCGCTGCTGGTCGCCTGGCGCAGCCCCGGCGATGTCGCGCAGATCCTCGACTGGAAGCCGACGCGCTCGCCCGAGCTCGAGGCGCAGAACGAGGCCGACGACGTCTCCCAGATGCTCGCGGCGCAGAACGCCCGGCGGAGGCGCCGCGGTCAGCCCGACCGCACGCTCGAGCAGGTGGAGCTCGAGGTCGCGCGCGACCAGGCCTGGCGGCGCGAGCAGTGCGAGCGGTTGCTCGGGGGCGAGTCGCCGGCCGAGGCAGCCGAGGACGAGGCCGATCTGCTGCGCGCGGTGAACGCCCGGCGCGCCCGTCACGGGCGCCCGCCGCTGACCGCGAGCGAGTACCGCGAGCGTCTCGCTCTGCGGGCCGAGACGCCGCGACCCCCGCGCGCGGCGCGCTGATGGCGCGCGTCCTGCTCGTGGGCGGCGGCTGTCGCGGTCGCCAGCTCACCGCCGAGCTGATGGCCGCGGGCCACGCCGTCCGGGCGACCACCCGAACCGAGGCCGGGCGCGCCGCGATCGAGGCCACCGGCGCCGAGTGCTGGATCGGCACGCCCGACCGGATCGCCTCGCTGCGCTATGCGCTGGAGAACGTCACGGCGCTCGCCTGGCTGCTGGGCACCGCGCGCGGCGAGCCGGAGGGCGTCGCCGCCCTGCACGGCTCGCGGCTTGCCTTCATGCTCTCCCAGACGATCGACACGACGATTCGCGGGGTGCTGTACGAGGCGCGCGGCAGCGTCGCGCCCCAGGTGCTCGAGCAGGGCGGCGAGCTCGCGCGGGCACACTGCGCCTACAACGCGATTCCCTACGGGCCGATCACGGTCGATCCCGCCGACGGTCCGGCCTGGGTCGCCGCCGTGCACGCCCAGCTCGATCAGCTGCTCTCGGCCGCGGTCCCGCCGGCCGACATGCGGTTGCGCCGCTGATACGGCCCAGCCAAATGTCCGCTCCCTGATCAAGGGCTTTTCGCGGTGGGTTCGTGTCCGGTTAGATGACGCTCGCTGCGCGTGGCACGGCGCCGGCGTTCGGTGCAACTGAGAGGACGGGAGGCAGCGATGAGGATCCAACGGCTGCCGGCCGACGCCATCGATGGTGGTCAGCTTCGTCGCACTGTTTGTCGCGCTGGGCGGGAGTGCTATGCCGCGACCCAGGTCGCGACGTCGGCCAAGCACACGGCCAAGAAGCACAAGAAGAAGCCGAAGGTCACCTACGAGACCAAGGCGCAGGTCAAGAAGCTGATCAACAACGCCGCGCCGGGGCTATCGGTCGCCTACGCCAAGAGCGCCGGTGCTGCTTCGACCGCCACCATCGCGTCGACGGCGGGGACGGCGAGCTCGGCCACCAACGCGACGAACGCCACCAACCTCGGCGGGCAGCCGCCGTCGGCGTTCGAACCGTCCGCCGAGTTCGCCCGCAGCGGCCTGGTCACGGCCAGCTCGGGCAACGCGGCGATGCTCGCGAGCTTCGGGCCGTTCACGGTGACGCTCAAGTGCGACGCCGGCTCGGGCACCGATGTCGAGGCGGAGCTCGACGCGACCTCCACGGCGTCGAACTCGCAGGCGTTCGGCACCGCGCTGACTCCCGGTGCCGCGACGCAGATCATGAACGACGGCGCCTGCGGGGCGACCACCCCGAGTTCGTCATTCGTCGACCTCGACGACAACAATTTCGAGTTCACCGCCAACGGGTCCGTTTGGCTCTCGTACATCGAGTTCGGCCACGACCTGCCGAGCGACGCCGGGAGCACTTGCTGGGCCGCCGCGCTCACGACGACCAGCGAAGCGCCGCCTGCCAGCGCTCGAGCAGGTCGGTGACGATCCGCTGGGTGGCCCCCCAGACGACGTTGCCATCGACCGTGTAGGTGTCGGTGGTCAGGCGCAGGCCGCGGCGTTCGATCTCGCCGCGGCCGGCGCCTGCCGTCAGATCGGCGAGCGAGAGCTCGAGCACCTCGTCGACCTCGTTGACCGACAGCACCCAGGCCAGGCCCGCCGGGATGGTGGCGACGAACGGGTGGATCAGGTAGCCGGTCACGAAGGTCGAGACCGCCGGCAGCGTGCCGAGCAGCGTCACCGCCGCCGGCGGGAGGCCGATCTCCTCGTGGGCCTCGCGGAGCGCTGTCGCGGCCAGTGAGCCGTCGGCCGCCTCCGGCCGGCCCCCGGGAAAGGAGATCTCGCCCGCGTGGCGGCGCAGGTCCGCTCGCCGGCGCGTGAGCACGACGCGCACGTCGGCCAGCGCCGAGGAGCCTGCGGGCACGAACAGCGGGACGAGCACGGCGGCCGGCTGCTCTCCGCGCCCCGGCTGGGCGGGCTCGCTATCCAGTGAGAGCAGTCGCTCGCGCAGCGGCGCGAGCAGGTCCACCCCGGAGGCGGCCTCAGGCGGCGAGCTGCACCCGCTCGACGCGCTCGTGGAACATGACCTCGCCGTCGAGGATCCGGTGCACCGGGCACTTGGCGGCGATGATCATCAGCCGCTCGACCTGCTCCTCGGGCAGCTCGCTGCCGACTCGCAGCACCAATTCGAACTTGGTCGGACAGCCGCGCTCAGAGGGGCTGTACTCGCAGTCGCACTCGACGTGACCGAGCTCCCAGCCCTTGCGGGCCGCGTACATCTCGATCGTGATCGCCGTGCACGCGGCGAGGCTGGCGGCCAGCAACTCCTGTGGACTCGGACCCAGGTCCTCGCCGCCGACCTCCGTCGGCTCGTCGGCGGTCACCTGATGGTCGCGTACCTGGACGGTGTGCTTGAACGTCCCGTTCCGCCGCGCGGTCGCCTTCATTACGCCTCTTTCTCCTGTCGGGCTGGACATCTCACTTCATGCTACTCGCAGTCTCGGAAATCCTCGGCGCGTCCCTCGTATGACCTGCTCAAGGCGCTCGCCCGAGACGCCGATGGCGGGGTGGGGAGCCTCTCTCCCCGGGCCGCCTATCCTGGCCGGACCGTAGGGCGCAAGGACGCGCAGGCACTCGAAAGCCGCCTCCGCATGCTCTTTCCGACCGTCCAATTCGGGCTGTTCTTCCCGCCGGTGCTCGTGCTCTCGTGGGTGCTGATGTCGCGCCCGCGGCTGTGGAAGCCGTTCATCGTCGTGGCGTCGTACTGCTTCTACGCTGCCGCCGATCCGCTGTTCTGCTTCCTGCTCGCCGGCGTGACGCTCGGCAATCAGGCGGCGGCGCTGCTGATGGGCCGCACCGACCGGGCCGGCGTGCGCAAGGCGATCATGATCACCGCGGTCGCGCTGGACCTGCTCGACCTCGGCGTCTTCAAGTACTACGGCTTCTTCGCCGAGTCGGTCGACAAGCTCGCGTCGGACTTCGGCCTGGGCCTTCCGATCGGGCTGGCCACGATCGCACTGCCGGTCGGGATCAGCTTCTTCACCTTCCAGGCGATCTCCTACACGGTCGATGTCTACCGCCGCGAGGTCCCGGCGGGCAAGACGATCGACGTGGCCGTCTACCTGAGCTTCTTCCCGCACCTCGTCGCCGGCCCGATCGTGCGAGCGCGGGAGTTCCTGCCCCAGCTCGAGAAGCCCCGCGACCCCAACCGCGTCGCGGTCGGCCCGGCGCTGATGCTGATCGGGATGGGGCTGGTCAAGAAGGTGGTGATCGCCGACTACCTGGGCAGCCACGCCGTCGATCCGGTCTTCGGGGCGCCCGCCGTCTACCACGGCCCGGACGTGCTCCTGTCCGCGTACGCCTACGCGGCGCAGATCTACTGCGACTTCTCCGGCTACACCGACATCGCCATCGGCCTGGCCCTGCTGATGGGCTACGTCTTCCCGCAGAACTTCGATCGCCCGTACAGCGCCAAGTCGCTGCGCGACTTCTGGCGGCGCTGGCACATGACGCTCTCGCGCTTCCTGCGGGACTTCCTATACATCCCGCTGGGCGGCAACCGCGGCGGGCGGGTGCGCCGCTACCGCAACGTCGTCATCACAATGCTGCTCGGCGGCCTGTGGCACGGCGCCGCCTGGACGTTCGTGCTGTGGGGAGGCTGGCACGGCATCGGGCTGGTCGTCGAGGACCTCTTCCGCGGCCGCGTGAAGATTCCGACCTGGCTGCAACGGGTGCTCACCTTCCATGTGGTGCTCATTGGCTGGATCCTCTTCCGGGCCCAGAGTCTGTCGCTCACCGGCCAGTGGTTCGCCCGCCTGGCGCACTGGGGAGGGAGCCCACAGAACTTCGGTGTGGCCACCGTCGTGATGATCCTGGTCGTGATGATCGGGCAGAACCTGCCCGAGCGTCCGCTCGAGAGGATGCGCCAGTGGATCGAGAACCTGCAACCGGCGCTGCTCGGCGCGGCCCTTGCCCTGACGATCATGCTCGTCGGCGCGACGGTGTCCAGCCAGGGCGTTGCCCCGTTCATCTACTTCCGTTTCTGAGAGGAGCGCCTCGTGCCCGAAGACCATCGCATGGACCGCTTCGAGAGGACCTACCAGCATCGCTGGAGGGCACGCCACGCCCTGCTCGCCATCCTGCTGTGCGCGGGGCTGCTCGTGGTCTTCGAGGGCGGCGCGATCCGGCACCAGGGCGACACGATGAACCACGGGATCGGGCGCACGCTGGTGCTCGCCGTCGGCAAGCCGGCGGGCTGGCTGGCCGATCAGCTTCCCTTCCAGGCGGCCGGACGGCACCTGACCAACCTCGTCTCACCCAACCAGGACCTGGGCGACAACGGCCAGGGCTTCGACGCGGCCGACCTCACTCCCGGCGCGGCCGGCTCGGTGCCGCCGGTGACGCCGGACGCCTTCGCGCCGGCGAGCATCGGCGCCGCGGCGCCGGCCAGGGTCCCGCTGCACACGCTGTTGGTCACCGGCGACTCGATGTCCACGCCGCTGGACGACGACATCGCCGAGCTGCTCGCGCCCAAGGGGGTCACCGTCATCCGCGACCCGCACATCGGCACGAGCATCTCCAACACGTTCATCCTGGACTGGGCGCGCGAGGCACAGTCGCAGGTCAAGCAGCACAAGCCGCAGGCCGTGGTGATGTTCATCGGCGCCAACGAGGGCTTCTCAATGCCCGACGCGGCCGGCGCGCAGGTCAACTGCTGCTCGGCCGAGTGGGCCTCGATCCTCGCCACCCGCGAGCGGCTGATGATGAACACCTATCGCCAGGCCGGCGCCGCGCGCGTGTACTGGCTGACGCTCCCCGCGCCACGCGACCCGACCCGGCGCGAGGTCGCCCGCGTGGTCAACGCGGCCGACGTCGTCGCCGCAGAGCCGTGGCAGGACGACGTCGACATCATCAACACGGTGCCGGTGTTCACGCCGGGGTTCGTCTACCGGACGGCGATGCCGATCAACGGCAGCGAAACGATCGTGCGCGAGTCCGACGGCATCCACCTCAACAACGCCGGTGCCGCGTACGAGGCCAAGCTCGTCGTCGCCCAGCTCGAGCAGAACTACACGCTGTAGCGGGCACTCACTGATCGCCAAGCCAGAAGCGCGGGCCGGGGCCGCGGTTGCCGACGCGGTCCCCGGGGTTGACCATCTGGCAGTGCCCGAGCGAGAGGCAGCCGCAGCCGATGCAGCTGGTCAGGCTCTCGCGCAGCCGCTGCAGCTCGGCGGTGCGCTCGTCGATCCGCTCCGTCCAACTCCCGGACAGCCGCGCCCAGTCCTCGCGCGTGGGGGCACCGTGCTCGCGCAGCTGCGCGAGCTCCTCGCCGATCTCCTCCAGGCTGAGCCCGACGCGCTGGGCGAAGACGATGAAGGCGATTCGGCGCAGTACCGCGCGGGGGAAGCGCCGGTGGCCCGAGCCCCAGCGCTCGGAAGCGATCAGGCCGCGCTCCTCGTAGTAGCGCAGCGCCGACGCCGCCACTCCCGAGCGGCGCGCGACCTCGCCGATCGTCAGCTCGTTCGCCATCCCTCTGACAGAAAATCAGGCCCAGCCCTTGACTTCAAGTTAACTTGAGCTTGTACAAGTCCTGGCGGAGAGGAAGATCACCGAAAATCTGGAGGTTCCGATGAACACCGCGACCGAGCCCAAGCCCGCCAGCGAGCAGATCACCGAGGAGGTCACGTCCTGGCCCGGCATCACCGCCGGCCCCGGCCGGCGAGGCGAGTACGCCTTCCGCCTGGGCCGCAAGGAGATCGGCCACCTGCACGGCGACCACGCTGCGCACTTCTTCTTCCCCGAGGAGATGTGGGAGCAGCTGCACCGGGAGGGACGGATCACCCCGCACCCAGTATTCCCCGAGCGCCGCGGCCCGGCGGCCAGGCGGATCGAGAACGACGAGGATGTGCGCGACGTCATCGCGATGCTGCGCCTGATCTACGACCGCCGGACCCCCGCCTGAGCGGCAGCGGCAACAACGTGCTCGGCTAGACCGGCCGCGGGCTGGGGTTCTTGGGCTGGTCCGCGGCGGGCGCCGTGAGCACCGTGGTCGAGGAGGTCGTCGTGTGGACGGGTGCCTCCACCACGTCGACCGGCAGGCACGCCGCGCAGAAGTCCTCGCCGAACGGCGTCAGCACGATGCTGCGCCGCAGCGTGCGGCCTCGCCCGGCGCTCTTGATCGCCGCGGCGACCTCGGGCTGGGCCTCGAGCACCTGGTATTCCATGTGGTCCTCCAGCGGCTCGCGCGAGAACCACACCAAGCCGAGCCGGTAGAGGTTGTTCAGGTAGGCCGGCACGCGCTCGAGGTAGCGCACCCCGGCCTGCGGGCCGATCATCGAGATCCCCTGCGCCACGGTGTGCGCGCTCAGGCCGAGCGGATTCTTGGCACCGCGCACGTCGACGGCCGGCTGGGGGCCGCGTTCGCGCATCATCCGCAGGATGCGCGCCTCGTCGGGCGCCAGCTCGTCGAGGATGCGCGCGTACGCCGGGTGTGCGGCCTCCTCGTAGTGCACGTCGGCCGACCGGCGGAGCAGCTCGGCGCCGCGCGCCTGCAGGTTCGGCTCGTGGCCGCCGCGCCGGGAGGGGTGGCGGGCGGATGCGGCGGGGTGCTCGGGCCCGGGCGGGGTGTGGCCGGGCTCGTGGCTGTGGTCGGCAAGATCGAGCAGCCGATGGGCGTACTCACGCAGCTCGGCGCCGGCGTCCTGCAGCAGCTCGGTCGCCCCCTCGCCGGTGCCGGCCGCGCGCATGATCCGCTCGCCGGCCTGCAGATAGGCGCCGACACCCCAGCGGGCGGTCCGCCAGGCGGCGCCGAGGGCCAGGCGGGCGACGCCCGGCGCCAGCTCCAGGGCGCTCCCGGAATCGCTCGGGCGACGCAGCGGTTCAGGCACGAGGTTCATCGGCGGCCCGGCCGACGGTATCGCACCCACCGCTCGACGTCCCCACCCCCGGCCGTTATTCTCGCCTGCCCCAGCCATGCCCTTCATCCTTGCCAGCACCGACTGGCCCAAGCTCATCTCGATCCCGTTCTTCACGGGAGCTATCGGCTGGCTCATCAACTGGAGCGGACTGATCATGCTGTTCAACCCGGTCCGCTTCCACGGGCTACGGGTTCCGTGGCTCGCGGAGTTCTCGCGCTTCCTGCCCCGCAAGCTCCAGGAGATCCCCGGCATCATGGAGGGCGGGGTCGGCTGGCAGGGCATCGTGCCCGCGCGCGCGGCCAAGATGGGCAGCATCGCGACCGACAAGGCAATCGCCAAGCTCGGTACGCCGGCCGAGTTCTACCAACAGCTCGAGCCCGAGAAGATCGCTGCGCACATCGTCTCGATGTTCGAGCCGCAGGTCCCGGACATCGTCGACCGCACGATGCAGCGTGAGCACCCCGGGCTCTGGCACGACGTCCCGCCGCGCGCCAAGCACGCGGTGTACGCCCGCGTGCAGCAGCAACTCCCGGGCATCGTCGGGCACGTCACCGAGGAGATCGGCACCTACATCGACCAGCTGCTCGACCCGAAGCTGATGGTCATCAACCACTTCGAGAAGAACCCTGCGCTCGTGAACCGCATCTTCCAGGAGACGGGCGAGCGTGAGCTGAAGCTGATGGTCGATTTCGGGTTCTGGTTTGGGTTCGCGCTGGGGATCCCGGTCGCCATCATCGATCACTTCGCCCACGCCTGGTGGCTGCTGCCGATTCTCGGCGTCTTCGTCGGCTGGGCCACGAACCTGCTGGGCATGTCGCTGATCTTCGAGCCGGTCGAGGTGCGCCAGATCGGGCCGCTGCGCCTGCACGGGCTGTTCCTGCGCCGTCAGAGCGAGGTGGCCGACGTCTACGCCGGGCTGATCGCCGACGACGTGGTCACCCTCGAGCACATCGGGGACTTCCTGATGGACGGCCCGCGTGGGGATCGCACGCGCCAGATGCTCGAGGAGGCCTTGGGGCCCGCGATCGACCGGGCCGCCGGCCCGGCGCGGGCCGCGGTCCGCGTCGCCCTGGGGACGCGCGAGTACGACAGCATCCGCGAGTCGGTCGCCCACGAGGCCGCGAGCTACACGATCACGCCGTTTCGCGACCCCGAATTCTCACGCCAGCAGGGCGAGCGGATCCGCGAGCTGATCGCGAGCCGCACGCGCGAGATGGCCTCACGCGACTTCGTGGAGATGCTGCGCTCGGCGTTCAAGGAGGACGAGTGGATGCTCTACGTCCACGGCGCGGTGATGGGCTTCGTGGGCGGGCTGATCCACCTGGGGATCTTCGGCACCTGAGCGGCCGTCGGCCGGCGCGCCCGGCCGGGGCTCAGGTGAGCGGGTTGAACAGCAGCCCGGTCAGGAGCTTGGGGAAGAAGTACGTCGACTTGGGGGGCATGTTCACCCCCGCTGCGGCGATCTCGCGCACCTGCTCGACCGGCGTCGGGCGCAACAGGAAGGCGGCGTCGAACTCGCCGCCTTCGATCAGCTCGATTGCCTGCTCGGCGTCGCGTGCGTAGCCGAAGTCATGCAGGTGCGAGATGTCCTCGTCGCTGAGGCCAAGGGCGCCCTTCAGCAGGAGCGTCTCGAGCACGCCGGTGTCGAGTGAGCGATACGGCGCTGGCATCTCGGCGAGCGCCGCGTCGGCGATCGCCTGGTCGCGCAGGCGCAGGCGGGCCGAGCGCGACGCGTCCAGGTAGCCGAGCTCGAGCGGCCCGCTGCCGGGCGGGGGCGCGAGCTCGGCGCGCGCGACCGGCTCCGCGACGAAGTCGCGCTCGATGGCCGCCGCCAGCGCGGCCCGGCGCGCCTCGTCTGCGAAGCGAACGAGTCGATGCGTCGGGAAGATCGTGAGACCTGGGTCCTCGAGGGCCACCAAGCACATCAGCACGTAGCGGTGCCCGCCCTCGCCGCCGACCTCCTCGGCGTAGACCCGTGCGGTCTCGTAGCGGTGGTGGCCATCGGCGATCAGGAGCTCGGCCGGCTCGAGCGCTGCCTGCGCCGCCGCTATCGCGGCTGGATCCTCGCAACGCCAGACACGGTGGCGGGTCCCGTCCGAGTCGCTGACATCGCCCCACGGAGCGCCGGTCGTCGCTGCGGCGAGTGCGCCAAGGGCGGCGCCTGCCGGGTCGGAGTAGAGCGCGAAGATCGGCGAAAGGTTCGCCCGCGTCGCGCGCGTCAGCCGTAGGCGGTCCTCCTTGGGCCCGGGGTGTGTGCGCTCATGCGGGCGGATGCGGCCCGGGCCGTAGTCCTCGACGCGCACGCGCGCGAAGAAGCCGCGACGCGTCCGCGGCTCCCCGTCGGGGCCGACGTAGGACTGCTCGAGCGGCCACAGGGCCGGCTCGTCGTCGCGCACCAGGACGCCCGAGCGCTGCCAGTCGGCGAACAGCTCAGCCGCGTGCGTGTACGGGTCCGCGCCGCTGGGCAGGTCGATCTCGACGACGTTGTGCGGCGAGCGCGCGGCCAGCGCCGCGCGCTGCTGGGTGTCGATCACGTCATACGGCGGGGAGACGAGATCGTCGAGCGGGCTCGCCGTCGCGAGGTCGTAGTGCAACGCGCGCAGGGGTTGGACGTCAGCCATTGCGGGCCCGGAGGCTATTCGTTCGCCCGGGCCCGGGGTGCCGTCGGCGGTGTAAACAAGGAAAGCGGGAGCGCGCGGGGAAGCGCGCAACTACCGTGCCGGGGCGCGTCGGCGGCTGCGGACCGGGCGGGGACGTTGCTAGCTTTGGCTGGCACCTGACGAACAGACGGGGCGTGGCGCAGCCTGGTAGCGCACTCGCTTTGGGAGCGAGAGGTCGTCGGTTCAAATCCGACCGCCCCGACTAACGAACAGCCTGCAAATCACCATGTTTCCGCGCGGCTGGCGAGCTGCCGATCACGAGATACGAAGACCGTGGCAGCTTTTCGCAGCGCCCGCCGAATGCGGCATCTCGCTCGGAGCGTGTCGGCTCCGCGCCGCGATGGGCCATCCCTCACCACGCTGAGCTGCCGGTGCGGCCGCCCGCCCAGCGGGTCCAGGCATCAGGCTCCGATCGCCGGAACCACCGCCCGCGCCCGGGACCATCCTGCTCGGACGGGGGGCCGTAGTCGGCTTATGCAAGCCAGCCAACGTGAGACCCACACACTTGGCCGCCTCGCGTGCTGACAGCCACGCGTCATCGGTTTTGTGGCTGCTGGAACGGTGCGAGTCGCTCCGCGAGCGCGGCCGCGTGGTCGTCACTCAGGGCAGCGATGTCGACCGGTCGAGAGCCAGCTGAGCAGTGCGAGGACAAGACGCGCACATCAGGATCGCACGGTTGCGTTGCATCGTCGCGAAAACCGCCTGGGCGCTTGACGGTCCCGGTCGCCGGGTGAGTTCTCCGGGCGGCGTTGATCTCATTCGTCGACGCGCTCCGATCCCCGGCGCGTCGTGCGGGCGGCGCTACCGCGAACCGACGCGCGGTTGAATAGCTCCCATCCGCTCCGCGCAAACCGTGCGGCGAGACCGCGAACCGTGCGGTGGTTGAAGGCGACCAGTGAGTAAGTCGGTTCGCGAGTCATGCCCCACCGCGGGTGCCACGGCTGCCAAGCCATACAGTCGATCCGGTCGATCGCTGGGTCGTTGCAACAGGATTCGAGCAGGTCGGCCATCAGCACGTTGCTTGGTGAAAGGTTGGCCAGGTCCTCCGCGTAGGCAATACTGGGGAGAAACAGTGTCCGCGCCGTCGTCACGGTGACTTGGGCCGCGGCGAGTCGGCCATCGATGTGAAGCGACCGGACCTGTGCCGTGTCGGCGATCCGCAGGTAGTCGCGCCAGAGCCCGGCCTCGATGGGCATGTTCGCGAGTGCGCCTCCTTGATGGGCTTTCCACCCGGAGACTTCCAGCTCGACGAACCGCTCGTACGCTGCGGCGATCTCAGGCCCGGTTGTGACTACGATTTCCGCGCCGCCGTGCTCGTCGATCTTGCGGCGCGCCTTGCGGATCGAATCTCGCATGTTCTCGGGCAACGCGCGCCAGCACTCGCCGAACTCACGACTCGTGTCCAAGACCCCGACGCCACGGTTCGGCTCCACTCGCACGAGTCCGCCACTCGCGAGCTCAAGCCATGGTGACGCGGCGCGCAGGCCCAGCAGCCACAGGACGTGCCACGGACCCGAGGCATCCACTAGCTCGCCTACGCGGCGTTGACCTAAGACTTCGCGGTCGAGCAAGCCGTCCGCGTACAGATGTAGAGCCTCTCCGTAGCGCACCTGGGAGAGCATCCGGATGTTGACCCCGGCGGCGCGCCGCACCGAGCGACGCAGGATCGATACGGCGGCAGGCCGGCCGCCGGCGAGGACCGCACCCCACGCGACGTCGCCCTCCAGTCTCCGTGCGAGTAGTTCGATCCACTCGGGCGTCTGGAAGAAATACGTCGCGTGCGCGGCAAGGCCGCTCCACGCAGACCGTACCTGCTCGAAATCGCCGCGATCCCCCCGATCACCCGCAAGCGAGGTACCCGTCGCGGATTCCACCGCCGCAACCTATCGGTTCCGGGGATCGCGCAGCCGAGAGCAGGCGCGCCGTAGCGCTGGCGCTCGACGCGCGCCCGGGGGAGGCCGGCGCGCGGGCCCGTCTGCTGACACTTTGGGACAACGACATCAAACCGCTCCGATCAGTTTCGGGAGCAGCTCGGGAGCACAGCGCGTGAGCGGCCCTGTGCCTGCTTGCTGTTGCAGTCAGATTGATGCGACCGCCCCGATGGCGGCCAGCGCTGGGAGTAGAACACCAACATGTCCTTCGCGATGGCGCCGCCCGTCGCGTGTGCGAGTTCACATGAGGGCCCGGCTGCCGGGACGCGTGCGTCGGTCGGTTGGCTGCGCTACGCGGTGATTGCGATGCGCGCCTCGATCAGTGCCGCGAGTCCTTCGTCCGGTGAGGCGCCGGGCGGCGGGCTGATCGTGAGATCGGTGACGCCCGCCTCGTTCAGGCGTGCCGCCTCGGCGGCCCATGCCTGCGCGTTGCCGGTCGCGGTGAGTCGCCCGGCGATGGCGACGGAGTCGACCGGGCGGCCGCTCTCGCGCACGTACGAGCGAAGCTCCTCAATATGCGGGACTGGGTCGACGACGGGCATCCAGCCATCGCCCAGTCGCGCGACACGGCGCAGCAGACGCTCCTTTGGCGAGAAGCCGATCCAAATCGGGATCGGCGTCGTCGGCAGCTGCTCGAGCCCGAGGTCGTCGATCTCGTGGAAACGACCGTGGAAGGTGACGCGGGGCTGCGTCCACAGCAGCCTCAGCACCTCGAGCTGCTCCTCGAGACGCGCACCCCTCGTGTGGAGGTCCTGCCCGAGTGCGGCGTACTCCGCCGCCTGCCAGCTGATCCCGACGCCGAGCTCGAGCCGCCCGCCCGTGATTAGGCTGACGTCGCCCGCCTGCCGTGCGACCAGCGCAGTTGGATAGAGCGGCAGGATCATGATCGCGGTCCTGAAGCGAATCGTCCGCGTCGAGGCCGCGAGATGCGTGTACAGGACGAACGGGTCGCGGTAGGGGAGGGCATAGGTCGGCGCCGGCCGGTCCGCGTAGCGCTCGGGCGCTGCGGTCAGAACGTGCCCGGCGGTCGAGACGAAGTCGAACCCCGCCGCGTCGAGGGCTTGCGTGACCTCCACGGTCGCGCCGAGATCCGCCAACCAGTCAAGCGCCAGCGCTCCGCCGATCCTCATTCACCCACCTCCGTCGTCGTTGTGCGCGGGCCACGCTAACGGATGTGGCCTCCTCGGGTCAGACGACTCCTAGGCACGCCGCCGCAGAACCCAAATCCGTCACGCCAGCCCGAGCGCGGTCGCGTTCTGCCCCCCCGGCCGTCTGTGGACGCTGGCCGGTGGTGTGTCCCTGGGGGCGACTTCAGCAGGGTTCGTTATCCGGACCCGAGTCGTCAACCTCTGGCCATCATCGGGCGCGACGGCTACGCCGACTCGGCACCGCGCTCGCCCAGGACGGCGGACCCCCAGCTCTCGGAGCGGGCGTTTACTCCGCCGGCAACCGTCGCGACCAACTCGCGTTGAAACTGGGTCGCATGGCGCACCGCTGACACCCACCTATACAGCGGCCGCCGGCCTGAGCTACCATCGCTAGCACAGTGATCGACGTCAAGATCGACCGCGAGGATCCGACGCTCCTGCACGACCAGGTCGCGGCGCAGATCCGTCGGGCCATCGCCGACGGCGAGGCGCGGCCGGGGGAGCGGCTGCCGCCCGCGCGGCATCTCGCCGCCGTCATGCACGTCAACACCAACACCGTCCTGCGCGCGCTGCGGCTGTTGCGGGACGAGGGGCTGCTCGAGCTGCGCCCGGGCCACGGGATTCGCGTCAGCGGCACACCGCAGCGCGGAAACCTGCTCGAACGCGCCCACGAGCTGCTCGGCTACGCGCGTAGCAACGGCTACGGGCGCGAAGAGCTCGTGGAGATCATCCAGAGCCTGCCTTAACCCGTGGTCGCGTCGCCTGCCCCGCCGGCGCGGGCGGCGAACCGACCCAACTCGCACCATCCACGACCAGGCCTTCGCATCTCGTCACGTCCGCCCGGCCCGGCGCACCGATCGTTCGTCCAGTCGCGCGCCATCGCGCGAGAGACCGGGGCACGGCGACGTTGATCGGCTGAGGATTGGACGCGATGCCAGCGAAAGGACAGACGATGCCGGATCAACCAGAGGCGACGACAGTGCTCGAACTGCTGTGGGCAGCCATGGATGCACTGATGGACGCTGCCGAGCGTGCTCCCGCCGATGGCGAGATCGAGCGTCGGCTCGAGGTTGCGATCAGACAATGCGCGCTGGCGATCATTCCCGCCAAGGAAGCGGCGCTGCTCGACGACTTCGAGTCGTCGCGCGTAGTCTGAGCCGCGGGCACCTCGCGGCTCACCGAGGATGGTAGAGCCGATCGCGCGCGCGATGCGGGCGCGCGCGTGGCCGGAGCGTACGGTCAGTCAGCCGGAAGCCGGCGCTTGGCTTCCTCGTAGACATCCGCCGGCAGCGGGCCCTTCTCCGCCATCGCAACGTTCGACTCGAGGTGGTCGAGGCGGCTCGTACCGACGATCGTGCTCGAAAGCCCCGGGTGGCTGAGCGTGAAGCGCAGCGTGAACTCCATCCGGCTCATGCCGTCGAGCAGATCCTCGACGGCGCCGTCCTCCCAGCGCTGGCGGGCCTCGCCCTCGGCCAGGCCGATCGGCG
>DATAWZ010000145.1:0-3579 GCA_036266975.1 Solirubrobacteraceae bacterium
CAGTGGCGCTCGTGGCTGGCGATCGGCGCCCAGTTCATCAACCTCGCCGCGCTCGTGGCGACCGCGTTCCTGCTCGCCGCGAGCGTCGGCGATCACGGGTTGCGCGACGTGCTGCGCTGGGTGATGGTACCCGCCGGGGTCATGCTCGCCGCCTACACCGCGTTCCTGTTCAACCAGTGCGAGGGGCGCGACCTGTGGCAGAGCCCGCTGCTCGCGCCGCACACGGTGATCAACGCGCTGATCGCCGGCGCGGGCGCGCTCGGCATCGCCGCGCTGTTCACCCACGCCCCGAGCGACGCGCTGCGCGCGCTGGGCTGGACGCTCGTGCTCGGCGTCGTGCTCAGCGCGCTGATCATCGCCGTCGACACGTTCGGCCGTCACGCCACCGCGCAGGCGCAGCGCGCCGCGCTGAACCTGCGCCGCGACCTGTACGCGCGCCAGTTCTGGCTCGGCGGGATCGTGTGCGGCCTGGTGATGCCGGTCGCGCTCGCCGTCGCCTACCTGGCCGCCGGCCACCGCGGGCTGCTCGCGGCCGCCGGCGCGCTCGCGCTGGTCGGACTGTGGTTCTACGAGGACGCCTGGGTCCGCGCGGGCCAGAGCGTGCCCCTCAGCTGATGAGCGAGCTCGAACGCTTTCCGCCGATCGAGCAGTGGGACTCGTGGACCGAGTACGACGTCAGCGCGTGGCCGCGCAAGGTCCCGATCGAGTACACGCTCGTCCCCACCGTCTGCTTCAACTGCGAGTCGGCGTGCGGGCTGACCGCGTTCGTGGACAAGCGCACCTACGAGATCCGCAAGCTCGAGGGCAACCCGCACCATCCGGGCAGCCGCGGGCGCAACTGCGCCAAGGGCCCGGCGACGATCAACCAGATCAATGATCCCGAGCGGATCCTCCATCCGCTGCGCCGCAGCGGCGCGCGCGGCGGTGGGGAGTGGGAGCGCTGCAGCTGGGATCACGTGCTGGACACGTTCGCCGAGAAGATGCACGAGGCGTTCGCGAGCCGCCGCCCCAACGACGTCCTGTACTTCGTCGGCCGTCCGGGCGAGGACGGCTTCGCCGACCGCTTCCTGGAGACCTGGGGCTCGGACGGGCACAACTCGCACACCAACGTGTGCTCCTCGGGCGGGCGCGCGGGCTACTCCTTCTGGGCCGGGACCGACCGCCCCTCGCCCGACTACGCCAACGCGCGCTTTCTGCTGCTGATCTCCGCGCACCTGGAGTCCGGGCACTACTTCAACCCCCACGCCCAGCGGATCGTCGAGGCCCAGCAGGAGGGCGCCAAGATCGCGGTGATGGACCCGCGCCTGTCGAACACCGCGTCGGCCGCCGACTACTGGCTGCCGACCTGGCCGGGCTCGGAGGCCGCGGTGCTGCTGGCGATGGCCCGGGTGCTGCTCGACGAGGGCCTGTACGACCGCGAGTTCGTGCGCCGCTGGGTGAACTGGCGCACCTACCTGGCCCACCGCTCGCCCGGCAGCGAGCCGACCCTGGAGAACTTCATCGGCGAGCTGCGCCGCGAGTACGCGCGCTACACGCCCGAGTTCGCCGAGCGGGAGAGCGGCGTGCCCGCCGCCACCGTGGTGCAAGTCGCGCGCGAGATCGCCGCGGCGGCGCCCGCGTTCTCCTCGCACATCTGGCGCGCCGCGGCCGCCGGCAACCTGCACGGCTGGCAGATCACCCGCTCGCTGATGCTGCTCAGCGCGCTGACCGGCTCGGTGGGCAGCGTGGGGGGGACCTCGCCCAACGCCTGGAACAAGTTCATCCCGGCGCCGTGGCGCAAGCCGCCGGCCAACGAGCAGTGGAACGAGCTCAACTGGCCGCGCGAGTACCCGCTCGCGCACAACGAGATGAGCATCCTCTGGCCCCACCTGCTGCACGACCGCCGCGGCACCCAGCCGGTGCTCTTCACGCGCGTGCTGAACCCGATCTGGACCTATCCCGACGGGTACTCCTGGATGCGCGCGCTGCGCGACCCGGACCTGGTCGGGCTGCACGGGGCGATGACCCCGACCTGGTCGGAGACCGCCTGGTGGGCCGACTACGTGCTGCCGATGGGCCACGGCCCCGAGCGCCACGACACCCACTCCTACGAGACCCACTCGGGCCGCTGGCTCGGCTTCCGCCAGCCCGTGCGCCGCGTGGCCATGGAGCGCGCGGGCCAGCCCGTCGAGTTCACCTATCAGGCCAACCCGGGCGAGGTGTGGGAGGAGGGCGAGTTCTGGATCGAGGTCTCCTGGCGCGCGGACCCCGACGGCTCGCTGGGCATCCGCCAGTACTACGAGTCGCCCTACCGCCCGGGCGAGAAGATCCGCCTGCAGGAGTACTACCGCTGGATGTTCGAGCACTCGGTCCCCGGGCTGCCCGAGAAGGCCGCCGCCGAGGGCCTGGAGCCGCTGGAGTACATGCGCCGCTACGGCTGCGTGGAGATCTCCCGCGACGACTACCGTCAGCACGAGAGCGAGGTGCAGATGCCCGCGGGCGCCGACGTGCGCGGCGCGGAGGACACGGTCACGCTGCCCTGGTTCGACCCCGGCCACCTGCCGCTCACCGGGCGCCCGGACACCGTGGCCACGATGGTCGACGGGGTGCCGCGGCGCGGCTTCAACTCGCCCTCGCGCAAGCTCGAGCTGTTCTCCGAGACGCTCGAAGAGTGGGACTGGCCCGACCAGGCGGTGCCCCACTACCGCCGCAGCCACGTGCACCACTCGCTGATCGACCACGAGCGGGGCGAGTACGTGCTGCTGCCCACCTACCGGCTGCCGACGCTGATCCACTCCCGCTCGGGCAACGCCAAATGGCTCAACGAGCTCTCGCACACCCATCCGCTGCTCGTGTCCCCGCCGGACGCCGAGCGCATCGGCCTGAGCACCGGCGCGCTCGCGCGCGTGGAGACCGAGATCGGCTGGTTCGTGATCAAGGCGTTCGTCACCGAGGGCATCCGCCCCGGGGTGGTGGCCGCCTCCCACCACATGGGCCGCTGGCGGCTGAAGGAGCGCGAGGGGATGGAGCGCTGGTCCTCGGCGCTGGTCGACATGGCCGAGCAGGGGCAGACCGTCGACTTCCGCCAGATCCACGGGGTGCAGCCGTGGGAGTCCCCGGACCCGAGCTCCTCGCGCGTGTGGTGGAGCGACGCCGGCGTGCACCAGAACATCACCTTCCCCGTCCATCCGGACCCGGTCAGCGGCATGCACTGCTGGCATCAGAAGGTGCGCGTGCGTGCCGCGCTGCCCGGCGACCGCTACGCCGACATCCACGTCGACTTCGCCAAGGCGCGCGCGGTCTACGAGAAGTGGCTGGGCGTCACGCGCCCCGCGCGCGGCGAGCTGCGCCGCCCGATCTGGCTGTTCCGCCCGGTCAAGCCGGTGCTGGCGGCCTACGCGCTCCCCCAGGACGACGCGACCCGGCGCGCGCGCGAGCCCGGCCCGCGGCCCGACTCGGACCGCCTGTGCGAGCTGCTGGACTGGTCGCCGGCCGAGGTCTGGGACGGGGCGCCGGGCCGACCCGTCGCGTCCCCGGGGCCAGCGGGCGCGGTGGATTTGGGGGAAAAGGCCCGCGGCCCCCCCGGCCCACCCCCCCCAA
>DATAWZ010000146.1:0-1580 GCA_036266975.1 Solirubrobacteraceae bacterium
AGCGTCCCGATGGCCGCGGCAACGAGCCAGGTCACCGGCGGCAGGCTCCCATGTTTGACGGCGACCTCGAAGAGCCCGATGCCGAGGGGGATGCCGAGAATGGCGCCCGGAAGCGCGCAAAGCACCTGGGCGACGACGAGCCCGGAGCTGACCTGCCGGGACCGGGCGCCGAGCGCCTGCATCAGCGCTGCGGCGTGACGTGCGTCGAGCACGGTCGCCCAGGTCGTGAACAGGGTGTTCAGCGCGGCGAGGGCGACCAGCATGATCGTGATGATCGTGAGCATCTGCTCGTCCCTGTTGACCACCGGGTTGGACAGCCCGCCCCCAGTCAAGGCGACAGATCCGGACAGCGTGTTGTCCGCGAAGGCGTGGAACGCGATCACCGCCACGATGCCGGTGGTGGTGACGGCGACGTTTGCCGCGCTGAGGAGCGAACGGCGGGGGCGCCGCGCGACCAGCCGGAGCCCGAACAGCGCCGGGATCGGCAGCCTGCTCGAGATGCGCACCAGGGCGCGCCGGCGCTTCGGGGTGCGGCCGACGTCGTTGAGCGCCGCGACCGTGCTTCCGCGCGACGCGCGGATGGCGGGAACGAGCGTCGCCGCGAGCGACACCACGATCGCCAGCCCGATGACCTGCACCACGGCGCCCAGCGAGAGCGGGGCCGCGCCCGCGGTCCCGATCAGGGCCGCACCTGGCTTGGTGATCAGCGGCGCCGCGAGCCAGCCGGCCGCGAGGCCGACCACCGCGGCGAACAGCGCGAGCACGAAGTTTTCGGCGAGGAAGGTCGCCGCGACCACGCTCGGCGTGCCGCCGACTGCCTTCAGCAGCCCGACCCGGCGCGCGTACTCCGACAGCCGGCGTCCGACGAGCACGGCCACGCTGGCGATCGCGAGCAGCGCGAGGAGGAACGCCCCCGGCTCGAGCACGCCCTGCCCGTCCTGGATTAGCTTCCCGTCCTCCGACGCCAGCCCCTGCCAGGTCGAGAACAATGGAGCGGTGGCGCTGTCGGTACGAGCGAAGCGGTCGTAGGCGAATGCCTGGGCATCGTTAGGGTTCGCGAGCTTCAGGTTCACGGCGTAGGTCGTCAGGGGGTTTGCCGCTGAGGTCAGCGTGATCGCGTCTGGCTCGGTCATCCAGATCTGGCCGACTTCGTCAGAACTAGCGAGTTCCTGGCCGTCCCGAAGCGACAGAAATGGGATGTTGAACCAAGTCGGGCAGGCGTTGGAGAACTTCGACGCCGCCGGCGTGGGCCCCACCAGCGTGCCGTTGCACAGGTTCGGGTAGGGCGACTGCGCGGCGGTTACCGCGATGCCCGCGACCGCGAACGACCTGCCGTTCAGGCTGACCCGGTCGCCCACCGACACGCCGAGCGCGTCGGCGAAGGTGCGCTCGATCACCACGCCGCCCGGTCGCACCCAGCTCCCGGCCGTGAGCAGCGGCTGGTCGACCGCGGACGGCGCCTCGCTGCGCCCCTCCGCGAACACGTCGGCCTGGCGCCCGTCGAACCGGATCGTGGCGGAGGCGACCGGGAAGGGACCGCTGTGGTTCGCCACACCGGATGCATGGCTGAGGTTGCTCGC
>DATAWZ010000147.1:0-27521 GCA_036266975.1 Solirubrobacteraceae bacterium
CGCCGGGCCCAGGCGAGCCACGCGTCGAGCGTCTGGACCGCTTCCTGGTAGGAGACCCGGTAGATGTCCCGCAGCTGCTGGGAGATCAGGTCGGCGCGGTAGAGCGGCTTGTTGGTCTGCTGGATCTCGGCGAGCTTGATCGTCTGGCGGTCGGTCAGCTTGCCGGGGTTCTTCCACAGCGCGAACCGGGCGCCCTTGAGCTCCCTGGCGGCGTGCGTGTGTCCTTCTCGGCGCGCCTGGTTCCAGACCTCGCGGCGGATCTCATCCAGCGCGTCGGTGGCGAGCTTGATCACGTGGAACCGGTCCACGCAGCGGATCGCGTTCGGGCATCGACCCTGGATCGCTGCGGCGATCGATTCGGCCGTGTCGCACGAGATCAGCTCAAGCTGGGCGCAACGTTCTTTGCCGAGCAGATCCAGGAACTGCTCGACCGTCGCCTTCTCGCGGCCGGGGGCGGCCCACCAGCAGCACTGGTCCTCGAACGCCACGGTGCACCTGGCGTGATGGCGGGCCCACGGGACCGCCGCCACGACTACACGATGCTGCTTGCAGCACACGCGCGGCGCATCGGCCTCCAGGAAGGCAAGCGTTGTCCCGAGATCGAGCGCCCGCCAGCGCCGGCGTCCCTCGCCGGCGTCCTCGCGCGGGCAGCGCCGCCCGCACACGCCACAACGGTGCTTCTCCCGCGAGTGGGGCGAACCGACACCACGATCGCACCGAGCTCGACGCGGACGTCCTCGACGACCGCCCGCTCGAGCCCGAGCAGCATCTTCCATACGCTTCGCTGGCGCACGCCGCCACCGCCCTTTTCAACTCGGTTCCTGAACTCACAAGCCGGAACCGTAAGAGCACGAGGGCGTGCGCACCAGCCGCCCGCTGGTCGGGCGGGCCCCGCCGTCCCGACCTCGCCGCCATCAAGCGCGACCGGACGGCGCTGTCAAGCAGCACCAACCACGCCCACACCGCGAGAACGACTCGCGAACCCCACCCGCCGCCAAGGCGCTGCTTGCCAGAGACGGCCGGACGCGCTACCCGCGCTCAGCCCTCACCTGACCCCCGGAAACAGCACAAGCGCCCGAAATCGCCGGGCTCAAGCAGCTTGCCCTCCCAGCGGCCTTCGTACAGATCCAGGATCCGGCCGGCCTTCTCAGCGAACTGCGGGTCGCGCGGGAAGATCCAAGAGCGGTAGTCCCACGGACGGATCGCGTCCTCGTGCAGCCACCGCCAGATCGTGACCGCCGCGATGCTCGCGACGATCCCGCGCTTGACCGCCTCGACCGCCAGCTCAGCGCTCGACCAGCGCGAGAGCGGCACGCCCTGCTCGGCCGGCAGCGCGCACGCCATCGCCTTGACCTCGGCGACCTGCGCCGGGGGAAAAACGCCGCGGCCTGCCCGACCGCGGTCTTTCCTCAAGACCCTGGATACCGTCCTGGCAGAACCGTATTCGCCACTGCGACACCGCTTGGCGCGAGCACGCCAGTCGCTGCGCGATCTCGGTATTCGAAATCAGCCGCCAGCAGGATCGCCTTCGCTCGCACCACATCCCGGTGCGGGCCCGAGTACGCCGCCGCGCGCCGCTCCAGCGCGTGCCGCTGCTCCTCACCCAAGGTCACCTGATGCGGGGAGCTCTGCGCCATCACCGCCAGGATTCGCCAGCCGAGTTATGACTCCTTCAAACTCGCCGCGTACTTCGGAAGACGACCACTTAGCTCGTGGAGGTTCGAGTCCTCTCGGGCGCATGAAAGAAACCCCCCGCTCAGGCGGGGGTCTCTTGCTGGGAGGTCCGTTGGCGGGATACCGCCGGGCGGCAGTGCTCGCGCCAGTTTCAAGCGACGACGCGGCGCGCGAGTTCGCCCGGCGCGCTGCACGACCACCAGCCCTCTGAGCGCACGCGCAAGCCGTTTGCAACCGCGACCGTCTCGAGTCACGGGGTCTGCGAGTGTATTGATCCGTCGGCAGCCGGGTGTTGTGAACTCGGCCTCGCGTGCGGCAGCCGAATGTCGGCGGACTCTACGGGACCGAGACGTGTTCCGGGCGCTGACGGTCGTCCGCGAACCGGTGACGGCATGGTCGGGTCGGCGGTCGAGTGCTGCGGCAACGGCGATGGTCGCCCGGGTCGTCCGCGGCGCGCGCAAGGATGCGCGGGTGATCGCCTTGCACGGAATTTGGCCGCGGGGCTCGTGGCTATGGGTCTGGGGCGAGGATGCCTCGCTACCGGTGCGGGCAGCAGTGCGGCGCGACCGTCGGGTGAAGCGGCCTCGCGCCCGGCCGCATCCGTTCGCATGCCCGCTGGAGGGCCTGCGTTCGGTGCTCGACGATTCTGGGCTCGCGGGCGCCGGCGAAGCGCAGGAGCGAGCCCTCGGGCTGATGCTGCCCTCGAGTCCGTACGGTCCGCAGGCCTCGCCGCAGCTGCTGCGCTCTGAGGGCGCGGCAGCAGATCGCCGCGCCTTGGACCTCATCCCGTGGGAGATACCCGCGTTGGGGCTGGACGTGGATGCGGCGCTGGACCTGCTGCTGGGCCTGACGGCGTCCGCGCCGCGGGGCGTTGCGGTCGGGGACTCGCTGCGGTTCCTGGCCGAGGCGGGCAAGCTCGCCCTGGAGTTGCTCGCGCGGGGACGTGTGCTGCCCGCTCTGGTCCGCGAAGATGACGCGTGGGTCGCACGTTGGCAGCCGCTCACCGATGAGGCGCAGGACGCCGAGCGGGTGGCGCTGCTCGCGCACGCGATGCCGGCGCTGCTGCGAGCCGATACGCGGCTCGAGCCGAGCCACGGCACCGCGGCGCAGGAGGTGCTCACCGACCTGTTGGGCGTCGTGGTGGATAGCTGTGCCAGGCGATTTCTGGCCGCTGGCGTCGGTCCGCATCAGCGCATGTGTCACCCGCCGCGCGCCGGCGCGTTGGCGGAGGCGTGGATCGCAGCGCTGAGTGGCCCTGATCCGCTCGTGGTCGGGGACAGTCGCGAGCTCGCCGCGTTGGCCGAGCGGCTGGAGCAGTGGCGACTCGAGCGCGAGCAGTATGCCGCGCAGCGGATGTTCCGCACATGCTTTCGCCTCTCGCTCGCCAACGAGTGCGCCGCTCCCGTGTCTCTCGGGCGCGATGCGCCGGCGATTGAAGAGGCGCGGCAGGACGCCGCCGATCGCGACCCAGGGGTTCAGGCCGGTTGGCGAGTGGAGATCCTGTTGCAGGCCAAGGACGACCCGACCGTGCTGGTGCCCGCGGCCGAGGTGTGGCGCTCGAACGGCAACGGTCTGCGGCTACTCGGGCATCGCCTGGAGCATCCACAGGAGCGCCTGCTCGGTGGCCTGGGCCACGCGCTGCGGTTGTGGCCCGGGCTCGAGCCGGCGTTGCGCGAGGCCGCGCCGGTCGAGGTGGCGCTCACGACCGAGTCGGCGTACCGGTTCGTTCGCGATGCGGTCCCCGCGTTGGAGGCCGGCGGGTTCGCGGTACTGGCGCCGACGCTGCTGAGCTCCCGGCTGAAGATCCAACTCAAGGCCCGGCCGAAGGACGGGAAGGAATGGGAGCAGGGCAGCAACCTGTTCGGCATCGACGGGCTGTGCGACTACGAGTGGCAGATCGCGGTTGGCGAGGTGAGGCTGACGGCGACGGAACTGCGCGAGCTCGCCGCGCTGAAGCTGCCGCTGGTGCGGGCGCGCGGGCAGTGGATCGTGCTGCGCCCGGAGGACATCGAGACGGCACTCGCGTTCTTCGAGCAGACGCCCGAGCGCGGTGAGGCCTCGGCGGGCGAGCTCGTTCGCGCCGGGCTGGGACTCGATCGTGCCGCCAGCGGGCTGGAGGTCGCGGAAATCGAAGCGCACGGGTGGCTGAAGGAACTCCTGGGCGACAGCGGCGAGCGCAAGCTGAACGCGATCGGCACGCCGGCAGCGCTCGCGGGCGAGTTGCGTCCCTACCAGGAGCGCGGCCTGGCGTGGTTGGCGTTCCTGTCCAGCCTGGGGCTCGGTGCCTGCCTGGCCGACGACATGGGGCTGGGCAAGACCGTGCAGATGCTCGCGTTGCTGCTCGCAGAGCGCGAGCCCCCGTCGAGCGCTCGCCGGAAGATCGGCCCCACGCTGCTGGTGTGCCCAATGTCGGTGCTCGGCAACTGGCAGCGCGAGGCCGAGCGCTTCGCGCCGAGCCTGCGAACGCATGTGCATCACGGCCGCGAGCGGCTCGCCGGACGGGCGCTCGTGCGCGCGGCGCGCGCGAGCGATCTGGTGCTCACGACCTACGCGATTGCGGCGCGCGACCGCGAGCTGCTCGCGAAGATCAAGTGGGAGCGCGTCACGCTGGACGAGGCGCAGAACATCAAGACGAGCACGGCCAAACAGACCAAGGCAATCCGGGGACTTCCTGCCCGGCATCGCGTCGCGCTGACCGGCACGCCGGTCGAGAATCGCCTGGTCGAGCTCCACTCGATCATGGACTTCCTGAATCCCGGGCTGCTCGGCCCGGAGAAGCGCTTCCGCGAGGAGTTCGCCAAGCCGATCGAACGCTGGCGTGATCCGCGGGCCACGCAGCGGCTGCGACGGGCCACCGAGCCGTTCATCCTGCGCCGCCTGAAGACGGACCGGTCGATCATCAGCGATCTGCCGGAGAAGATCGAGATGCGCGTGGACTGCCACCTCACGCGCGAGCAGGCGACGCTCTACCAGGCGGTGGTGGATGAGATGCTCGAGGAGGCCGCGGTAGCCACGGGCATCGAGCGTCAGGGGATCATCCTGGGGGCGCTGATGAAGCTCAAGCAGGTGTGCAACCATCCGGCGCACCTGCTCAAGGACCAGTCGGCGCTGGAGGGTCGCTCGGGCAAGCTGGAGCGGCTCGAGGAGATCCTGCGGGAAGCGCTCGCCGAGAGCGACCGGGCGCTGGTGTTCACCCAGTTCGCGCAGTTCGGACACGCGCTGCGCGGCCATCTGCAGGCGCGTCTGGGCCGTGAGGTGCTCTTCCTGCACGGCGCCACCAGCAGGCAGGCACGCGACGAGATGGTCGCCCGCTTCCAGAGTCCGACCGGGCCGGCGGTGTTCGTGCTCTCGCTGAAGGCGGGCGGCACCGGGCTGAACCTCACCGCGGCCAGCCACGTGATCCATTTCGATCGCTGGTGGAACCCGGCGGTCGAGGACCAGGCCACCGATCGGGCGTTTCGCATCGGTCAGCACAAGAACGTCCAGGTTCGCAAGCTGACCTGCGTGGGAACGCTGGAGGAGCGCATCGATCGGCTGATCGCCCAGAAGAAGGACCTCGCCGAACGGATCGTCGGCAGCGGCGAGACCTGGCTGACCGAGCTGGACACCGCGCAGCTGCGCGAGCTGGTCACGCTGTCCACCGATGCGGTGGCGGTGCACTGATGGACCGGTTCGGTGAGCGGGAGTACTTCGAGTACACCCGGCCGCTCCCGGTCGAGGGTGGCATCACCGCGCGCAGCCGGCGCGGGTCGATCGGCGAGACCTGGTGGTCGCAACGGTTCATCGAGTTGCTGGAGTCCTTCGGCGTCGGCAGCCGCCTCGAGCGCGGCCGGCGTTACGCGCGCGCCGGCCAGGTCGTAGAGCTCGACGTCGAGGCAGGCATCGTGCTCGCCAAGGTGCAGGGCTCGCGTTACACCCCCTACAAGGTCCGGATCCGCACGAAGGTCCTATCCGACACGCAGTGGCGGCGCGCCGAGAAGGCCATGGCCGGCCAGGCGCTTCCGCTCGCCGAGCTGCTCGCTGGCGAGATGCCCCGCGACATCGAGGACGTGTTCGCCGCCTGCAAGCTCACGCTCTTCCCACGCAGCAACGCCGACCTGAAGGCTACGTGCAGCTGCCCGGACGCGATGAACCCGTGCAAGCACATCGCCGCCGTCTACTACCTCCTCGCCGAGCATTTCGACGAGCATCCGTTTCTGATCTTCGCCTGGCGCGGACGCACCCAACAGGAACTGCTCGACACCCTGCGCGCACGGCGACGCCGGGCGAGCCCCGAGCGCCCCCATCCGGCGCCCAGCGCTGCGCCCGCGCCCACCGCGGCTGAGCCGGCGGCGCTGCCCGCCGGGCTCGAGGGCTTCTGGCAGGCCGGGCCCGGGCTCGCCGATCTGTGGGTCAGCCCCCTCGCAAGCGAGATGCCCGACCTGCTGCTGCGCGAGCTCGGCCCCGCACCCATCGAATGCGACGGTGTCAACCTATCCGAGCTACTCACCCCGGCGTACACGGTGCTCGCACAGGCCGCCGAGCGCCGCGCGCTGCGCTGACGCACCCACGGCCGGGTCCACGCGGACCGCCGCTCCTGGCCATTCTCGCCCCCTCCGCCTTCTCGCCCATCGCCGCTCCCCTTGTCGCACCGCCACCCCCTCCCGCCGCCCGACACCACCACCCCCTCTCGGTCCCTCCTCCCAGCCTGTGTTGCGCGCCGCGTCGACTCGGTATCCGCGCCAGTCACGGCTAGCACGAGCCGACGGGCGAACGACCAAACGTCCAACGGCGCAACGGTCCCCTCGAACCATTACGAGGAGGCGTCGAACTGCACGCCAGTCACACCTGCACTGGCGGAGAGCGCGCCGTGCAGCGTCTCGCTCAGCGCGAAAGCAGCGAACCGGTGGCGCCGCGGGCGGTATCAGGGCCCGCCCCTGCCCGAGGCGCCGACTGTCGGCCGACTCCTGGTCGCCGCGCGTCGTGCGACCATCGGCGCCTGGACCTACCCGGGGCAGACACGCCCTCATGACCCACACCGAGCGGATGAAGACGCGCCTCGGCGAGTGCCCCGAGCCGACGCCCGCACGCCGCTGCGCGCGGGACGGAGCGGCGTACTCAGGTGGCCTGAACACGGGCTGCGAGTACTCCGGTAGGGTCGCGTGATGGAGGCGTCCGCCGCACCTCGAAGCGAGCGAGGCGGGGTCGATGAGCGCATCAGTCGGGCGCTGGCCGGCGAAGCCGTGCCGTCGAGCGGAAAGCCGCTGGCCGACCTGCGCGAGGCGGTGGAGGAGGCCCTCTCGGTCGCGGAGGATGAGATCGCCGACCTCGCTGCCGAGTCGCATGAGCGTTTGGCCGAGCGCTGCCGCTGGCTGGTCCAGCTGCACGACCTGCGCGACGAGCTGATCGAGCGGCACGTGCAGCGCCGTCTTGCCACCTTCGGCCGGGTGCACGAAACGCTGACTCGGCTGCGCGGTGGCGGCGACGTGGACGCGATCGTGCGCAGCGCGCCTGCGGCGGCGTGCGAGGCCTGTGGATTCGACCGGTCGGCCATCTACCGCGTACGCGGCGGGGACATGCTCGCGGAGGCGATCCACGTGGCCGGCGATCCGGAGACCGCGCGCGAGTTCCTGGAGTGGAGCCGCTCCAACCCCGCGCCGCTGCAGGAGCAGATCCTGGAGTCCGAGATGGTCCGCCGACGCCGGCCGATCCTCGTCCACGACGCGCTGCACCACCCCAGCACGTGGAAGCCGATCGTCGAGCACTACATGACCTACGCCTACGTCACCGCGCCGATCATGCCCGAGGGCCGGGTGATCGGGTTCATCCACGGCGACAGGGCCTTCCAGAATCCCAAGGACCCCGCTGGCGTGCACGAGTTCGACCGCGACGTTCTGTGGGCCTTCGCCGAGGGGCTTGGATATGCGATCGAGCGCGCCCAGCTGGTGGAGCGGCTGCATCGTCAGGGAGATCAGGTCAAGCGCCTGATGGCGCAGACCGACGCGGTGGTCTGCGAGGTCCTGGAGACGAAGGTCGAGCTGGTGACCGGCGCCTATGAGGGCAGCACGGCCACTTGGACAGCGACTGCGATCTTCGGCGGACCGGACTCAGAGCTCGAGCGCCGGCTCAGTCGCCGGGAACTCGAGGTGCTCGCGCTCTTGGCCGGCGGATCCACCAACGCGCAAATCGCCGCCAAGCTCTTTGTCACCGAGGGGACGGCCAAGGCACACGTTGGCCACATCCTGCGAAAGCTCGGCGCGGGCAACCGCGTTGAAGCCGCCTCGCTCTACCTTCGTGCGCGCGACAAGGCATCGTCGTGAGGCCGCGGCCCGGATTTTTGCCGCTGATCGACCGCAATCGGGACCCGTCAGGATCTCGGTCCGCTCGCCGATGAGGCAACACGGCAAGAGGGTGATTCAGACGAGCCCGCACAATGCGACCGTTGACCAAAGGTCGACCGGGTTCGAGACCTTTGGGCAATAGCCCCCAGACCCGCCAGCACCTAACGTACTCATCGGCTGACGAGAACGAACGGCAGCTATCGCAACACGACCGGAGAGGGATGGACACGTGGGCGAGACCACCAACGCGGTACCCGGGGACGCAGGGCTCAACGGTGCCTCGGCACCGACCGAGCGCCTGGAGACTGACTATCTGATCCTGGGCGCTGGGGCCATGGGGATGGCCTTCGCCGATTCGATTCTCGCTGAGGATCCCGTCGCGAGCCTGGTCCTGGTAGACCGCCGCCCAAATCCCGGCGGCCACTGGAACGATGCCTACCCGTTCGTGAGGCTGCATCAGCCGGCAGCGTTCTACGGACTGAACTCGACCAGTCTGGGACAAGGCGGCAGTGATCTGACCTCAGGTCCCGAGATCGTCGCCTACTACAACAACGCGATGGACCGTTTCCTCGCGAGCGGTCGTGTTCGGTTTCTGCCGATGAGCGAGTACGTCGGTGATGGCCGGGTGGTGTCGATCGTGGACCGCGACCGTGCCACAAGCATCACCGCACGCCGACGGATCGTCGACAGCACCCACATGCAGGTACAGGTGCCGTCCACCTGTCCGCCGCGATACACCGTGGACAAGGACGTGGCCCTCGCGCCGCCCAACGGCCTGGCCAAGCTCAAGCGACCGCACACGCGATACGTGATCATCGGCGCGGGCAAGACCGCCATCGACGCGATCCTCTTCCTACTCGACCAAGGCGCGGCACCGGATCGCATCCAGTGGATCAGTCCGAACGATTCGTGGCTGTGGGACCGCGCCACCGTCCAACCCGGGAATGCGTTGAATGCGATCGTGGCCTTCGTCGAAAGCCTTGCCGGGGCAGCCGATATCGACGAGCTCTACCTCCAGCTCGAACGTCAGCACATCACCTGCCGCATCGACCCCCACCTGCTCCCCACAAAATGGCGCTGCGCGACGGTCGACCGCGATGAGCTGACCAAGCTGCGGACGATCGAAGACGTCGTGCGAATGGGTCGCGTCAAGCGCGTGAGCAGCGGGCAGATCGAGCTCGACGCTGGGACCATCGATGCGCCCGAGGACACCCTGTTCGTCGACTGCAGCGCCAATGGCTTGGCCAAACTGGCGCCGCAACCCTTGTTTGCCGAGCGTCTGGTCACCCTGCAGTCGGTGTTCATGTGCCAGCAGACCTTCAGCGCCGCGCTCATCGCCCACCTCGAGTTGCTCGATATGACCGACGCGCAGCGCAACCGCATCTGCACCGCGGTGCCACATCCCGAGCTCAAAGAGGACCTTCCTGCCGCGCTGGTCATCACTGCCCGGAACATGATCAACTGCAACCGCTATATGCCGCTGTGGTTGCGTCGCAGCCGTCTCTACCTCGCGCACCATGAGCAACCGCATCGGTACCTGCTCGGGTCCGGCAAGCTCGTGTGGCTCCAGCGCCGGGCAGTGGCCTCGATGAACACGATGCCGACCAGCGATCGGTCAGCGTAGGTCGCACAGTCCCGCTGATCGTCTCAACGCACCGTGGTCGCCGACCGCGCTGGCGCGCTAGGCACCAGTCCGCCTTGTGCCGGCTGGCGGAGGACCGGCGCCTGCGCTCGCGCCGATCGGTCGGCGTCGGTGCGCTGCGAGCTTGAAGTGGATCGTCGCGGACCCCACCGTGAGCCCGGACTGACTGATCGCCACGTGCGTGCTCAGGGCGTGGAACCTGGCCAGCAGTCGCCGGCCGGTCCCGTTCAGCGTCAGCGTCGTCGCCGTGGTCTGTCCCGCGCTCACCGACAGCGCGGCCTGGGCGAGCGTCACCACGCGGTGCCGCACCCCGCGCCCCCGGCGCGCCGCGGCCAGCGCAGCGACCGCGCTCACCTTCCCGCCCTTGACCGTCTCGGTCGCCGACAGCCGCAGGACAACCTGGCAGGTGCCCGTGCCCGTGCTGCACCGCACCTTGACCGAAGCTGAGGAGCCGCGGCCGGCGGCGCCGGCAATCGAGGCCACCGGCTGGCCCGCGGCGACGGACGAGCTGGGGAACGCCGGCAGCAGCGGGCTGCTCGCCGGGGACTGGAGCGCGGTCGGGGTCGTCGGCGTCGTCGGAGTGGTCGGGCTCGTCGGCGTGGTCGGGCTCACCGGCGTGGTCGGCGTGCCGGTCACGGTCAGCGTGAAGGCCTGGCTGCCGGCAGCCCCGACGCCGTTGTCGGCGCTGATCGTGATCGGGTAGGTGCCCGCGCTGCCGGCGGCCGCCGTTCCGGCGAGCATCGCGGTCCCGTCGCCGTTGTCGACGAACGTCACCCCCGACGGCAGCGCCCCGGTCTCGGACAGAACCGGGACCGGATACGCGGTGGTCGTGACCGTGAAGCTGCGGCCGGTCCCGGTCGCGAACGTCGCCGAGGAGGCGCTCGTCCATGAAGGGCTCTCGTCGACCTCGTAGTTGTAGGACCCGCTGGTGGCCTGCCCGTCCCCGGAGGTCGCCGTCACCGTGTAGGTGAAGTGCCCGACCGTCGAGGTGTCCAGCTCGCCCGGTGAGCTCGACCCGACCGAGTCGACGCAGGAGCTGATCCCAGGGCCGTAGGCGCCATCGGCACACGAGAAGCTCGTCGGGACGACCTGCCCGAGTGGGTAGGGATCGGTGCCGGTCGGCGCGGCGATCGTCACCGTTGGCGCGGCGGCCGTCGTGTAGGGGATCGACACCGCGGCGTTCGCGCCGTCCTCGGAGGTCGCGGTCACCGTGTACGTCTGAGGGCCCAGACTGGCGTTGCTCAGCTGGCCCGGCGAGGCCGAGCCGGCCGAGTCCACGCACGAGGCGATGCCCGGCCCGCCGGGCGCGTCGGTGCACGAGAAGGCCGTGGGAACGCTGTGCCCGACGGCGTAGACGCCGGCGCTCTCCGGCGAGGTGATCGTCGCGGTTGGCAGCGGCACGTACGCGTACTCCACGACGCGGGCGTTGCCGCTGTCGGCGATGACCACGTCGCCCGAGCCGTCGACGGCGAGCCCCTCCGGACCGTCGACATCGGTGTCGAGCACGCTCTGGCTCCAGCCGCCGCCCTGCGGCCGCTCCTCGAGCACCCGGTTCTGCCCCTTCTCGGTGAGATACACGTCCCCCGTCCCGTCGAGCCCGAGGCCCCACGCCGCGCCGGTGCCACTCGGGTCGCTGAAGGGGACGACGCTCTGGCTGTAGCCGCCGCTGCCGGTCGGGGTCTCCTCGAACACCTGCTCGTTGCCGCCGTCCACGAACAGGTCTGCGGCGCCGTTGACCGCGTAACCGGCCGACGCCGGGACCCCGGCGAGCGTGCTCTGCGTCCAGCCGCCGCTGCCGTTCGGCGTCTCCTCGATGGTCTGCCCGACGGAGCCGCCGATGAGGAGGTCGCCCCGACCGTCGACGCCGACTGCGATCGGGGAGGACGGCCCGCCGTCGGAGACGATCGACCGGGTGTAGCCGCCGCTGCCGTTGGGCTTGTCCTCGACGACCTCGTGGGTCGACGCGCTGGCGACGAAGACGTCGCCAGCGGCATCAAGGGCGACAGCGACGGGGTCGAAGCCGGACAGCCCCGTGCCGGCGTCGACCATGCTCTCGACGTAGCCGCCGCTGCTCTCGGGCGTCTGCTCGGTCACCGCGACGCCGTCGGCCATGAATACGTCGCCCTGACCGTCCAGCGCCACGCCCTGCGGGTCGCCGACCGCGTACTCGATCGTGTTCTGCAGGTGAGAGCCGCCGCCGGTAGGCTGTGCCTCGAGCAGCGCGGCGACACCCTGGTTGCTGGTGAGGAACAGGTTGCCGTGGGAATCGACCGCGACCCCGAGGCTCGCTCCGATGGACGGGGTGAACCCGCCGAGGGCCACGCTCTGTGCGTAGCCGCCGGTGCCGTTCGGCGTCTCCTCCAGGACCTCACCGTGGGCGGGGTCGGCGACGAACAGGTCACCGGCGCCGTCGACCGCCACGGTCTGCGCTTCCATACCGGTGGCGGCCACCGACTGGCTGAAGCCGCCGCTTCCGTTGGGCGTCTCCTCGACCACGTCGCCGGCGCCGAAGTCGGCCACGAACAGGTCGCCCGCGCCGTCGACGGAGAGCCCCTGCGGGTCGCTCCATCCGCTGCCGATCACGCCCTGGACATAACCGCCGCTCCCGTTCGGCTTCTCCTCGAGCACGCGAGCCGCGCTGGCGGACGTCGAGTCACTGATGAACACGTCGCTCGAGCCGTCGACGGCCACTCCGTAGGGCCCGTTCAGGCCGTTGCTCGCGGCGTCGGCGAACACGCTCTGTGTCCACCCGCCGCTCCCCCCCGGCTTCTCCTCGAGCACGTCGTCGTTGCCCGCGTCGGTGATGAAGACGTCACCCTCGCCGTCGACCGCGACGCCGCGCGGGTCGAGCAGCCCGCTGGCGACGATCGAACGCTGGTAGCGGCCGTGGCCGTTCGGGGTGTCCTCGACCACCTGCCCGTGACCGGAGTCGGCGGTGAAGATGTCGCCCGCGGCGTCGACCGCGTCCCCGTAGGGCTGGTCCAGTCCGCTGGCGATCACGCCCGCGGGCTGGATGGCGGCTGCGCCGATCGGGGTCACGAGGACCGTCGTCGCCGCCGAGCTCACCGTCTCGGTCGCGCCGCCGTATCCGGTGGCGGTCTCGGACACCTCGATCGTGTGTCCGACGTCGGAGGCGCCCAGGACGTACGTCGAGCCGGTGCCCCCGCTGACGGGCGCGCAGTTCTGTCCCTCCGCGTCGCAGTCCTCCCAGCGGTCGGCGATCGAGGTGCTGTTGCTCCACTGTCCCTGCGTGAGGGTCAGGGTCTGTCCCTGCTGCGGGATCCCGGCGATCGTGGGCAGCCCGGTGTTGGAGAGGATGGGGTTCCCGACCGTGATCGACATGGTCGCCGGAACGCTGACCACGTGTGGGGTCCCGGAGGTGCTCGCGGTCAGGCTCACCGTGTAGCTCCCACCGTTCGAGTAGGTGTGGCTGGCCTGGGGCGTGCTGGTCGTGGTAGTCGTGCCGTCGCCCCAGTTCCACTTGTAACTGGCGATGACGCCGTCGGAGGAGCTCGACGCGCTCCCGTCGAGGTCGACCGCCGTCCCGGCGGTGCCGGTCGCCGGCAGCGTGAACCTGGCGATCACCGGGGAGAAGTCGACCAGCCCGTTCGGGGTGCCCACGCCCGACGGGCCGTCGAAGCCGGTTGCGGCGTCGCATGAGGCGTTGCCGTGGCAATCGTCGCGGGTCGCCGGCGCGGTGCAGGTCGCCTCGCCGTCACAGTAGCCGTTGCCGCCGACGGTGACGTCATAGAGGCCACCCGGGTTGACGGCCAGGCCGGAGTACAGCGTCTGCGCCGGATAGGCGACTCCCTGCGCCCCGCCCGCGAGCGCGAACATCGCGGCCATCAGCGGCGCGCTCAGACTCGTGCCACCGGAGGTGACCCAGCCCCCGCCGCTGTAGCTGTTATACGTGTCAAAGCCGGTCAGCGGGTCGGCGACCGCCGACACGTCCGCGACCAGGCGGTCACCGGCGCAGCGCGCCGCCGCGTACCCCGCGAGCGCGGACTGCCACGGCTGGGCGGGGAAAAGCACGCTGCATCCCCCGCCAGACGCGTTCGGCCGGCCGGAAGGGTCGTTCACATTCTGGTTGTCCCAGACCGACTCCGACGCCCGCGTTCCGTTCGCGTTGAGCTGAAGCGAGGTGCCGCCGACGGCGACGACCGTGGCGAACGCCGCCGGCGTGTTGGCCGCCGCCGACATCGACGGTTCGGTCCAGTTGTAGTACCCCCAGTCACCGGACGACACGGTCATGACCACGCCGGAGTGATTGAAGGCGGCCTCGAACGTGGAGTCCGCAGTCTCCGCGCCGCCGAACGAGGCTGAGACCTCGTTGGCGCCGAGCGCCACCGCCTCGTTCGCCGCGGCGGCGAGGTCGCTCGTCCCGTTCGAGTTGGCCTCGACGAGCAGGACCTTGCATAGCGGGCACATCGAGTGCACGGTCTCGACGTCCAGCGAGGTCTCCTCGTCCCACCCGCTGGTGCCGTCCGCCGAGGGCAGCGAGGTGCGGCTGCCGGTCTGCCCCACTTTCGTGAAGCAGCCGTTGGCCGTCGTGCATGTCGGTAGGCCGTACTGGTTGTCGAACGTCGTCAGATCGGAGGCGATGTTCGGGTCGTTGTAGGCGTCGACTATGCCCACCGTCTGGCCGCTCCCCGGCCCGCCGGAGGCGGTCAGCGTGGCCTCGGTGCCGAGCCCGTAGGCGCTCCACAGGTCGCTCGGCGTGTACCCGTCGTCCGGGCCGACGGCGTAGCCCGCTCGGACCCGGTACGCGTGCGCGCCCGGCGTGGTCGCGTTCGCCGGCACCCGCCGCAGGGCAAAGCACGTCTCGTGACCGGGGGCCGGCGCGGCGCAATCGGCGGCGATCGTCGCGTAGTGGGTGCCGACCGTCGCGCGCTGGACCAGCTCAGCTCGGGCGGGCGCGACTCGGGACCACGCCGCCGCCGTGACGGCCAGCAGGCACCCGGCGACGATCGCGCTCCGTCCCCCCTTGATGATGGCCCCTCTCATGTGCCTCCTTCCCCGCTCGGCGAGCGGGCTTCACCCGTACAGGAGAGCGTGCGCCCGGCCTGTCGTCAAGAGAGCATCCGCAGGCCAACGGCGCAAGCCCCGACCCTCGTGCTCAGCTCGTGGGGAACGCATCGGCTCGGCGGCTGAGGTCCTGGAGGGCGCGCCGTACTGGATCCTCCAGCCGTCGTTGACCGCCACCATCCGTTCGTGGACGTTCTCGCCGGTGACGTCCCGGAGGGGAACCCCTCGCGTTCGAGGCCGGCGATCTCCTTGACCTCCGCCCCCGCGGCAGGCTAGGTGCGCGCGATCGTGCTCAGGAGACGCGATCCGTTCGTCCGTCCCGCCGTCGCGATTCGGCTTCGGCGAGACGTGCTCGGCTCCGCCTCAGGAGACCGTCGAGCTCCCGCCGTCGGCGTGAGGCTCCGGTCTCGCCGGTGCGGTCGTCGCCGTCGTGGTCCTCGAGTTGGCGTCGCCGGTGCTTCGCCGCCAACCGCAGAATGTGCAGGTGCACATCGCTCACGAGCGCCCGATTCCAGGATCCGGAACCTGTATCGAACCCGCGACCGCCTCAGGCAGCGACTGCGGGGCGTCCATTGGCCTGAGCAGGCGAAAGCCAACGGCTCCGACAGACCAGCGACGTGCAACGGCTCACCGCACCCTGGGCAAGCCGTCATGTACGCCGCCTCGGCGGCGGCAAAACGCAGCCGGCAGTCGGGACAGCAGAGGTGGTTTCCGTTCGTGCCGGTCATCACGGTCGTCCCTTCCCCGGCAGGCCGTGTGCGCACTGCGGGCAGGCGCGATTCATCGCCGGGGTGCCATTGCCGCATCGTCGAAGTAGACGCGGTGGCGGGCACCGCCGCAGACACGCATGGTGTGCCCGCACTCGCAGCGATACTCGCGGCGTCGAGCAGGGATCTCCGACGGCCGCGGCTCGGCGGGTGCGATCAGCGCTCCGGTCATCGGGTCGCCGGCCACGTCGATGATGAGACCGCCATCGAGGATCGCCCACTGATCCTCGCCGCCGTTGTCGCCGAGGACGCGGGACTTGATCGGTGCTGAGTCGCAGCCGGCGAACGACTTGCCGGGCGGCTTGGTCCTTCTCTGTTGCGGTGGCCATGGCCAACCGCCTCTCTGCCCCTCAGGCTGCACGCGTCGCTCGGGAGCGAGAAGAGCTGGCTTCTCAGCGCACCAACGAATCTACGGTATTCCGACCGGCGCACTTGGATTTCGAGCGCCGTGCTCCGCTGAAGCAGTCCATCGCGCTCCCTCGACGGTTCGCGATTGTGCGCTCGCCCGGGCCTCTCTCTGCCCCGTGAGTGTCCTGTCTGACAGGCACCTCAGGAGCGTTGATGGGAGCTGCGTCCGCAGCATCCGCACGGACCTCGCGGCGTCGACTGCCCGGGCGCACGGCGACCCGCCACGGCGGATCTGTCGTTGGCGCATGCGCCTGGAGGTCCGCCTGTAACTCCGCTGCGTGTCGCGATGCTCGCTCCACCGTGGATTTCCGTCCCGGCGCCTGGGTACGGTGGCGTGGAGTCTGTCGTCAGTACGCTCACGGACGCGCTGGTCCGCCGAGGGCACGTTGTCACGCTCTTCTGCGCTCCGGGTTCGGTCTCACACGCAACCATCGCTAGGGACATCACGAGGCGGCAGCCACGATCGCCGCGTCGATCCTCGCCTCGGCGCCGTACTTCGAGCACCGGCTGCCCGAGGTCTTCGCCGGCTTCCCGCGACCGCTGCGGTGCCGGTGGCATTCCCGACCGCGTCTCGTCCGCAGGCATGGGCATCGAGTGCGGCGCTGCCGCTGATTGCCACGCTGCTGAAGCTCGACCCTGCATGGACCGACGTCGAGGCCGATCGACCGCGTCCGTTCGGGCACAATGGCGATCACCCGCCGGCCCGATCACTCGATGTCAGCGCGCGAAAGGACTACGGTGTGAGCAGTGGACGACCTTGAGATCAACGAGCTGGTGACGAGGTTGTCGCGACCGCACTGCTCGGGTGGGGTTGTCATCGAGCGCGCTGCGATCCTCGCCGCGGGCGCGGACTTCCCGGCGGTCATGGACTGGATCACCGCCCGCGAAGGCACACCCGAGACGACCGCCGCCGCAACTCGCAGTCGTGGCCTGCACGGCTCGCGTCTCGCCGACGGCAACGCGGCTGCCTCCCGGGCACCGCTGCGCTACGTGCTGCCCGCCGGCGCGCTGCACTGACCGCAGCCGATCCGCGGGCACGCGCCGACCATGGGGCCACGCGACCGGAGCGTCGTCGCGCGGCCGCAGGTGGGCAGCGTCAGTGCGCCGTCCGCCGCGAGAAGAGCACGCCGGCGGCGGCGAGCGAAACCGCGACCAGGCCGGCGCACCACGCGAGCGCGACCAGCGCGTCGGCGTGCCCGCCGAGCAGCAGCGCGTGCAGCGTGCGGTTGATCGGAGTGATCGGCTGGTGGCCGGCGAACCCACGCAGCCAGCCCGGCATCGTGCGCACGGGGACGAAGGCGCTCGAGGCGTAGGGCAGGAACATGATCACGAACGTGTATCCGCTGGCCGCCTCCGGCGTGCGCGCCATCAGCCCGAGCGCGGTGGCGACCGCGGACATCGCCGTGATGAACGCGACGAGCACGCCGATCGCCGCCAGCCACTCGAGCGGCCCGGCGTGGGGGCGGAACCCGAGCGCGATCGCGACGCCCAGCGCGAGCGCCGCCGAGGCGACGTTGCGCACGACGCTCGCCGCGACGTGCCCGGCGAGGACGCAGGCGCCGGCCACGTCCATCGCCCGCAGACGGTCGATGAACCCGCCGGTCATGTCCTGGCAGACACCGACCGCGGTGAGCGACGCGCCGTAGCCGGCGCACAGCAGCAACACGCCTGGAGCGACGTAGGTGACGTAGCGGGTCCCGGTGTGGATCGCCCCGCCGAAGAGGACGACGAACAGCACCATCAACAGCGCGGGCAGGACCAGCGCGACGATCAGCGTGTCGAGGTTGCGCCGCGTCAGGCGCAGACAACGGCCGGCCATGATCAGCGTGTCAGACACAGGAAGACCTCCTCGAGCGTGGCTTCGTGGACGGCGAACGAGGCGACCGCCTCGCGCGCGGGATCGAGCTCGTCGAGCAGGGCGCGCACGCGGGCGGCGCTGCCGTCGGTGGACAGGGTCAGCCTGCGTCGCGCCGCGTCACGCCCGAACGCGCGCTCGCCGGCCCGCTCGGCGATCAGCGCGTAGGCGCGCTCGTCGACGGCGACGACCTCCAGGCGCTCGGCGGCGACACGCCGCTTGAGCTCGGCGGCGCTGCCCTCGGCGACCACGCGTCCGCCGTCGAGGACCGCGATGCGGTCGGCGAGGCGGTCGGCCTCCTCCAGGTACTGGGTGGTCAGGAAGACCCCGACACCGGAGGCGGCCAGCTCGAGCACGACCTCCCACAGCGCCTGGCGGCTGCGGGGGTCCAGGCCCGTGCTCGGCTCGTCCAGGAAGATCACCTCCGGGTCGCCGAGCAGGCTCGCGGCGAGGTCGAGCCGGCGGCGCATCCCGCCCGAGTAGGTGGCCACGCGACGCTCGGCGGCGTCGACGAGGTCGAAGCGCCCGAGCAGCTCATCGGCCCGCCGGCTCGCCCCGTGGCGGTCAAGGCCGCGCATGCGACCGAGCATCTGCAGGTTCTCGCGCCCGCTCTGCAGCCCGTCGACTGCGACGTACTGGCCGGTCAGGCTGATGCGCCGGCGCACCTGGTGGCGCTGGGTGACCACGTCGTGACCGGCGACGCGGGCGCGACCGCCGTCGGGGTGCAGCAGCGTGGCGAGGATCCGGACCGTCGTCGTCTTGCCCGCGCCGTTGGGACCGAGCAGGGCGAGCACGCTGCCGCGCTCCATCCGCAGCTCCAGGCCGTCGAGCACGGTGTGGTCGCCGTAGGTCTTGGTGAGCTGCTCGACCTCGACCGCCGGCGGGTGGGGTTTTGTGTATGTCGTACGCATAATTGCGTATGGTATACACATATTCGATGCCCGGTCAAGGCGCGATCCATGCGGCGTGGGGACGAGGCGAGCGCCCCGGCCGCGGCCCCCGGCCGGGGTTGAGCGTCACCGCGATCGCCCAGGCCGGCGCGAAGGTGGCCCGCGAGGAGGGGCTCGCGGCGGTGTCGATGGCGCGGGTAGCCAAGGAGGTCGGCGCTTCGACGATGGCCCTGTACCGCTACGTCGCGAGCAAGGACGAGCTGCTCGCGCTGATGGTCGATGCCGCGCTCGGGCCGCCCGTGCCCGTCGCGCCGAAAGAGGGCTGGCGCGCCGGCCTGTCGCGCTGGGCGTGGAGCCAGCATGAGCGGCTCGCCGCGGACCGATGGGCGGTCGCGGTGCCGATCAGCGGACCGCCGCTGACCCCGAACGCCGTGGCCTGGCTCGAGGATGGCCTGTGGGCGCTGCGCGAGACCTGCCTGCCCGAGGAGGACAAGGCGTCGGTCGTGCTGCTGCTGAGCGGCTACGTGCGCGGCGAGGCCGCGCTCGTCGCCGACCTGGGCGCCGCGGAGTTCGACGGCGACGAGATGATGCTCGCCTATTCGGGCATGCTGCGCGCGCTCATCGTCGGCGACCGCTTCCCGGCGCTGAACGCGCTGCTCGACGCCGGCGTGTTCGACAAGGCCGACCACCCGGACCGCGAGTTCGCCTTCGGCCTGGAGCGTCTGCTCGACGGCATCCAGGCACTGGTCGACCGCCAGCGCTGAGACGAAGCCGCGAGCATTGTTGCGGCAGCCGCGATATACGCGGCTCACGACACACGCCTGGACGAGCCGCCTACCGTCTCCGCGAGCATTGTTGCGGCAGCCGCGATATACGCGGCTCACGGCACACTCCTGGACGAGCCGCGTACCGGCGCCCGGAGCACGGCGCACCTCCCGGGGCGGCGAACAGTCGAAGGCGAACGGCGAAAGGGGTATACACGCACGCGTGGAGGATCCGCCGACCCGCGCCGCCGACCGTGACCGGGACGCCGCGCTGGAGCGCCTCTCCCAGGCCGCCGGCGACGGGCAGTTGACGCTCGAGGAGTACTCGGCGCGCGCGGATCTCGCCCTGCGCGCGAAGGTGCTCGGCGAGCTCAGCGAGCTCACCGGCGATCTACAGGGCCCGACGACCGCCGCACCCGCGCAGCACCCCGAGCGGCTGCGGGCGATCCTCTCCAACGAGTCGCGCAAGGGCCGCTGGCGGGTGCCCGGCTGGCTCGCCGCCCGGTCGGTGCTGGGCGACGTCCACCTCGAGCTGCAGGAGGCGCTCCTCACCGCGCCGGTCACCCGGATCGACGCCCACGCGACGCTCGGCTCGATCACGATCTTCGTGCCCGAGGGCGTCGACGTGCGGATGTCGGGCACTTCGCTGCTCGGCTCCACGTCGTGCCGGCTCACCGCGGACCCGATTCCGGGCGGCCCGGTGATCGAGGTCCGCGCCCGGGCGGTGCTGGGCAACGTGACGGTCCGGCCGGCCAAGCTCAGCCAGCGCCTGCGCTCGGCGCTGACCGCCGCGCTCGACTCAGGCGAGTCCCCACACAGGGCGTAAGCCGCCGGTAGCCTGGAGCCCAGCATGACCCAGCACCTCCGCGAGCGCGTGCGCTACGAGCTCCCCACCCCCGGCGTCGCCCGGGTCGTCCTGGACCGCCCCGAGCGGCGCAACGCGCAGGACGCCGCGATGCTCTACGCGATCGACGAGGCGTTCGCGCTCGCCGTACGCGACCGCGAGGTCAAGGTGATCGTCCTCGCCGCCGAGGGCCCGGACTTCTCCTCCGGCCACGACCTCGCCAGCGACCTCACCGCGCCGGTCGGCGAGCCGCGCGAGCTCGTGGCCCCGTACGACCAACCCGGAGCCGAGGGCTGGCTGTCGGCCGAGGACGAGTTCTTCCGCGGGCTGTGCCTGCGCTGGCGCGACCTGCCCACGCCGACGATCGCGTCGGTGCAGGGCCGGGTCATCGCCGGCGGGCTGATGCTCATCTGGCCGTGCGATCTGATCGTCGCCTCCGAGGATGCGAGCTTCTCGGACCCGGTCGTCGCCTTCGGCGTCAACGGCCACGAGTTCTTCACCCACGTGTGGGAGCTCGGCGCCCGCCGCGCCAAGGAGCTGCTGTTCACCGGCGAGGCGATGTCGGCCGCCGAGGCGCGCGCGATCGGCATGGTCAACCGCGTCGTGCCCCGCGCCGAGCTCGAAACGGCGACGCTCGAGCTCGCCGAGCGGATCGCCCGCCGGCCCTCGTTCGGGCTGCGACTGGCCAAGCGCGCGGTCAACCAGAGCCTCGATTTGCAGGGACAGCGTCACGCGATCGACGCCGCCTACTCGCTCCATCACCTTGGGCACGCGCACAACAGGACCGAGCACGGGCAGCTCATCGACCCCGCGGGAATCGAGGCGATCCGCCGGGACGCACGCGGCCGCGAATAGGACGACCCCACAATGCGGGCGCTCGGCGTGCTTGCCCGGCGCGTCGAGCCTCTGGGACACTCCGCGGCGGAGGGAGGAACTCCAGGTGGCGGCGTGCCCGCACCCTGAGCTGGCCTCCGTCGAGCGATCGAAAGGAGGGACAGTGCAAGCAAGCGAAACTCTGACCAGCCCCCGGCTGGCGCGCGAGGTGCCGGCGACCGCCAAGCGCCAGGCGCAGAGCATGAACCGGATCGCACAGATACTCGCGATCTGCTTCGGGCCGGCGATGTTCATCACCTGGGGGATCGGCGGCGTCTGGCTGGCGCGCTACATGCCGCCCAAGATCCACCCGGACGCCTCGGCGCAGACCGTCGCCATGTGGTATATGCACCACGCGACGCGCATCCGCATCGGGCTGGTGTTCATGATGCTCGCGCTCGGCTTCATCGGGTTCTGGGGCGTCTGCATCGCGGTGCAGCTGCGCCGCAAGGAGGGCCTGTTCCCGGCCTTTACCTACGCCCAGCTCGTCGGCATGGCCGGCGGGACGGGCATCATCCTCGTGCCGTGCGTCCTGTGGTGCACCGCCGCCTACCGGGCGGGCCACATCCCCGCGACCACCACCCAGACGCTCAACGACGCGGGCTGGATCGGGATGATGGGCACCTGGCTGCCGTTCACGGTCTGGGCGTGCGCGGTCGGTGCGGCGATCCTGTTCGACCCGAGCTCGGACCCCGTCTTCCCACGCTGGGCGGGCTATCTGAGCGTCATCTCCGGGATCGGGTTCATGACCGGGTCGGGTGTCTGGTTCACGACGCACGGCGCGTGGAGCTGGGTCGGCGTGCTGGGCCTGTACGAGCCGTTCGTGATCTTCGGCGTGTGGGTGCTCCCGCTCACCTGGCTGTGCTGGAAGAACCTCCAGCGCGGCTACTGCCACGAGCTGGAGCTGGCTCCCGAAGGCTGAGCGTCCAAGACGGTTAGTCTGTACCCGTCGGAGAGCTTCCGCTGCCGACTGCGCTGGTACGCGCCAAATTGTCAGAGCCCGCCTCCGAGAAGGTCCTGACCGCGAAGGGCACCCGGCAGGCCGAGGCGGTGCTCGCCGCGGCGATCCGCTGCCTGGGTGAGGAGGGCTACGCCGGGACCTCGCTGCAGCGCGTCGCCGACGCCGCCGGCGTGCAGAAGCGGATGGTCCTCTACTACTACGAGTCGCGCGAGCGGCTGATCGCCACCGCGCTGCAGCGGCTGGCCGATGCCTTCCTGGCCCAGCTGCAGGAGCGCCTGCGCGGCCTGCACGACCCCGCGGCGGTGATCGATGCCGTCGCCGAGCTGTTCCTGGCCCAGGCCGAGGACCGCGCGCTGCTGACCGCGTACTTCGGCCTGCTCGCCGAGTCGGCGACCGACCCCGTGCTCGCCGCCGCGGTCGCCGACCTGCGCGAGCGCGCCGTCGCGATCGCCCACGACGTGCTCGACGACCTCGAGGCGCACGGCCACGAGCTCTCGATGGAGCGCGAGCTGCTCATCCTCGCCGCGATCAGCATCACCAACGGCGTCGCCCTCGAGCTCATGCAGCACGGGCGCACGCCCCAGCTCGAGCGGGCGATCGGCCTCGCCCGCATCGGCGCCCCGCTGCTGCTCTTCGACTGAGAGCCCACGCCGGTTGGGACGTTCTCCAACCGGCCCCCGCGACAGGCCCGGCCGGTCGCCGGACCACCGATAGCGTTGGAGAACGGGGACAACGGGGATAACGGACGGAGTCGACATGGGACGAATGGATGGAAAGGTGGCGTTCATCACCGGCGGCGGCCGCGGGCAGGGCCGATCGCACGCACTGCGGCTGGCCGCGGAGGGCGCGCGGATCGTCATCTGCGATCTCGGTCACGACGTCGACGCGTGCCCGTACCCGCTGAGCACCGAGGCCGACATGGCCGAGACCGTGCGGCTGGTCGAGGAGCGTGACCAGCGCTGCCTGTCGGCGATCGCCGACGTCCGCGACGAGGCGGCGCTGACCACGCTCGCCGAGCGGGCGATGAGCGAGTTCGGCCGGATCGACGTGGTGTGCGCGAACGCGGGGATCGCCTCGATCGGCAGCTACGACATCCCCGCCGAGCACTGGGACCAGGTGCTCGACATCAACCTCAAGGGCGTCTGGCTCGCCTGCAAGGCGGCGATCCCGCACATGATCGCCGGCGGCCAGGGCGGCTCGATCGTCATGACCTCCTCGGCCGCCGGGCTCAACCCGTTCTACAACTTCATGGCCTACACGGCGGCCAAGCACGGCGTGATCGGGCTGATGCGCAGCCTCGCCGCCGAGCTCGCCCCGCACAGCATCCGCGTCAACGCGATCTGCCCGACGATGGTCAACACCGGCATGATCCGCAACGAGGCGATCCAGAACCTGTTCGCGGGCAAGGAGTCGGGCGCCACGCCGGAGGACATCGAGTTCCCGGCCAAGACGCTCAACCTGCTGCCGGTCTCGCTGATCGAGGCCGTGGACCTCTCCAACGCCGTGCTCTACCTGTCCTCCGAGGAGGGCCGCTACGTCACCGGCGTCGCGCTGCCGGTCGACGCCGGCTCGACCATTCAGCCGGCGGGCATCCCGCCGTGGTCCTTCGAAGCGCTCATGGGCGGCTGAACGCGGTCCGGCGCTGGGGTCCTTCCGCTGGCGGAACGCGGTCCGTCAACGGGAGGACGCTCTGCCTGCACCCGAGGCGTAGCTTGGGTACGTCACTCGGTTCTCCACCGGAGAGGAGCAGGATTTGTACGCACGCTCAGCACTCGCAACCGTGCCGCAGGAGAGGTTCGACGATCTCGTCACGATGTTCCAGGAGGACATGGGCCCGCGCTACGCGGACGCGCGCGGATTCCGCGGCTTCACCGTCGTCTCCGATCGCTCGAAGGGACAGGTCTTCGGGATCTCGTTCTGGGCGACCGAGGCCGACCGCGACGGCGCGTCCGAGCTCGGACGCGCGCTGCGCCGCAAGGTGATGGACATCGGCGACTTGGAAGGGATCGCGTCGCAGCTGTGGGAGGTCGCGTACTTCGACGTGCGCGACGTCCGGGCGGTCTCGGCCCCGCAGGTCTGACGATCTGAGCGGCCAGGGCGCCGGCAACGGTCGGCGCCCGCCGCGCGCACGGGCCGCCTCGTCACGCGCGCCGCGCGCCGTTGGACGCCTCGTCGTCCAGGAACGCGTAGATGTCGTCGATGACCGTGCCGGGCTCGTCGAGCAGCAGCAGATGCCCGCCGCCCTTGACGATGCGCAGCCGCGCGTCGGGGATCAGGCCGGCCATCAGCCGAGCGTTGGCGAGCGGGATGATCGGGTCATCGTCGCCGGCGATGATCAGCGTGGGCTGACGCAGGCTGTGCAGCCAGGGCAGGCTCGTGAAGCCGCTGGCCGCGTAGAGCTGGAAGGCGTAGCCGATCAGCTCGGGCGGCCGGGCGAGCCGCGCGGTGGCCTGGTTGTCGAGCTGGGCGGGGTCGCGGCGCGTGCGCCCGCCGGCGATGCGGGGCATCATCAGCCGGAACAGCGCCGGGTGGTAGTAGCGCGCCGGCGACATCAGCATGAGTGCCGGCAGCGGCCGCGGAGGGAAGACGAACGTCCCCTGCGCCGTGGCGCACAGGATCAGCCGCCGCACGCGTTCGGGCGAACGCCGGGCGAGCTCCTGGGCGAGCAAGCCGCCGAAGGAGTAGCCGAGCACGTCGGTCCGCGCGACCCCGAGCTCGTCGAGCACGCCGACGACGACCTCGGCCAGCTGACGCATCCGGATCGGGTACGGGGGCCGATCGGAGAGCCCGGTGCCTGGCGCGTCGAGCGCGATCACCTCGCGCCCGTCGAGCAGGTGCTCGAACGGACCCCACATGTCGAGGTTGGCGCCGATGCCCGTGAGCAGCAGCAGCGGTCGGCCCTCGCCGCGCCGAGCGACGCGCAGGTTCATTCCCGCGACCCGCACCCGCGCCGGCGCCCACGACGGCGCCGCGGTCATGCGGCGTGCACGTACGTCCCCGGGGCCTTGGCCGTCGGCGGATAGCGGTCGCTGCCGAGCTCGCGCGGCGCGGGCCGCCGCTCGCCGGAGCGCGCGGCGAGCCAGCCGGCGTAGTCCGGCCACCAGCTGCCCGGCACGACCGACGCACCCGCGAGCCACGAGTCGTCGGACGGCCCGTCGTCGACGACGCGATAGTTCGAGCGGCTGTTCTCGTCGGCGGGATTGACCAGGGCCTGGATGTGGCCGCTGGCGGAGAGCACGAAGCGCGAATGCCCGCCGAGCAGCTGGGTGCTGCGGTAGGCGTTCTCCCAGGGGACGATGTGGTCCTTGACGCCGGCGACCATGTAGGTGTCGATGTCGACCTTCTCCAGATCGATCGGCGACCCCAGCGTGGAGAGCGCGCCGGGGCGGGTGAGCGAGTTCTCCAGCGCGAGCTGGACGAAGTCGCGATGCAGCCCGGCGGCGAGGCGAACCGAGTCCTGGTTCCAGTACAGGATGTCGAACGCCGGCGGGTCCTTGCCGAGCAGGTAGTTGTTGACGACGTAGTTCCAGATCAGGTCGTTCGGCCGCAGCCAGGCGAACACGCCGGCGAGAGCACGGCCGTCGAGGTAGCCCCTGCGCGCGGACTCGGCGACGGCCGCCGCGGCGACCTCGCGCGAGGTGAGCGCCGCGGTCGTGCCGGCGCGCTCGTTGTCGAGCGCGCACACGAGCAGGCTCAGGCTCGCGACGTCGTCAAGCTCGCCGCGGGCGGCGAGGTGGCCGACCGCGGCGGCGCTGATGATCCCGCCCGAGCACGCCGCCTTGACGTGCGCCGAGGTCTGGCCGGTGATCTCGGCGACCGCCGCGCGCGCCTCGAGCACCCCCCGCGCGTAGGTGTCCAGGTCGAAGTGCCCGTGCAACGCGTCCGGGTTGCGCCAGGAGACCATGAAGACCTGCTGCCCCTGGGCGAGCAGGTACTCGACCAGGCTGCGCCCAGGCGCGATGTCGAGCACGTAGTAGCGGTTGATCGTCGGCGGGACGACGAGCAGCGGCACCTCCAGCACGTCCTCGGTACTCGGCGCATAGTGGATCAGCTCGAAGACCTCGGTGCGCAGCACGACCGACCCCGGCGTCACCGCGAGGTTCTCGCCGACCTCGAAGCGGCTCGTATCGACGCTCGCGGGCAGGCGCGGCGCGTGGGACATGTCGCGCACGAAGCGCCGTCCGCCGCGGAGGAGGTTCGCGCCGCCGCGGTCGACGATCTCGCGCAGCACGACCGGGTTCGACCACGGGTAGTTGGTGGGCGCCAGCGCGTCGAGGACGTTGCTGGCCGCGAACCGGGCCTGGCGCTCGGCGCGCCAGTCCAACTCGGCGTCGTCGATCAGGCCGTCGACGGTCTCGTGCACGGCGAGGTAGGACTGCAGCACGCCTCGCAGCAGCCAGTTGTCGTTCCAGGCGCGGTCGGCGAAGCGCTTGTCGCCCTTGGCCGGGGCCAGCTCGGACCGGCCGCTGGCAACGCGGGCGAGCTCGGCGCCGAGCTGCCCGGCCCGCCTGGCCAGCCGGTTCGGCCGACGCGCGAGTCCGCTGACGACGCGCGCGCCGGCGGGGGCGCTGAAGAATCGCCCGGCCCCACGCTCGTCGAGCGCCGCGTCGGTGAGCAGGACGTCGAGGGCCGAGCGGGCGGCCGCGTGGCTGCCGATCGTGTCGGCCTCGTCGCGGCCGGTGGATGTCTGTTGGTTGCTCATAGCGTGCATTCACCCACATTCGCAGGGACGGCGGGGGCGGCAGATGCCCCGCGATGTCATCGGTCAGTGGGCATGCGCCCCATTGCGGCGGGGCGGCGCCGATGCGCCCCAGCGTACGAGCTCGAGCGCGAGGCGCACCTCGAGGCCGCGACCGGACAGCGGTCGCGGCAGCAACCCGTCGGCGCGGGCGATCCGCTTGAGGATCGTGTTGCGGTGGGTGCTAAGCAGCGTTGCCGCGCGCGAGGCGCTGCAGTCCTGCTGCAGATACACCCGGACGGTCTCGGTCAGCTCCGAGTCCGCGGCGGCGAGGTCGCCGAGCACCGAGTCGACGAAGGCCGCCGCGCGCTGCTCGTCCTGGGAGGCGAGCGAGACGACCTGCACGTCGGCGTAGGCGGCCTGGCGGGGGCCGTCGGGGTTGCGCATGAGCAGCCGCTGCGCGGCGCGCGCCTCGAGATGGCTGTCGCGGAATCCGGCCATGCCCCGCAGCGTCGATCCGACGGCGATGCCGACCTCCGCGCTCGACCACGAGCGCAGCGCGGCGGCGACCTCGTCGGGGCTCGGCTCGACGGCCGAGATCCACGCCCACCGCACGGTCGCGCCGACCGACACCGAGAAGGGCCGGCCGCCGCCGAGCGCGTGCGCGAACGCGAAGCCGATCTGCTCGAGCTCGCCTGGCTCGAGCGCATCCTGGAGCACCCACAGGACCGCGGCGGTGTGTGGACGCGCGAGCTCGTAGCCCAGCCGCGCGCTCGCGCGGGCCTCGGAGATCGGCGCGCCGTCGAGGATCAGGCCGACC
>DATAWZ010000148.1:0-11727 GCA_036266975.1 Solirubrobacteraceae bacterium
GCTCACCAGCGCCTTGACGGCCAGGCCGCCGCCGGCCTTGCCCAGCGCGCTGGCCGCCACCCCGCCGGCCGAGGCCGAGGTCGAAGTCGACGCGGCCGAGCGGATCGGGGTGCCGGTCAGCGCGCGGGCGAGGACGCCCGCGATCGCGGTCCCGGGCAGCACCGGCGCGAGCGCGGCCAGCTCGGCCGGCCGCTGGCCCATGGCCAGCCGGAAGCGGGTGCACTCCGCGCAGCCGCGCAGGTGGGCGCGAACGCGGCGGCTGCGCAGCACGCGCCCGTCGCGGTCGGAGATCCTCTGGCGCACGTCAACGCAGTCCATCACGCGTCCCCGCTCGAGCTCGGCCAGCGCGGTGCGGGCCTCGAAGATCGACTGCTTGGCGGCCCCTTCGCTGATCTGGAAGACGAGCCCGATCTCGCGGTGGCTCAGGCCGCTGAGCTCGCGCAGGACCAGGGCCACCCGCTGGCGCTCGGGCAGCTCGGCCAGGTCGCTCAGCAACTGCTCGAGCCGCAGGCGCTCGGCGAGCACCTGCTCGGCGCTCGGGGCGGTGCCCGTCGGGAGCTGCTCGCCCAGGTCGGCCGCGCGCGCTCGACGGCGCAGCACGCTCACCGCCTCGTTGTGGGCGATCCGGAACAGCCACGGCCGCACCGGCGCGTCCCGGGCTCCGCGCCGCATCGCGCGCAGCGCCCGCTCCATCGCGGACTGCAGCGCGTCCTGCGCGTCGGCCTCCTCGCGGGTGATCGAGCGGCAGAAGCGATAGAGCCCCTGGGCGTGGCGCTCGTAGAGCACGGCGAACGCCGCCGTGCTCCCGGCCGCCGCCATCGAGCCCAGACGCTCGTCGCTCAGCAGGCCGAGCGGCGAGAACGCGGACGGTCGCTCTGACGGTGCTCTGCTCACGGGCCACTTTCATTAACGCACGGACGATGCCCGACGTTAGGTGCAACCTGCGAAACGCGCCGCCCCCGCGGCGCGCCGTCACGAGTGTCGCACAGCGGCCCGGTAGGGCGGGCCGCTGTGGACGAGCGTCCTACCAGCGGTAGTGGGCGAAGGCCTTGTTGGCCTGCGCCATGCGGTAGATGTCGTCCTTGCGCTTGTAGGCCGCGCCCTGCTGGTTCTGCGCGTCCATCAGCTCGCCGGCCAGGCGCTGGGACATCGTCTTCTCGCGCCGCGCCCGCGCGAACTCGACCAGCCAGCGCACCGCGAGCGTGCGGGCGCGGCGCTGGGGCACCTCGACCGGGACCTGGTAGGTCGCGCCGCCGACGCGGCGGGAGCGAACCTCGAGCACGGGCGTGAGCGTCTTGATCGACGCCTCGAGCTGCTCGATCGGGTCCTTGCCGGTGCGCTCGCCGACGATCGCCAAGGCGTCGTAGACGATCCGCTCGGCCGTGGACTTCTTGCCGTCGAGCATGACCTTGTTGATGACCTGCTGGACCAGCCGCGAGCGGTGAACGGGGTCCGGCTCGACCGGACGGATCTGAGCGGCTGCGCGGCGCGGCATTACTTGCGCTTGACGCCGTACTGCGAGCGGGCCTTCTTGCGGTCGCTGACGCCGGCGGCGTCGAGCGTCCCGCGCACGACCTTGTAGCGGACGCCCGGCAGATCCTTGACGCGGCCGCCGCGCACGAGCACGACCGAGTGCTCCTGAAGATTGTGCCCCTCGCCGGGGATGTAGGCGGTGACCTCGATCGACCCGGAGATCCGCACGCGGGCCACCTTGCGCAGCGCCGAGTTCGGCTTCTTGGGCGTGGTCGTGTACACGCGCGTGCAGACACCGCGCCGCTGCGGGGCGGCGGTCTTCTTCTTGCGCCCCTTGCCCGACTTCAGGCCCGGAGTGGCGAGCTTCTTCTTCGGCGTCTGGCGACCCTTGCGGATCAGCTGGCTCGTGGTCGGCATGCGGCCGTGGATGGTAGCAGCGCCCCGGCGTGCGCCGGGCGGGGCGACCCGAGGGCCGCCCCGCCACGCGCCGCTACTACTTCTTGCCCTTCTTGCCCTTCTTGCCCTTCTTGCCGTGCTTGCCCTTCTTGCCGAGGCTCTCGGTCAGGCCGACCTTCGTGTTCAGCGCCAGCACCCGGCCCGCCGGCACCGAGGGATGCTCCACGCGGCCCTTGCGGTACGTCTTCGAGTGCACCTTGCGCACCTTGCCGACCTTGCAGTGCGCCGCCCGCAACCTCGCCTTGGCCGCGGCGAGCTTCAGGTGCCCGACGCTCGGGACGATGCAGAACTGCGTGCGCGCCGCCGGCGGAATGTTCGGCGGGGAGTAGACCACGGTCTCGGCCGCCTGCGCGGTGTTGCCGGACCCGTCCGAGGCCGTCGCGGTGATCGTGTTGGCTCCCGCGGTCAGGGCCAGCGCGGTCGACCACGTCCCGTCGGCGTTGACCGGAACCGCCTCGCCGTTGACGCGCAGGGCCAGGCCGTCGTGCGCCGCCGCCCTCCCGGACACCTGGATCGAGGCCTGGGAGGTGACCGTGCCGTTGGCCGGGCTGGCGATCGACACCGACGGGCGGTAGGTCTGATCGAGCTGGCCGTTGACGATCCCGCTCACCGCCGCCATGTCATAGCCGGTCACGTAGGACTGGGTGATCGTGATCGAGCCACCCGCCGGCACCGTGCGCTGATAATCGAGCTGCAGATCTGCGTTGTAGGTGAAGCGGGCCTGGTTGGGGAGCGTCTCGAACACGATCGCCCCCGGCCCGTCGTAGGGGTTGCCGTCGGGCTCGTCGTTGTCCTCGAGGTAGATCGCCCCGGCCGAGCCGCTGCCCAGCGCCGCCACGTCGCCGCGGTTGTAGGTCTGGAACTGCGGTGCGCCCGGGAAGCTGTAGTTGATGTAGTCGTCGATATCGAATCCGTTCTTGTAGATGACGTCGAGCGAGTGCGACTGCCCGTCGGTGCTGTGGTAGGTGTCGCTGATCGTCGCCAGCTGCCCGCCGTCGGTCTGGTTGATCGTCCGGGAGACGCTCACCCCCGTGCTGTGCCAGGTGCCGATGTTGGTGCCCGCCGCGCCGCCGCATTTCTCCTGCGTCGCCGGATAGCTCGAGTCCGCGCACGCCATCAGCCCGTCGGTCTCGTCGATCGTCAGATCGCCGGTGGTCGGGTTGACCGAGTCCGACACGGTCAGCGGCTCGAACCCCGGCGCCTGTCCGCTGTCCTCGCCCAGCGTGCCGTCGTCCCACAGGTCCGCGGCGCCCGCGGGCGTGTACGCGTTCTTGCCGTCGATGAGGACGCCGGTGCGGTCGCCCATCGAGTCATCCGACACCCAGTCCGCGTCGTCGAACGTGCCGTATTCGTCGGTGGCCAGGGTCTGGGGCTGCTCCGCGACGGACCCATAGAGGCCGTCCTCCCCGTAGGAGCCGTAGTAGTCCTGGGCCTGCGTCTGCGCCCCGGTGATGAAGTAGTCGTCAAGCGGCGTGTCGGAGCCGTCGACGTACTCGCGACCGATCTCGTTCAGCAGCGCGGTGTCCGGCTGAAACGGGTCCAACGGGAGGTCGGTCCCGTTGCCGGTCGGCACCGCGCGCAGGTTGCAGGCGTTGCCGTATTCGATCGGCGACGAGGACGAGGTTTCGGGCACGATCAACCCGCTCCAGGTGAACGATCCGTCCGGCTTCAGTGCGACGCCGGAGGCGATGGGCACGAAGGCCGGTTCGTCATCGTAGGTGTCGTAGTAGCAGTTGATGTCGACCTCGTCGGTCCCGGGCGCGGTGCTGTTGGTCGTGCCGGTGATCGTCACCTGCGGCGCCGGGGTCGCGTTGTCGTCGTACTGGTAGATGAACGGGCTCGACGGCGAGCTGATCGACGTCTGGGTGATCGTCGCCCCCGCCGGTGCCGCCGCGAACATCGCGGCCGCGCCCAGCGCTGCGAGTACCGCCCCGGCAAGGGTGCCATTGCGGGCCTTCATATGTGCCTCCTCGGTCGGCGGCGCTTCTCGTGTGCGCCGGTGTCCTTGGCCGCGACCCTACCGGTGGTGACGGACCTCGCGCTGCCCGGCGTCAGCGGCGTGACCGTCGCCTGGCCCGCGGTCGGCCCAGCGACTCGGTCAGCCCGACGGCGCTGCCGATCTTCAGCACCGCGCCGGGCTTGCGTGTCGCGGAGGCGATGCGCCCGCGGGCCACGCTGCGCGAGCGCTCGCTGCGCACCCGCCCGATCCGGCAGCCGCCATTGGCGATCGCGCGCTTGCCGCGCGCGAGCGCGAGCCCGACGATCCGGGGCACGATGCAGTGATGGACCGGGGGAAGCCCGGTCGGCAGCCCGGCGAACGGGTTGTAGGTGTCGGTCAGCTGCGCCGTGCTCTGCTCGCCGAGCAGGTCGGTGGCGACGACGGTGATCGTGTTGGCGCCCATCGTCAGCGGCACGCTCGTGCTGAACGCCCCGCCGGCGCCCACCGACACCACCTGCCCGTTGACGGTGACCGACACCGGGCTCAGCGGGTCGGTGGCGGTGCCGCTGACCGTGACCGGCGTGCTCGTCAGCGTCGCGCCGTTCGCCGGCGCATTGACCGTGAGCGTCGGCCCCAGCAGGCCGGTCGGGGTGCCCTGGACGAGGCCCGCCGCCGCGGGCGCGCTGCTCGCGGCGGCGTACAGGAAGCGCAGCGTCAACGCGCCGCCCGCGGGCAGGACGGCCGAGTAGTGCAGCATCGGGTCGTCGGGCGCGGCGAACACGATCTGCTGCGGGGGCTGCTCCCAGGTGAGCGCGGCGCCGGGGTCCTGGCCGGCGCCCGCGCCGGGGTCGACCTCGGCGGCCATCGTGCCCGCGCCGCTGAACGGTCCGAGCGCCTGTCCGGCCCCGTAGGAGGCGAAGGGCTCGGCGGCCGGGATCGCGAACTGCGGCGAGCCGACGCTCCCCAGACGCTCGTCGTAGAGCAGGTCGAGCGCGTGTCCGGCGCCCGGCGCCGACCAGGTGTCCTGCACCTGCACGACCTGCCCGCCGTCGCTGGTGACCAGCTGGCGTTGCAGGTACACGCCGCTGGCCACGAAGCTCGGGCAGCTCGAGGCCGTCGGCGGGTAGGCGTCCGCGCCGGAGCACTCGAGCACCGGCTCCTGCTCGGTGACGGTCAGCTCGCCGGCGCCGGCGCCGGCGACGCTGACCTGGTCCTGGTCGCTGCCCAGACCGGCGGCGACCTCGCCGGCCGCCTGCGCCCCGGACCCGTACAGGCCGTCGGCGGTCGCCGGCAGATACCCCGGGCGCCCGTCGATGAGGATCTGCGAACGCGCCGGGTCGAGCGCGTCGCTGGCCGCGAAGCCGGCGCCGCAGAGCCAGGCCGGCGAGTAGGCGAGCAGCGTCCCCGACGCCAGCGGCGTCTGCTCGATCCCCCCGCAGCCGGCGGCGATCTCCCCGGCCTGGGCGAGGCGGTCGACGGCGCCCGCGCCCGGCGCGGTCACGGTGAAGCCGTACTGCACGCCGGCGTTCTGCGCGGCACCGGCGGGAACGGTCAGGTCCGAGACCGCGTCGGGGAAGGCGGAGATCGGGACCAGGGCGCCGAGGTTGGCCGGCGGCGGGCTGCCGGCCGGCACCGCGACCAGCCGGCAGGCCTGGCCGGCGATGGCGCCCACGCGCTGCGTGGTGTGCCATGCGCCGTCCGCGCCGACCGGCGCCGCCGAGGCGAGCGTCGTGCTCGACGCGCCGGCGGCGAGGGTGCCGTGCAGGCAGTCGAGGTCGACCGCGTCGCCGGTCGAACCGTTGGAGCTGCCGCTGAACGCGTAGGTCGGGTTGCTCGCGCCCGGGCTCTCGTCGTACGGCGCGGGCACGAACGGCGAGGCGGGCACGGCGATCGCGCTGGCCGAGACGCCCGCTCGCGCCGCGGCGGGCGCGAGCAGCCCCACGAGCAGGCCGGCGAGGAGCAGCGATCGACGTGCGGGGCGGGCGGCGCTCACGATGGCGCGACCGACGATACGACGAGCGTGGGGCTCGTGCCGAGCACGCGCCCACCCGCGCCGAGCGCCTGCACGTCGACCCGGACCGGCGGGTGGACGAGCGGGATCGCTGTCTGGAAGCCCCGAAACGGGACCTCGTCGATCCGGCGGCCGCCGGCGCGCACGGCCCAGTCCGCCACGTCGGTCGCCCCGTTCCAGCTCGCGTACAGGGTGGCCCCGCCGCCCGCGCTCGGCCGCGTGGCGAGCGCCGGCGCGCCGGCGGGCTGGGCCGACCACGGGGCGCGGAAGGCGCGGTAGGTCTCGTCGGTGGCCGGCAGCTCGGCGTCGAACAGCAGCGTGCCGCCGGCCGAGAACTGCGAGATCCACGGCTGCGCGCCCCAGTCGACGAACAGCCCGCCGTCGCCCAGCCATTGGACGTTGCCCTGATTGAAGGAGAACAGCGGCGGCGAGGGGTGCGCGTCGGCGCGCACGAGCACCGCGCGGTGCCGGCGGGGCTGGAGCCCCAGGACGAGCGCGCGCGAGGTCGGCCGCCCGCCGCTGCCCTCGTTGTCGAACACCGCGATCGTCCCGTGGGGGCCGGGGCGGGCCGAGTGCTGCCAGGCGAAACGCGCCCCGGGCGCGAGCGCGAACGAGCTGTGCCGCCCCCCCAGCCGCCAGAGGATGTGCCCGGTCGAGAGCGAGAGGTCGAGGATCTCCCAGCTGTCGCGCTCGGAGACGAGCAGCGTGCGCCCGTCCAGCGCGAGCGAGTTCAGATGGAAGGGATCGAAGCTGCCGTCGGCCGCCTCGCCGTAGCTGTCGCCGGGGCGCTGGTGGCCGAACGCGTGCCATTCCCACATCACCAGCCCGGTGCGCAGGTCGATGCGCTGGATCACGCAGTCGAGCATGGCGCCGTTCTCGGGCCCGCCCCACCGGCGCAGGTCGGCGGCGACCGGGACGTAGGCGGTGACGTACGCGCTGCCGCCGGCGAGGAGCAGGAAGTCGTGCAGGTCCATCTGCAGGCCGTTGCCGGCGCGCACGACCTGCCGCAGGCGGTAGGAGGGCCCGACGATCATCTCCTGGCCGATGCCGTAGCCGACGGCGGTGAAGTCGCCCTGCCACCAGGCCAGCTCGCCGTGCCCGATCGGATGGAAGTTCATCGCGAGCACGCCGGGCGGCAGCGGGTGAAACCACACCAGCCCGCCGCGGGGGCCGAGGATCAGCGGCCCGGACTCGCCGATCTGGGCCCCCTGCGCCAGGCCGCCGATCGGCGCGAGGAACAGGTCGCCGGCGCGCGCCGCCGCGGCCGTGTCGGTCCGGACGTCCAGCAGCGGCGGGCGCAGATCCGGGCGCGAGAGGAGCTGCTGCACCCCCGGGCCGGTGAGCTGGCGCGCGCGGGGGCCCACCAGCGGGGTGTGGGGGACGTAGCGACCGATGAGGAAAGAAGTCCGGAGCGCTCTCCCGCTGGTCAGGCGCACCTGGGCCACGACTGTCTCGCCCGGGACGAAGCTGCGCCGCGGGAGATAACTCGCGCCGGGCGCGCTCGCGTAGGCCCGCAGCGCGCCGAGGTGCGCCCCGCTGCGCGAGCCCACCATGCGCACCGAGGCGATCCCGCCGGCCGGGACCCCGAGGATGCTCAGTTGGGTCGTCGGCGAGGCGTCCGGCGTGCCGGGCAGCGGCGAGAGCACCACCGCCGCGCGAGCGCAGGCGGCGCTGACGAGGGCGGCGAGGACCGCCAGCGCCCCTGGAGCGCGCGTCTTCATCGGCGCGATCGTACGGGCGAGGGCGTCGCTACGCGGCGGCGGGAGCGACCGCGCCTCGCGGCGCGGGCATCAGCGCCGCGGCGACGATCACCATGATGAAGGCGAGCGACTGGATCACGATCCCCGCCGCGCTGGCCGGGAACGGATCGCCGAAGACGATGATCCCGCCGGCGACGCCGGCGATGTTGGCCGCGGTGCCGGTGACGGCGATCACCGGGACGGCCTCGCCGTCCTGCAGCCCACGGGCCGAGGCGTAGAAGCCGACGATCGACGCCGCGACGGTGACCGCGAGCCAGGGGCTCAGCAACAGCGCGAGCGGACCGTGCGCGCCGATGATCCCGGTCAGCGCCTTGATCGAGACGTCCGAGACGCCGAACAGGATGCCCGCCGCGGCGCCGAGCATCATGCCGTGGTGCTCGCGGGTCCCCCCGATGCGTGGACCGGCAATCAACAGTCCTCCGAGGCCGAAGAGCCCCGCTTCAAACCCAATCATCGCGGCGTCCGAGAATTGCGAGTGCGCTCCTCGAGTCGCCGGCAGCGTCACGCCGAGCAGCACCAGGCCGGCGGCGGTCAGCGACAGGCCGATCCACTGGCGCGGCCCGACCCGCAGGCCGAACATCCGGTCGGCCATCACGGCGATCAGGACCACGCCGCCGGCGAGGGCGATCTGGATCACCGACATCGGCGCCATCGAGAGGGCGGCGACGTGGAGCACCCAGCTGCCGCAGGCGACGAGCATGCCGATCGTGAACCAGCGCGAGGAGAACAGCAGCCGGCCCGAACGCAGCGGGTGGCGCATGTCCACGCGCGGGACCTCGCAGGCACCGCGATGCTTGTAGAAGAAGCCCAGGTTCGCCACGAAGGCGCACAGCAGGGCAAGCAGGATGCCGATGTCGAGGGTCATGGTGAGGCTCTGGGGGGCGGGGGCAGGTTGCGGGCCGTCTCCCCCAGCCAGCCCGTCTTCGGCAGCACGTGTCGGATGCTTGACTGCCTCGGACTGGTTCGGACACCTTAGATACCCCGCCTGCCCGGTCCCGTTCCAAATTCATCTCTCCCTAACAACTCCGCGCCGAATGACACAAGCGACGGCGCCGCTGCTGCTGGTGGACATCGACGGCGTGATCTCGCTGTTCGGGTACGACCCGGGGGCGCCCCCGGCGGGCGCGCTGCACAACGTCGAGGGCGCCCTGCACTTCCTCTCCGCGGACGCCGGCGAGCACCTGCGCACCCTCGCGCAGCGCTTCGAGCTGGTGTGGTGCAGCGGCTGGGAGGAGAAAGCCAACGAGCATCTGCCGCTGCTGCTCGGGCTCGCCGGCCCGCTGCCCTTCCTGACCTTCGAGCGCGACGTGGGACGGACCCACGCGCACTGGAAGCTCGACGCCATCGACGCGTTCGCGGGCACGCGCCCGCTGGCGTGGATCGACGACGCGCTCGACGAGGCCTGCGTGCGCTGGGCCCGCGAGCGGGCCGCGCCCACCCTGCTGGTGGTCACGCGGCCCGAGCGCGGCTTGGGCCGCCCCGAGGTCGCCCGGCTGCTCGCCTGGGCGACCGAGCGGGACGGCCCGACGGGCTAATCGTCGACCGGATCCTCGGGGACGTCGAGGTCGGCGAGCTCGTCGGCGAAGCCGGGGTCGGTGTGCCCCGCGCCGATCTGCTCCAGCGAGGCCAGGTCCTGATCGAACTCCTGGCCGTACTCGCTGTAGGTGCCTCCGTCGAGCCCGAGCTCGGCGGCGATCTCGTCCTGGTCGAGCAGCCCGATCGAGTCGATCGCGCGCGGCAGCGGCTCGGAGGGCTCGATCTCGATCCGCCGGTACCGGCGCAGGCCGGTGGCCGCCGGGATCAGCTTGCCGATGATCACGTTCTCCTTCAGGCCGTTCAGGCGGTCGATCTTGCCCTCCAGCGCGGCGTCGGTCAGGACCTTGGTCGTCTCCTGGAAGGAGGCCGCCGACAGGAAGGAGTCGGTGTTCAGCGAGGCCTTGGTGATGCCGAGGATGATGTCCTCGAACTGCGCAGCCTCACCGCCCTGGTCCGCCACGTCGGCCGCCGAGCGAGCGAACTCGAAGCGATCGACGAACTGCCCGGGCAGGTAGTCCGTGTCGCCCTTCTGCTCGATGCGCACCTTCTTGAGCATCTGACGGACGATCAGCTCGATGTGCTTGTCGTTGATGTCGACGCCCTGTGACTTGTACACCTCCTGCACCTCGCGGACGAGGTACTGCTCGGTGTCGGTGCGACCGCGGATCGCGAGCAGCTCGTGCGGGTACAGCGAGCCCTCGTTGAGCTGTGTGCCCTTCTCGATCTTCTCGCCCCCGGTCACGAACAGGCGGGTACGGCGGGGGAACGTGTGGCGGTGCTCCTCGCCGGCCTCGTCGGTGATGACCACGGTCAGCGCCTTGTCGGACTCCTCGATGCTCACCGTGCCGTCGTGCTCGGCGATCTTCGCCAGGCCCTTGGGCTTGCGCGCCTCGAAGAGCTCGACCACGCGCGGCAGGCCGTGGGTGATGTCCGCGCCGGCGACGCCGCCCTCGTGGAAGGTCCGCATCGTCAGCTGCGTGCCCGGCTCGCCGATCGACTGGGCGGCGATGATCCCGACCGCGTCGCCGATCTGGGCGAGCTGGCCGGTCGCCATCGCCCGGCCGTAACAGGCCTGGCAGACGCCGCTGGTCGCCTCGCACTTGAGCACCGAACGCACGGGGACCGTCACCCAACCGCCCTTGCCCAGCCCGGCCCGGTGCGCCTCGAAGATCGCCGCGAGTCGATCGGGCACGATCTCCCCACCGGCGGGAACGATCACGCTCCCGTCGGCGGCCTTGATGTCGTTCACGGCGATGCGCCCGACGATGTTCGGGTTGGGCGCGTCGATCTGCTCGTAGCCGCCGCTCTCGCTGCGCGACTGCACCTCGAACACCGACAGGTCGATGAACTCCGCGGTGCCGCAGTCGGCCTCGCGGATGATCACGTCCTGCGCGACGTCGACCAGACGCCGGGTCAGGTAGCCCGAGTCGGCCGTGCGCAGCGCGGTGTCGGCCAGGCCCTTGCGCGCCCCGTGGGTGGAGATGAAGTACTCGAGCACCGACAGGCCTTCCATGAAGTTGGCCTTGATCGGGCGCTCGATGATCTCGCCCTTCGGGTTGGCCATCAGACCGCGCATGCCGCCGAGCTGACGGATCTGGTTGAACGAGCCGCGGGCCCCCGAGTTGGCCATCATGTAGATGGGGTTCAGGGTGTCAAGGCCCGCGATCATCGCGTCCTTGACCTCCTCGGTAGCCGAGTTCCACTGCTTGACCACCAGCTCGTGGCGCTCCTCCTGGCTGATCAGGCCCATGTCGTACTGCTCGGAGATGTCCGCGACCGTCTCGTCGTAGCGCGCGAGGATCTCCGCCTTGCTCGGCGGGATGACCACGTCGTTCTTGGAGATCGTGATCCCCGCCTGGGTGGCGTACTGGAACCCGAGGTCCTTGAACGCGTCGAGCACGAGAGAGATCGTGGTCGACCCGTAGGTCTGCACGAGCGCCTCGATCAGCCGCGTCGTGTCGCGCTTCTTCATCGACTGGTTGACGAAGGCGTACTTGGACGCGTCGAACGCGTCCCCGAGCGCCTCGGCCAGCGCCCGCTCGATGCGATCGTTGTAGATGATCCGCCCGACCGTCGTGAGTACGTGGCCGCCCTCGCGCCCGAACGGGCGGAACTCGGCCAGGTCGTGCAGCTTGACCACGGCCGCCTCGTAGGAGAGCTCGGCCTCCTGCGCGGTGCGGAACACGTGCGGCCGCGGCTCGCTGGCGGGCCAGTTGCCCGAGGCGAGCGCCTCCTGCTGGGTGGCCAGCTCGTCGGACTCCGGACCGTAGGTCAGGAAGTACGCGCCGAGGATCATGTCCTGGGTGGGCGTGGCCAGCGGCGCGCCGTGGGCCGGCGAGAGGATGTTGTTCGAGGAGAGCATCAGGATCCGCGCCTCGGCCTGCGCCTCCGCGGAGAGCGGCAGGTGGACCGCCATCTGGTCGCCGTCGAAGTCGGCGTTGAAGGCGTGGCAGACGAGCGGGTGCACCTGGATCGCCTTGCCCTCGACGAGCAGCGGTTCAAATGCCTGGATGCCCAAGCGGTGCAGGGTCGGTGCGCGGTTGAGCAGCACC
>DATAWZ010000149.1:0-13663 GCA_036266975.1 Solirubrobacteraceae bacterium
GTCCGCGGGGACTGAGTCCTGGCTCGTCGCCGCGTCGCCAGCCGGCGACGGCGAGCGCCACCGAGAGCGACGCGCCGGCGCCCATCGGCTCGCCGAACAGCAGCCGCGGTGCCAGCACCGGAACCGGACGTCCGAACAGGCGCTCGATGGCCAGCCCCTCCGCCTCGTCGGCGACGGTCAGGCCGCAGCGCGAGGCCCACACGGCGGCGATCTCGTCGGCCCCGACGCCGGCGCGCTCGAGGGCCAGGAACATCGCCCGCTCGATCCCGGTCCCCTCGGGATCGATCCGGCCCAGGCCCCGCGCGTCCGAGGTCACCGCGTAGCCGAGCAGCTCGGCGAGCGGCTCCGCTCCCCGCCGCTGGGCGTGACCCAGGCGCTCGACGACGACGGCGATCCCGGCCTCGGCGAGCGCGAAGCCCCCGCCCGCCGCCGGCGAACCGTCGGCCAGGACGCCGAGCCCGCGGTAGGCCGTGATCACGGTGTCGGTGAGCGAGTCCGCTCCCAGGCAGACGATCGCGTCGGCGTGGTCGTGTGAGACCAGGTCGCGGCCGTAGCAGATGCTCGAGGCGCCCGCGCTGTGCCCGGCCGTCACCGTCGAGGCCGACCCGAGCGTGCCGACCTTCAGCGCCACCTGACCCCCGGCGGCGTTGTAGACCGTGTTGGGGAACACCGCCGGGTTCGCCCCTCCGGGGCCATCGTGCATGACGCCGACCGCGAAGTCCTCCATGCTCTCCATCGGACCGACGCCGGTGCCGAGGATCGCCCCGACGCGGGTGCGGTTCTCGTCGGTCAGCTCCAGGGAGGCGTCGGCGAGCGCCAGGCGCGAGGCGATGATCGAGAACAGCCCGAGACGATCGACCCGCTTGCGCTCCTTGGGCGTCAGGAACGCGCTGGCGTCCAGCGGAACGCGCCCAAGCGCGACCCCGTCCTGAACGGTCGTGCATTCGCGACCCTCAGCGTAGGCGGCGTAGGCCGAGTCCAGGTCGGTGCCGGCGGGCGTCAGGGCGCCCAGGCCGGTGATGACCACCCGGTCCAGCGCCGGCCGCGGCGGGACGTGCGCGTCGGGGCGGGCGAACAGGATCGAGGCGTTCGCGCCGCCGAAGGCGAAGTTGTTCGACAGGGCGACGTCGATCTCCATTGCGCGCGCCTGGTTGGGCGTGTAGTCCAGGTCGCAGTCGGGGTCGGGCTCGGTGAAGTTCGCGGTCGGCGGGGCGAGCTGGCTCTCGATCGCCTTGACCGTGACGATCGCCTCGACGGCGCCGGCGCCGCCGAGCAGGTGCCCGATCATCGACTTGGTGCTGCTGACGGCGACGTGATGGGCCGCCTCCTCGCCCAGCCCGACCTTGGTGGCGGCGGTCTCGGCCGGGTCGTTCTTGGCGGTGCCGGTGCCGTGGCTGTTGACGTAGTCGACGTCCGCGGGGTCCACGCCTGCCTGGGCGAGCGCGGTCCCGATCGCCCGGCCGGCGCCGCGGCCCTCGGGGTGCGGGGCGGTCGGATGGTAGCCGTCCGCGGACAGGCCGTAGCCGAGGATCTCGGCGAGGATTGGCGCGCCCTGGGCGCGGGCGACATCCTCGCGCATCAACACCAGCATCCCGCTTCCCTCGCCGAGCGAGAGGCCCTTGCGATCGCGCGAGTACGGCGCCGCGGGCTCGGGTGAGAGCGACTCCAGCGAGTTGAAGCCGGCCACGAGGATGTCCGAGAACGCGTCGGCACCGCCGGTCAGCACCGCGTCGGCCTGTCCGGCCCGGATCAGCCCCGTGGCACAGCCGATCGCGTTGGCGCTCGCCGCACATGCGGTGTCGATCGACAGGACGGGCCCCTTGATGCCGAAGGCGCCGCTGAGCGCCTCCGAGAAGGCCTGCGGGAGGACGAGCAGCACCATCCTGGGATCCGGGTCTTCGCCGCGCTCGCGGCGCGCGTACCACTCCTCGCCGGCGAGCAGCCCGGCATTGCAGGTTCCGATGACCACGCCCCAGCGCTCCGGATGGATCGACCCGACGCTCACGCCGCAGCGCGCCATCGCCTCCTCGGACGCCCTCATCGTGAAATCCAGCGCACGGTCGTGGAAGCCATCCGGGTTCAGGTAGGTGTGGCGCTCGGGCGCGAACGGCACCTGCACCTCACCGCCCAGCCGGGTGCGAAAGCCGTCCATCGACAGGTGCTGGACGGGGCGGATCGCCACACGACCGCCGCTGACGCCGGCCCAGAACTCGTCGAGGTTGGCGCCTTGAGCGGTGATCGCCCCCATTCCCGTGACGACGACACGAACTGCGTTCTCTGCTTCGCCCACGATCGCTCCTCTGAGTCGCTCAGCCTTCGACGGCGCGCACGATCAGCGCCACGTTCTGCCCCTCCAGGCCGCGCGCCAGCGCCAGCGCCTGGCTGATCCGCGCCTCGCGCGCCGAACCGGTGATGTGCTCGATGCCCTGGCACGTGGGGTCGACGTGCTCGAGGTTCAGCGTCGCCGGCGCCGCGCTGTGATGCACGGCCAGCGCGGCCACCGCGGCGTTCAGCGCCCCGGCGGCGGCCACCAGGTGGCTCGTCGCCGGCTTGACCGAGCTCACCGCCGGCCCGGCCCCGCCGTTCGCGAGGGCGCGCAGCGCGCTCGCCTCGCTCGCGTCGCCCGCGCGCGTGCCGCCCGCGTGCGCGGCCACGTAGTCCAGGGCGGCGTACTCGCTGCCGGCCTCGCGCAGCGCGCCCTGCACCGCGCGCACCACGCCGGCTCCGCTCGGATCGGGCGTGAAGAGGTGCTCGATGTCGGTGCCCGAGCCGAAGCCGACGATCTCCGCGTAGACGCGGGCGCCGCGGGCCCGGGCGCCGTCGAGGTCCTCGAGAATCAGGTAGGCGCCACCCTCGCCGACCACCGTCCCGTCGCGCTCGACGTCGAACGGCCGGCAGGCGCGCGCGCCCAGGTCGTTGCGCGTGGTCATCAGCTCCAGGGAGTCGATCTTGGCCATGTTCCACCAGCACACCGGAGCGTCGCCGCCGCCGGCGATCGCGTGGTCGGCCTCGCCCCGCTTGATCGCCCGGAACGCCCGACCGATGGCCTGCAGTCCGGCCTCCGCGGTGCCGGCGAAATAGGTGTTGGCGCCGCGCAGCCCGTAGGCCTCGGACACGTAGAACAGCGACGCGCCCTGGATGCCCTCGATGAAGAACAGCGGGTACACGCGGGCCATGCCCTCCTCGCCGAAGCGATGCATGTCGACGACGCCGTTCTCGTCGCGCACGTCGACGGCCACGTCCTGGAAGTGCTCGGGCTCGGAGATCTCCTTGCCGGCGGCCGTGAACAGCGCGTTGCGCCCGGCGCAGTCGTCCCCGAACTCCAGGTCCGCGTCGCGCCGGGCGATCTCCACGGCGACCGAAGTCAACACGTCGTAGCGGGTCATCGTGCGCAGCGACCGGCGGTTGACGTACTCGCGGGCCGCCTTCGCGTCAAACCCGGTGATCTCGCCGCCGAGCTGGGTGCGCAGCGAGGAGGCGTCGTACGCAGCGATCGGCGCCACCGCGCTGCGGCCGCCCAGGAGCGCCGTCCACGTCTCCTCGGTGCCCACCCCGAGCGGCGTGAGCAGGCCGATCCCGGTGATCGCGACGCGCCTCATCGGGGCACGAGGGTCATCTTGCGGGCTCGGGTGACGACCTTGCCGTCGACGGAGACCTCGCCGCTGAGGACCGCCTGTTGCTCGTCGTGGGACTTCAGCGTCACCGACAGTTGCATCTGGTCGCCGGGCTGGACGAAGTGGCGGAAGCCCACGCGCTCGGCCCCCGCCAGACGCCACGGCCGACCGGTGGTCTGCTCGAGCAGCTCGGCCCCGAGCGTGCCCAGGCTGCCGAGGATCAGCACGCCCGGCATCACCGGGAAGCGCGGGAAGTGGCTGTCGAGGATCGTGAGCGTGTTGGTCACGTTGCGGATCGCGGTGGCGCGCTCGCCCGGTTTGACCTCCAGGACCCGGTCCAGCGTCGTCCAGCCGTGGCTCATGCCGCCCTGCCTTCGGGCGGTACGACGAGCAGCGCGCCGTTGGTGCCGCCGAACGCGAACGCGTTCGTCATCACCGCGCGCACGGTCATCTCCCGGGCCACGAGCGGCGCGCAGTCCAGATCGCACTCCGGATCGGGGGTATCGCGGTTGATCGTCGGCGAGACGACGCCGTCACGCATCGCGAACACCGCGGCGAGCAGGTTCAGTGCGCCCGCCGCGCAGGTGGTGTGCCCGGTCATCGATTTCGGCGAGGTGATCACGATGCGCTTGGACTCGTCGCCGAACGCGCGCTTGATGGCGATCGTCTCGGACATGTCGCCGGCGGGCGTCCCGGTCCCGTGGGCGAGAACCAAGTCGATGTCGGCCGGCCCCAAATCCGCCTCGCGCATCGCGGCGGTCATCGAGATCACCGCGCCGCCGCCGTCGGGCGGCGGGTCGGTCATGCGGTAGGCGTTGAGGCTCGAGCCGTAGCCGACGATCTCGGCCTCGATCGGCGCGCCGCGCCTGCGAGCGGCCTCGTACTCCTCGAGCACCATCACGACCGCGCCCTCGCCCAGCACGAACCCGCTGCGGTCCCTGTCGAACGGGCGCGACGCGTGGGTCGGGTCGTCGTTGTAGTCCTTGGTGAGCGCGCCGAGCAGCGAGAAGCCCAGGACGTCGACCCAGCTGGTGAGCGAGTCATGGCCGCCCGCGATGATCATCTCGGCGTCGCCGTCCTGAATCAGCCGGTAGGCCTCGCCGACGGCGTGCGCCGAGGCAGTGCACGCCGTGCTGATCCCGATCATCGCGCCCCCGGCCCCGGCGAGCTTGGCGATCACCGCGCTGGCCGTGTTCTGCGAGACATACGCGGTGTGGGCAGGCGATGCGCGGTGCAGGCGGTGGCCGCCGCTCTCCTTGCGCGTGTAGAAGATGTCCGAGAACTCCTGCAACTCCGGACGGGCGACGCTGCCGCCCATGGCGACGCCGACCTCGGCCGCAGGGTAGTGCCCGGCCTCCACGCCGCTACGGCGCAGGGCCTCCACCGCCGCGGCCACCGCGAACTGCGGGGCGCGGTGCAGCAGGCGAGCCTGCCCGGGATCGGGCAGGCGCTCGTCCGGGTCGAAGCCGCTGACCATCCCCGCGATCCGCACGGGGTACGTGCCGGCGTCGAAGGTCGTGATCGGCCCGATGCCGCTCCGGCCCGCTTTCATGCTCTCCCACGTGCTCTCGGCGTCCAGGCCGAGCGGCGTGATCGCTCCGAAGCCGGTGATGACCACCCGCCGCATCACTGCACTCCCCTCGTCAGCATCTCCTGCAGTCGCTGCGTGTCGTCGAGGTCGGCGAGAGTGTCGGCGTCGATCAGGGCGCACATGACCTCGCTGGCGCGCAGGACCGGCTCGCCGTCGACGGTGACCTCCCCGGAGACGACCGCGGACTCATCACCGAAGGAGTCGACCCGGCCGCTCATCGCCAAGACGTCGCCGGGATACACCGCGCGCAGCCACTGGACCGAGCCGACCGACAGCAGCGCCGCGCGCTTGCGGCGCTCGGTGGTGATCATGATCAGCCACGTCGCCGCCTGGCAGAGCGCCTCGAAGATCAGCGGCGGCGCCATCACCAGGTCGTCGCCGTCCGGCTCCCAGATCTCCTCACTGCGCGAGGTCAGCTTGCGGGCCCGCACCGACGTCGCCGGCTCGTAGCCGTCGATCCGGTCGATCAGGTGGAAGCGCATGAACGGCCCCCGTGCCCCCCAAGGTCACTCAGCCCTGGCGGGCCTTGACCATCTGCACCAGGTTGCCGACCGTGAACAGGTTGATGACCTGGTCGGCGGGCAGCGAGCCGGCGATCTCCGCCGGGTCGACCTGGGGCATGATCGAGTGCAGATACGCCGCGCCCTTCTCGGAGATGACCTGGTTCCCGTCGCTGAACTCGTCGTCGGAGATGCCGCCCTGCATGTAGTCGCCGAGGTCGGACGCCTCGATCTTCACGCCGGTGCCCTTCTCGATCCGGAAGAGGATGTCGAGCAGGTCGATCGACTCCGCCCCGAGGTCGTCCATCAGTGTCGACTCTGGGGTGACCTCGTCGTCGTCGAGCGCGAGCGCCTCGACGACCGCCTCCTTCACCGCGCTGTCCACATCGGCCATGCCGTCTCCTCCTGGTTGCGTTTCGCTTTGATCACAGCGGCTTGCCGACGCCGACCTGGGCTGACACTCCGCCGTCGACCGTGAGCAGCGCACCGGTCATATGGCTCGCGTCCGGGCCGGCGAGGAAGATCGCCGTTCGAGCAACCTCGTCGACCGTCGCGAACACCTTCAGCGGGATCTGCTTGGAGATCCCCTTGCCGCCGTCCTTGTCCATCAGCCCGGCCACCATATCGGTCGGCGAGAAGCCCGGGAGCACGGCGTTCACCCGGATGCCGAAGCGGGCGAGCTCGACCGCGCAGCAGCGCGTGAAGGCGTTGATCGCGCCCTTGGAAGCCGCGTAGTTGGACTCCCCGGTCCACCCGCGCTCACCCATCACCGATGAGATGTTGACCACGACGCCGTCGCGCTGCTTCATGAAGGTCGAGAGCGCGGCCTTGGTGCAGTTGAACACCCCGCCGAAGTTGACCTTCATGACCTCGAGCCACTCGCCGGGATCCATGTTGTACAGCAGCGCGTCGCGCGAGATCCCCGCGTTGTTGATGACGATGTGCAGCCCGCCGAGCTCCTCGACGGCCTGCGCGACGACGCTCTCGGCGCTCGCGAACTCCGACACGTCGCCTTGGACCGCCACCGCGCGCCCGCCGGAGCCGGTGATCGCCGCGACCACCTCCTGGGCCTGCTCGACCCCCGAGCGATAGTTGACGGCGACCGCGGCGCCCTCGCGGGCGAGCCCCTCGGCGATCGCCCGGCCGATGCCACGGGACCCGCCGGTCACGAGCGCCACGCGGTCTGCCAGCTTTGTCATTCCCACACCCCCCGGCCTCGGTCGACTCGAGCAAAGATCGTCGTAGCGGCGACCGCGGGGATTCTCACCGACTGCCGCCTGCAAATCAAGGGCGGATCGGGGAACCCGCCGGCGCCGGGCAAACGCGTTACCGTGGCGGGGTGCCGCCGAGCGCCGCGCAGAGTCCGCCCCGCAACGCTCTGGAGATGGAGGTGATCGCCGGTCTGGGCGCCGGCGCCACGATCCTCGTCGAGGACGAGATCGTCCTCGGCCGCCAGACGGGAGGCGCCGGCCAGTTTCCCGACGCCGAGATGTCGCGGATGCACGCGCGGATCGCGCGCGAGGCGGCCGGTGACTACGGGATCGAGGATCTCGGCTCCTCCAATGGCACGTTCGTGAACGGGCTGCGCATCTCGGCCCCCACGCTGCTGTCGGTCGGCGACTCGATCGAGCTCGGCGCGACCGCGCTGGTCGTGCGCGGCCTGCCCAGCGAGGCCGTTGAAGGGGTTAAAGAGCAGGGCGTCGAGGAACCCACGGCGGCGGTGGCTCCTTCGAGCGCTGCGACGACCGGACCGTCGGCGGCGCCGGTCCCACCGACGCTCGCCCTGCGGCTGGAGGTCGACTTCGCGGCCTGCCGCGCGAGCGTCGCCCTCGACGACGGCGGCGACGTCGTGACCATGACCTTCGTCGACGGCCGCTGGCAGGCCGCGCCGCCGAGCTGACAGGCGAGACGAGGCGATGGAGGAGGGACGCGACCAACCGCTCGTCGAGGTCTCGGGGCTGACCTCGATCGACGCGATCGCCTCCGCGCTCGGGGACGTCCAGCCCGACCTGGGCGAGATGAGCTCACCGGACGGGGCGCTGACGCTGATGCTCTGCGACATCGAGGACGCCGCGGCGATCCGGGCCGAGCTCGGCGAGGGCGCCGCCGCGGGCCTGCTGCGCGACCACCGCCTGCTCGTCGCGCGGATCGTCGAGCTGCACGCCGGGCGGATCGTCAAGGAGCACGACGACGGGTTCATGATCTCCTTCCAGAGCGCGCACGGGGGGCTGCGCTGCGCGCTTGACCTGCAACGCTCGCTCGCGGGCCGGACGGTCGGTGCCAACCAGCGGCCGCTGCTGATCCGCGTCGGCCTGCACAGCGGCTTCGTGATCGCGGGTGGCAACGACTTCTTCGGGCGCAACGTCGTGCTCGCCGCTCGCATCGCCGGCCGCGCCCAAGGCGGGGAGATCCTCGTCTCCGCGGCGCTGAAGAGCTACACCGAGACCGATCCGACGTTCCTATTCCAGGCCCGCGGGGAGCATCACTTCAAGGGCGTGCTCGGCGAGCACGAGTTGTACTCGGTCAGCGGCTGAGATCGCTCGCCGCCTTGCGCGCGGCTCGGCCATCGGCGAACATGCGCGCGGGGGCGATGGCGCGGAACCTCTACATCACGGCCGTGGGGCCGGCGAGCGGCAAGGCGCTCGTCTCGCTGGGCTTCATGGAGATGCTCGCGGCTCGGGTCGAGCGCGTCGGGTTCTTCCGGCCGATCGTGCGCTCGCCCGACGAGCGCGATCCAGGCATCGAGCTCATGCGTGCCCGCTACGGCCTGGGGCCAACCTACGAGGAGATGCACGGCCTCACCGCCGAGGCGGCGACGGCCCTGATTGCCGGTGGCGCCGCCGAGGAGCTGGACAAGCGCGTGCTGGCTGCCTACCGGGCGCTCGAGCGGCGCTGCGACTTCGTCGTGTGCGAGGGGACCGACTACGTCGGCCCCAGCTCGGCGCTCGACTTCGAGCTCAACGCGAACCTCGCCAACCAGCTCGGCTGCCCCGTGCTGGTGGTCGTCAACGGCTCGGCCAGCGCAGACATCGTCGAGGACGTCCGCCTCGCGCGCGAGTCGCTCGAGCACCGCACGTGCGAGCTGTTCGGGGTGATCGTCAACCGGGTGGCGCCGGCGGACGTCGATGCGATCGAGGCCCGGCTCGCGCCGCACACCGGCGAGGAGTGGGTCTACGTCATCCCGGAGGACCCCGAGCTTGCCCGCCCGAGCGTCGCCGAGATCCAGGCCGCGCTCGGCGCGAGCCCGCTGCTCCCCGATGCGCAGGCGCCCGCCCGCGACGTCAGCGAGGTGCGCGTGGCGGCGATGAGCGCCGAGCACTTCGTGCAGGAGCTCGTCGACGACACCCTGGTGATCGTGCCCGGCGACCGGGCGGACATCGTCATCGCCTGCCTGGCGTGCACCGTCTCGCCCGGCTTCCCGAGCGTCGCCGGGATCGTCCTGACCGGCGGCTACGAGCTCGCCCCGGCCGTCCGGCGCCTGCTCGCTGACGCGCCGTTCCCCGTCCTGGAGGTCACCGAGCGCACCCACCGCGTCGCCGCCGCGGTGCCGGCGGTGCGCCCGGTCCTGCGTGCCGGCGACGAGCGCAAGATCGCCAGCGCAATCGGCCTGTTCGAGCGCAGCGTCGACCGCACCGAGCTGCACATGCGCTTCGCCGTCAAGCGCCCGGCGCGGGTCACCCCGACGATGTTCGAATACGAGCTGCTCGAGCGGGCGACCGCCGCCCACCGGCGAATCGTGCTCCCAGAGGGCGAGGACGACCGCGTGCTGCGCGCCGCCGACATCCTGCTGCGGCGCGGTGTCGTCGCGCTCACGATCCTCGGCGCGCCCGACGCGGTGCGGGCCCGCGCCGCGACGCTCGGCCTCGACCTCGCGGCCGCCGAGCTGATCGACCCGGCGTGCTCCCCCGAACGGGAGCGCTACGCGGGCATCTACCACGAGTTGCGAAAGCACAAGGGGATGACCGAGGAGCTCGCGTCCGACACGCTCGCCGACCCGACCTACTACGGCACGATGATGGTCCACGTGGGGGCCGTCGACGGCATGGTCTCCGGCGCCGCGCACACGACCGGCGACACGATCCGCCCGGCATTCGAGTTCATCCGTGCGCGGCCGGGCGTCTCAGTCGTCTCGAGCGTGTTCTTCATGTGCCTGCCCGACCGCGTGCTCGTCTACGGCGACTGCGCCGTGAACCCCAAGCCCGACTCGGCCGCACTGGCCGACATCGCCATCAGCTCCGCCGAGACGGCCAGCGTGTTCGGGATCGAGCCGCGGATCGCGATGCTCTCCTACGCGACGGGCGACTCGGCGAGTGGTGCCCAGGTCGACGCGGTGCGCGAGGCCACCGAGCGCGTGCGCAGCACCCGGGCGGACCTGAAGGTCGAGGGCCCGATCCAGTACGACGCCGCCGTGGACGCGGCGGTGGCCGAGCTCAAGCTCCCGGGCAGCGAGGTCGCCGGCCAGGCCACCGTGTTCATCTTCCCGGACCTCGACACGGGCAACGTCGCCTACAAGGCGGTCCAGCGCTCCTCGGGCGCGGTCGCCATCGGGCCGGTGCTGCAGGGCCTGCGCAAGCCGGTCAACGACCTGAGCCGCGGCTGCACGGTGACCGACGTGGTCAACACCGTCGCAATCACGGCCATTCAGGGCGAGGGTGAGATGCGATGATCCCGCCCACGACCGTACACATCGGACCTCAAAGCGGCCCGTGCCGACGTCACTGGAATCTCAGACCCCGCACCACGACTCGCAAAGGACAACGATGACGATCGAACTCCCGGACCACATCGCCGGCTACATCAGCTCCCAGGGGACACTCACGCTCGCGACCGCCTCTCCGGACGCGCAGCCCCACGCGAGCACCTTCCTGTACGTCAACGACGGGACCGACCTGTTCTTCTGGACCCGCACGGGGACGACCACGGTGCGCCACCTCGACGAGAACCCACGGGTTTCGTTCGCGATCGATCGCTACGACTCGGACCTTCGCCACAGCCAGGGGGTGCAGGGCACCGGTCAGGCCTCGCCGGTGGTGGTCGGCGAGGACATCGCCCGCGTGGCCATGATGTTCGGGGACAAGTTTCCCGAGCTCTCGCCCGGCGCGACCACCACCATCATGTTCTTCAAGGTCACCCCCGACATGCTCTCCTACATCGACAACAGCGGCACGGCCTCCCAGATCCAGGGGGAGGAGTTCGGCGCCGAGTTCCACAAGGACTTCCGGGCCACCGCCTGATCGGTCGGCCGGTGCTGCTTGGCTCGACACGGAGATGAAGCGACCGGATTGCTGAAGCCGCAACCGGGAGACACGCGGTCCAGGCCGGGATGCCCCTCTGGGCCGCGGTCTACGACGCGTGCAGGCCGGCCGCTCGATAGAGCGACGCGGCGTATTCGCTCGCGCTCTGGGGGCGGCTGGCCGGATCCTTCTCGAGCGCCTTCAGCACGGCGGCGCCGAGGCCGGCCGGCACGTCCGAGAGCGCGGCCGTCGGGTCCGGTGGCTCGTCCTGGAGCTGGGCCCAGAGCACGCGCATGCCCTTCTTCTCGGCGAACGGCGGCTGGCCGCTCAGGCACTCGCACATCACGCAGCCCAGCGCGTACACGTCGGTCGCCGCGGTGACGTCCTCGCCCCGAATCTGCTCGGGGGCCATGTAGTCGAGCGAGCCGAGCGCCTGGCCCGGGCGAGTGAGCACCGTGCCGTCGTTGTCCTTGGCCAGGCCGAAGTCGGTGATGTAGGCGATCCCGCCCTCTTCGAGCAGCACGTTGCCGGGCTTCACGTCGCGGTGGACCATGCCCCCGGCGTACAGGGCGTCGAGGCCCTGCGCGACCTGGGCGCAGATGTCCAGGGCGTCGGCGTACGGCAGCCGGCTCTCGCGGCGCAGCCGCTGCTCGAGAGATTCTCCCCGGATGAAGCGCTGCGCCAGGTAGGGGACGCCCTCGTGCTCACCGGTGTCGAGCACCGGGACCACGTGCGGGTTCTGCACCTCCTGCGCGATGCGCGCCTCGCGCTCGAAGCGCTTGCGGAACACGCTGTCGCTGGCCAGGTCGTCGCGCACGAGCTTCAGCGCGACCTGCACGCCATCGTCGCCCTGCGCGAGGTAGACCCGGCCCATTCCCCCCACCCCCAGGACCGATTGGACGTGGTAGCGCCCCACGTCGGTCCCCACGAGCGGGTCGTCACCCTCCCCCATCGAATCGCCCATGTGCGGCACTGTACCTTGCGACGCGCATCCAATGCCAGTCGGCGGTGTTCTCGCTTATGATCAACCGGTTGCCACGCCCATCTCTTGGGGGTCTGATGCGTTCGTCCTTCGGTCATCGTCGGTCACGGCTCCGGGTGCCTGCGGCGCTCGGAGCTGCGCTGGGTCTGCTGCTGGCCGCGCTGCCGGCCGCCGCGCAGGCTCCCTCCGCGTGCGGCAACACGGCTGTGCCGTGCAACGACAACTACCTCGCCTCCTACGACCTGAACGGGCAAAGCCCCAAGGACCCGCTCAACTCGACCGACACCCTGGTCGACAAGGAGAACCTCGCCGACGCGACCACCCAGACCGACATCTTCAGCCCGCCGAACAGCGGCGGTCCGGCCGAGGTCACCGGCTGCGCAGGCCAGCCCGAGGAGCACACCGTCTGGTACGACTTCTATCCGCAGGCCAACGGCCTCGTGCAGGTCCAGACCTCGGCGACGTTCGGCACGGTCATCGCGATGATGCCGTTCAACACCAGCACGCTGCAGCCCGACACCAGCGCGCGCACCTGCAAGGTCAACGCGGTGGCCAACGCGCAGACCTACCAGGCGTACGTCAAGCCCGGCACCGCCTACACGATCCAGGTCGGGAGCGAAGGCGCGGCGGCGGGCCCGGTCGAGATGAAGTTCGACTACTACATCACGGCCAAGGTGACCGCCAGCGCGACGCTCGAGGCCGTCCCGCTGTCCACCGGGGTCAAGCTGGTCGGACTCACCGTCCAGGCCTCCAAGGGGTCGAGCGTCCGCGTGGCGTGCACCCGCGGTTGCCGAGCGCAGACCAAGCACGGCGCGTCGGTATCCTTTCCGTCGCTGAAGGGTGACCGGCTCGCGGCCGGTGCGACGGTGAAGATCTTCGTCACCAAGAAGAACGCCACGGGCGCGTACATCGCGTACAAGATCAAGCGCGGCAACTTCTCGAAGTCGCAGTCGTGCCTGAGCCCGGGCACCACCAAGGTCGAGGCCTGTCCATGAGCGCACCCGCCGCCACCCAGTCCCGCCCCAGCGCCGACCGGCTGCGCCTCGGGTCTCCGCTGGCCATCGTGCTGATCGTCGTCGTCGCCGCCGCGGCGTTCGGAATCGCCTTCGCGATCCGCCACTCCGGCTCCTCGAGTTCCACGTCGGCACCGGTGCCCGCGGCGGTGACGCTCGCGCCGAGCGCGGCGCGCGTGAGCACCGTCACCTCCTCCGGTGGCGCCCTGCCGGCGATGCGCCGCCCGCCGGTGGTCCGGCACGTGGTGCGCACCGCGCCGGTCACGCAGGCGCCGGTCACTGCGGTGACGCAAGCGCCGGTCACGCAGGCGCCGGTCACTCCCGTGACGCAGGCGCCCGCGCCGTCCACGCCCTCGGCTCCCTCCGGTGGTGGAGGAGGCGGCGGCGGCTCGCCCGTCCTCGTGGGCTGACGCCGCGCCGGGCACTATGGGGGCGCTCAACAACGGAGAGGTGCTCGCCGGTTACCGGATCGACGGAGTCCTGGGCGAGGGCGGCATGGGCACCGTCTACCGGGCCACGCAGCTCTCGCTCGACCGGCTGATCGCGCTGAAGGTCCTGATCGCCGAGCTGTCCGAGGACCCGGGGTTCCGCGAGCGCTTCCGCCGCGAGGGGCTGCTGCAGGCCGCCATGGACCATCCCCACATCGTCACGGTCTACGAGGCCGGCGAGACCGAGCAGGGGCTGTTCCTGGCCATGCGCCTGATCGAGGGCTCGACGCTGAAGTCGATG
>DATAWZ010000150.1:0-18547 GCA_036266975.1 Solirubrobacteraceae bacterium
GCGGATACTCGGGGTTGCCGTCGAGCGCGGGGCTGAAGGACTCCTCGACCGCCGAGTCGGCATGCCCCAGCGCGCCCGGGAGCTTGCGCAGGACGGCGTCGCAGAGCACCATCGCGGCCAGCTCGCCCCCCGAGAGCACGAAGCGCCCCACCGACACCGCCTCGGTGGCAAAGTGCTCGACGATCCGCTCATCGAACCCCTCGTAGCGGCCGCACAGGAGCGTGAGCGCGGGCTGGGCGGCGAGTTCGCAGGCCAGTGCCTCGTCGAGGAGCCGCCCGCCGGGGGTCAGGGCGATGACGCGCCGATGCGCGCGCAGCGCGACCGGGTCCTCGCCGTAGCGGGCGCGCAGCGCAGCCTCCATCACGTCGACGCGCAGGACCATGCCCGCCCCGCCGCCGAACGGCGTGTCGTCGACCTGGCCGGCGCTCAGCGGCGTGCTCTCGCGCGGGTTCACGCATTCGAGCTGGAGCCCGGCGCCGAGCAGGTTGGCCACGTGGCGCTGGCGGGAAAACCATTCGAACCACTCCGGAAAGAGCGTGAAGATGTCGATCTCCAGCCCGCTCACCCCTCCCCGGTGAGAAAGCGCATGTCGACCTCGATCCGGCGGCCGGGCACGTCGATCGCGCGGATCGCGTCGCGGACGAGCGGAACGAGCAGCTCGGACCCGTCCGGGCGGACGACCTCGAGCACCTCGCAGGAGGGCAGCGCGATCAGCCGGCGCGCCTGCCCGACGGGGCGCTCGCCGTCGCTCACCGTGCAGCCTTCGAGCTCGTGGGCCCAGAACTCGTCGGGCCCGAGCACCGGAGCGTGCTCGACGTCGACCAGCAGCGACTGTCCGCGCACCGCGACGGCGTCCTCGCGTGTCGAGAACCCCTCCAGACGCACGAGTGGGCGCTCATCGGTGCCGGCCCGGCGTACCACCGGCGCCACGCGCCCGCCGACGCTGACCGGCGTCCCGACGGCGAGCAGGTCGGCGCGAGCGACGTCGACGACGTAAAAGCTCCCATCGAGGCCGTGCGGGCGGCCGACGCGACCGGCCTTCAGCTGGCCCGGCGTCGGCGCCACCGCGCCCTCAGTCGACGATGTCGATCAGCACGCGCCGGTTCTCGCTCACGGCGGCGGCCTTGATCACCGTGCGCAGCGCCTGCGCGGTGCGCCCGCCGCGACCGATCACCTTGCCGTAGTCGTCCTCGCCGACGCACAGCTCCAAGACGATCGTCCCGTCGTCCTCCTCGAACCGCTCGACGGAGACCTCCTCGGGGTCGTCGACCAGGCCGCGGGCCAGATACTCGAGCAGCTCCTTCACGGCGCGCTCCCCCAGGGCGACTGGCTAGCTGGCCTCGCCGCCTGCGGCGAGGGAGATGCCCTGAATGCGCAGAAGCTTGCGGACGCTCTCGGACGGTTGGGCACCGCGCGCGAGCCACGCACGCGCGCGCTCGGCGTCGATCACGACCGTCGACGGGTTGGTCTGCGCGTTGTAGTGACCGATCGTCTCGATCACGCGCCCGTCGCGCGGCGAGCGCTGATCGGCGACGACGATCCGCCACATCGGATCCTTCCGGCCCCCCACACGGGTGAGCCTCAGTCGTACGGCCAAGGAGGTCCCTTCGTCGAATTGTGCAGCGGAGAGCTTAGACGGTGAGCGCCCTGTGGCCGGTCGTCGATCAAGCTGGTAGGCTTGATCGAGCTCCAGGGGCACTGGGGGCACACACGCAATTTGAGGGGGGACCTCGATGGCTCATCGCCGCACGTTCTGGCCTGCACTGCTGGGAGCGCTTGCCGCCGCCGCCGGCGTCGGCGTGCCGGCCACCGCGCTGGCCAGCTCGCATCAGCACGCACACCACGCGACCACCAGCAGCAAGAAAAAGAAGAAGAAGTCCAAGTCGAAGAAGACCAAGGTCGTCGTGCACTGCGCGTCGACGAAGGTGACCTGCAAGGGCAAGACCGGCGCGCAGGGCCCGGCCGGCGCCACCGGGGCCCAGGGCAACACCGGCGCGGCCGGCGCACCCGGCGCCAACATCGTGCTGCAGTCGAACCTCGTCGGCGCCACGGCGGCCGGCCACCCGATGACCTGCCCGGTCTCAGAGGACGAGCTCTGTGGAGCGGTCGCGGCGATGAACCCGGGCAGCTGGACGCAGGGAGCCAACGAGGACGACTCGTTCATCGGCAGCGCCACGGTCAACCTGCCCACTCAGACCGTCTGCGGGCTCACCGGCTCCGACTCCCCCCGGGGCATCGTCACCGTGTGGGTCGACGGCCTGCTCGCCGGGATCGCTCAGGCGGAGGCCACGAGCGCGGCGGCCAGCACCACGACCGTTGCTCTGGCCCCTGCGGGCATCCTCGCGAGCGAGCTTGGTGGCGTGGGCGTGGCGCCGGGATTCTGGATGTCGACCGGAAGCCCGCAGAGCCACTCGCTGCAGCTCCAGATCTCGGACAACTGCACCTCGGTGAGCGCGACCGGTGGCGCCACGCTCACCAGCGCCCGGGTCGACGTGCTCGGGACGGTGTGAGATGGCTCGCTTGACGGCCCGCGTCGCCGCGATGGTGCTGGCCGCGGCAGCCTTCGGCGCGCTCCCGGCCACCGCGCTGGGTGCCGGTGCCCACAAGGCCAGCACGCACAAGGCCAAGCACAAGAAAAAGCACAAGAAAACGCGGGCGCCGCTCGTCACGTGTGCGTCGGTCCACGTGACCTGCCATACCAAGGGCAACGGTCAGGGACGGCCGGGTCCCGCGGGCGGCACCGGCGGCACCGGCGCACCCGGGCCCGCCGGCAACGCTCGCGTCGCTCACATCGGGTTGGCAAGCCCGGTGGCCACGACACCGGCGGGAGTGGCGCTGACGCTCACCGGAGCGACCTGGACGCAGCCGGCCGGGCAGGACGAGTTCCTGCGCGGCACCGCGACAATCACGCCACCGACCGGCCTCTGCTCCGACACCACCGCGGGCGATGGCACCGTGACGATCTGGGCCACGCTGGACGGGACTGTCGTCGGCCTGGCGGAGCTCGATAGCTACATGTTGGGCCGGCCGGAGACGATCGCGTTCCTTTGGGGGGAGGGCTTCGCGGTCGATGGCACGGTGCCGTCGGTGAGCGCGAGCACGTCGCACACGCTCTCGCTGTCGGCGTCCGACGACTGCACGCAGTCCCCCGGAGCGACGGACTTCACGGTCAGCGCGATCAACATCGACGTCCTGCAGGCGTAGCCGCCCACCGCGGGCGCCCGGTCCGGCGATCGGGCGCCCGCGAGGCGCGCCGGCGCCTACCGCGCCTGGCGCATGAGCGCGCCCAGGTCGGGCATCCGCCCGCGGGTCATCTGCGCCATCAGCTTGCGCATCTGCCCGAACTGCTTGACCAGCTGGTTGACCTGCTGCACGGTCGTGCCCGACCCGCGGGCGATGCGCAGGCGCCGCCGGCCCTTGATCAGCTCGGGGTGGCGGCGCTCCTCGGGGGTCATCGACAGGATGATCGCCTGGACCCGGTCGAGCTCGCGCTCGTCGACGTTCACGCCGCGCAGCTGGGCCCCCATGCCGGGGATCATGCCGAGCAGGCTCGTCAGCGGCCCCATCTTGCGCATCGTCCCCAGCTGCTCGAGGAAGTCGTCGAGGGTGAACTCGCCCTTGCGCAGCTTGCGCTCGAGCTCGGCCGCCTCGTCGGAGTCGTACTGGGCCTCGGCCTTCTCGATCAGGCTCATCACGTCGCCCATGCCGAGGATGCGCTGGGCCATGCGATCGGGGTGGAAGCGCTCGAACTGGTCGAGCTTCTCGCCGGTGGAGGCGAACAGGATCGGCTGGCCGGTGACCGCCTTGACCGACAGCGCCGCGCCGCCGCGAGCGTCGCCGTCGAGCTTGCTCATCACCACGCCGTCGAACTGCACGGCCCTGGCGAACTCCTCGGCGACCGCGACCGCGTCCTGGCCGGTCATCGCGTCGACGACGAGCAGGATGTGGTCGGGCTTGACCGCCTTGCGGATCCTGACCAGCTCCTCCATGAGCTGCTCGTCGACGTGCAGGCGCCCGGCGGTGTCGACGATGAGCACGTCCTTGCCGTCGCGCTTGGCCTGGTCGAGGGCCCACTTGGCGATGTCGACCGGATCCTTGTCGGTGCCCTGCTCGTAGACCGTCGCGCCCGCCTGCCCCCCGACCTTGACGAGCTGGTCGACCGCCGCCGGGCGGTAGACGTCGCAGGCGGCGATCGCGACCGAGGAGTCGTGCTCCTGGTGCAGGTAGCGGGCGAGCTTGCCCGTCGCGGTGGTCTTGCCCGACCCCTGCAGGCCGGCCATCACGATCACGGTCGGCGGCTTGGCCGCAAAGGTCAGGTCCTCGTGCTCGCCGCCCATCAGGGCCGAGAGCTCCTCGCCGACGATCTTGACGACCTGCTGGCCCGGGTTCAGCGCGCCGACGATGTCGGCGCCCAGGCAGCGCTCCTTGACCGTGGTCGTGAACTCCTTGACGACCTTGAAGTTGACGTCGGCCTCGAGCAGGGCGAGGCGGATCTCCCGCATCGTGCGGTTGATGTCGTCCTCGGTGAGCGTCCCGCGCCGGCGGACATCGGAGAGGGTCTGCTGGAGCTTTTCGGCGAGCGCGTCGAACATCGTGATCGCAGCGTAGCTACCGGCGACGGATGAGCGTGACACCGTCACGCATGGTGAGCTGCGCCACGACCAGTCCCGCGTCGCCGACCAGCGACTCGTTGAAGGCGTGCAGGGCCCGCCCGTTCTCGCTCTCGGCGCCCTCGCCGGCGAGCACTTCGCCGTAGTAGAGGGTGTTGTCGGCGGCGATCAGGCCGTGCGGTGAGAGCCGCTCGAGCAGCAGCCGCACGTAGCCCGGATACCCGGGCTTGTCGGCGTCCACGAAGGCGAAGTCGACCGGCTCATCGAGCGCGCGCAGCGTCTCGCGCGCGTCGCCCGGGCGCAGCTCGATCCGGTCGGCGTAGGGGCTCGCGGCGATCGCCTCGCGGGCCAGGGCGGCGTGGTCGTCGTCCAGCTCGCAGGTGATGATGCGCCCGCCGGGCGGCAGGCCGGCGGCCATCGCGATCGCCGAGTAGCCCGAGAAGGTGCCGACCTCGACGACCAGTCTCGGCTGGATGGCGTGCACGAGCAGCTCGAGCAGCCGGCCGACCACCGGCCCGGAGAGCATCTCCTCGTGCCCGAGCTCTGAGACCGTGCGGCGCGCGAGCGCGTCGAGCGCCGCGGGCTGGGCCGTGGTGTGGGCCGCCGCGTAGCGCTCGATGTCGGGATCGACCAGGCCGCTCACCCGAGCCTCCCCAGGCCGCCGGCGAACGGCGCGCAGACCACGAACCCACTGAGGATGGCCGACCCCCGCACTAATCCGTGACGAGCGCCGTGGCGCCCCTGATCTCGACCACGTGCACGCGCTCGCCGACCTCGATGTCGTGATCCCCGTCGAAGCTGCGGGCCGTCCACACCTCGCCCCCGATGCGTACCGAGCCGAGCCCCTCGCGGTTGGCGATCCGCTCGAGCACCACGGCGTTCTTGCCGACCAGCGCCTTCGCGCCGGTGCGGATCGGCGGCGGCAGCCGCCGGCCACGGTCAGCAACCGGACGGAGCATGAGCAGCACCATCACCGTGGCAAGCAGGAACACGGGGATGCTCAGGACGATCCCGGCCCCCGCGGCACTGACCAGCGCGGCCACGAGGGCGCCGACGGTAAAGGGCGCGAGGTAGAAGCCTCGGGTGCGCATCTCACCGAAACCGAGCGCGGCGGCCGCCACGACCCAGAGGACCCACATGGGGTGATTATGGCGCCCGACCCAGTGCAGGCCGTCGGTCGCCCCCCGCGGGCGATCGGGCCACCCGGGCGATCAGGCCACGCGGGCGATCAGGCCACGCGAGCGATCAGGCCACGCGAGCGATCAAGCCACGCGGGCGATCAAGCCAGCCGGCGATCAAGCCAGGCGGGTGCGGACGCTCTCCTGTTGCTGGTGCTCGACCTCGGCGAGCGTCAGCGCCGGCTCCCGGGGCCGGCGGTGGGCGAGCGAGACCTCGGCGGCGGTGGGCAGATCGGTCGCCTCCGACCAGCTGGAGGGGTCCCACAGCGCCGAGCGGATGAACGCCTTGGGGCAGTGCGCGTAGGCCTCGCGGACCCGCACCACCAGCGCGGTGCGCGGCGGCTTGCCGACGGGGCTCAGGCGGGCGAGCAGCTCCGGATCCTCGCTCACGCACGCCGCGCCGTTGACCCGCAGGGTCGTCTCGCGCCCGCCGATGAGGAACAGCAGCGCGGCCTCGCCGGTCTGCACGACGTTGGCCAGCGTGTCCAGGCGCCGGTTGCCGGTCGCGTCCGGGAGCGCGAGGTGGTGCTCATCGAGCACCGCGACGAAGCCCGCCGGGCCGCCGCGCGGGGTCACGTCGCAGCGTCCCTGGGCGTCGTAGGAGCCGACGAGCACCAGGCGGCAGGCGCCGATCAGCCGCCGGCACATCTCGTCCATGTGCCCGATGTCCTTGTGCCGCGCGCCGACCGTCGGCTCCTCGTAGAGCTCGCGCAGCCGCGTCTCGTCGCCGATCGCCGAGGCGAAGAGATCCTCGGCCGACATCATGAGCCCGTCCCGAGCAGCGCCTGGGCGAACTCCTCGGCGTCGAACGGGCGCAGGTCCTCGAGCGACTCGCCGACCCCGATCAGCTTGACCGGCAGTCCGAGCTCGCGCGCGATCGCCAGCGCGATCCCCCCGCGGGCGGTCCCGTCGAGCTTGGTCAGCACGATCCCGGTCACGTCGGCGACCTCGGCGAACAGGCGCGCCTGGCGCAGCCCGTTCTGGCCCGTGGTCGCGTCGACGGTGAGCAGCGTCTCGTGCGGCGCGCCCTCGATCTGGCGGGCGATCACCCGCCGCACCTTGCCCAGCTCGGCCATCAGGTCGTCCTGGGTGTGCAGGCGCCCGGCGGTGTCGATGATGACCACGTCGGCCTCGTGCTCGCGCGCGCGGGCGACGGTCTCGAACGCGACCGCGCCCGGATCGGACCCCGGCTCGCCGGTGACGATCTCGCAGCCGGCCCGCTCGGCCCACTGCTCGAGCTGCTCGGTGGCCGCGGCGCGGAACGTGTCGGCGGCGCCGAGCAGGACGGTCCGGCCGAGCTCCTTGTGCAGGTGCCAGGCGAGCTTGCCGATCGTCGTGGTCTTGCCGGTCCCGTTGACGCCGACGACGAGGATCACGGCCGGGTCGGCACGGATGTCGATGCGCCCGGCGTTCGGATCCTCCTCCGCGCCGGGACGGGCGACCTCGGCGAGCAGCTCGATCAGCCGCCGCGTGAGCGCCTCGCCCCCCTGCACCTCGCCGCCGGTCGCCTCCATCTCGAGCTTGCCCACCACCTCGGCGGTCGTGCTCGCGCCGACGTCGGCCATGATCAGCAGCTCCTCCAGGCGCTCCCAGGTCGCGTCGTCGAGCTGGTCGAAGAGCGTGGCCTGCAGCTCGGAGGTCAGCGCCTGGCGGGTCTTGGCCAGCGAGCTGCGCAGCCGGCGGAAGACGCCTCGGCGCTCGTCCTCGGATTCGGGTTCGGACTGGTCCTCGGCGGAGTGCTCCTCGCCGCTGATGAACAGGTCGGTCCAGTCGCGGGCCACGCGCCGGGCGACGATATCAGCGCGCCCGCAGCCCCGTGGCGCGGCGCACGGCGGTGCGGTAGGGCAGGATCGCGCGCTCGCTACCGACCTGCTCCTGCCACAGGCGCTCGATCGCCCGCAGCTTCAGCCCGCGCTCGGCCTCCTCGAGGATGGCCACGCTGCTGCGCGAGAGCGCGAAGTCCAGCAGGGTGGGGAGCGTGACCGGATGAGGGTGCGCGAACGAGTGGTCGGCGACCTCGACGAACCACCGGCCCAGCTCGCTGTCCTCGGGCCAATGGTCGGCCCGGCCGAGCGGGCCCGGGCCGAGGATCTCGCGCAGCCCGGCCACCCAGCGCTGCGCGTCGTCCTCGAAGCCGTTGCCGAGCATCGCGAGCATGCCGGCGCCGCGCAGCACGCGCGCGATCTCGGCGAAGGCGGGCCCCCAGTCGAACCAGTGAAACGCCGACCCGGCCACGACGGCGTCGACCGAGCCGTCCGCGAGCGGGAGGGCCTCGGCGCGCCCGTCGAGCAGCTCGACCTGGGGATGGCGCTCGGCCAGGACCACGCGCATCTCGGCCAGCGGCTCGATCGCGACGACCTCGTGTCCGGCGCGCACGAGCGCCTGGGTGAGCTTGCCGGTGCCCGCCCCGACGTCGGCGACGCGCAGCGAACGCTCGCCCAGCGCCCAGGAGATCGCCGCCGTCGGGTAGCTGGGACGCCCCCGCTCGTAGGCGTCGGCGACGCTCCCGAAGGACGCCGCGCGGATGGCCTTCTCCTCGGCGCTCACCAGCCCAGCGTAGAAAGCGCGCGTCGCGCGCGCCGTCAGGCCGCGGCGTCGGCCGCGATCAACCGCGTCTGCGCGCCCGGCAGCCGCCGCGAGACGACCTTGGAGACGCCGTCGCCGCCCATCGAGACCCCGTACAGGTAGTCGGCGGCCTCCATCGTCTTCTTCTGGTGGGTGATGACGATGAACTGGGCGGTGGAGCTGTGGCGCCGCAGCAGCGCGAGGAAGCGGTCGAGGTTGTGGTCGTCGAGCGCCGCCTCGACCTCGTCGAGGATGTAGAACGGGCACGGCCGGGCCAGGAAGACCGCGAACAGGAAGGCGAGCGCGGTCATCGACTTCTCCCCGCCGGAGAGCAGCGAGAGCCGCTTGGTCGACTTGCCCGCGGGCGCGATCTCGATCTCGACGCCGAGCACGTCCTCGGCGGGCTCCTCCTCGGCCTGCGCGCGGTCCTCGGCGGCGGCCTCGGCGTCCGCGTCGGCCTCGCCCTCCCCGTCCGAGGCGCCGCCGCCGAGCACCGCCCGCGGGACGGGGTCCTCGCTCACCAGCCGCAGCTGCCCGCGGCCGCCCGGGAAGACGTCCTGGACGAGGTCCTCGAAGTTGCGTGCGGCGGCGTTGAACGTCTGCTCGAAGGTCTCCTGGATCTGGCGGTCGGTATCGCGGATCAGCATGCGCAGCTCGCGCAGGGCCGTCTCCAGGTCGGTGCGGCGCTCCTCGAGCTCCTGGACGTGCTCGAGCGCCTCGGCGTACTGGGCCTGGGCGAGCGGGTTGACCGGGCCGAGCTGCTCGCGGCGACGGCGCAGGCGCTCCTCCCGTGCGCGCAGGCTCTCGCGAGCCTCCTCGTCCAGCGGCTCGCTCGCGGGCTCGGCGGCGAGCCCGAGTCGCTCGGCCACCTCGACGAGCTCGTGCTCGACCTCGGCGGCCTGGTCGCGCAGCCGCTGGGCGGCGACCTCGGCGCTCGTGACCTGCTCGCCCTGGGCGCGCAGGCGGTTCTGGATGTCGGCCTCGGCGGTCGCGCACGCGCGCAGCTCGGCGGCGACGCCCTCGCCCTCGGCGCGCTGCTCGCTGAGCGCGCGCTCGAGCTCGATCAGCCGCTCGCCGACCGCCTCGCGGGCGCCGGACAGCGCCTCGGCGAGCCGCTGCGCGGCGGGCAGCAGCAGCCGGTCGGCGGCCAGTCGCCCGCTCAGCTGACGCTCGCGCGAGGCGCGCTCGGCGCGCTCGCGCGCGAAGCGCTCGGCCTGCCGGCGCTCGGCCGAAAGCTCGCCCTGCAGCTCGGCGCGCCGGACCGCCGCCGGGCCCTGCTCGGGGGCGGCGCGGCGCTGCTGGATCAACCAGCCCGCGCGGCGCTCGGCCTCGCTCGCCTCGGTGCGGCGCCGCTCGGCCTCACGCAGCCCGCGGTCGGCCTGCTCGCGGGCGCCCTCGGCCTCGCGCAACGCGCTCGCGGAGCGTTCGACCTCGGCGGTCGCCCGCTGCTCGGCCCCGGCGGCCCGCTCGACCTCGATGATCAGGCGGTCGCGCTCGTTGCGCCGCTCGAGCAGCCGCTCCTCGCCGCCGGCGAGCGCCTGGCGCAGTTCGCGCTCGGCGCCGAACCAGGCGCGCCCGCCCCGGGTCACCGCGATCCCGGTGAAGCTCGCCGGCAGCTCGTCGAGCGACTCCAGCACCCACGCGTCGGCGAGCAGCCGGCGCACGACGACGCCCGACGGACCGTCGGCGCGCACGAGCTCGAGCAGGCGCTGCGCCCCCGGCCGCGGCGCCATCCCGACCGCGGGCTCAAACCCGTCGCCGGGGCCGGGCGAGGTCACGAGCGCCCGCCCTCCGTCCGGTCCGGCGCGGTCGAGCAGCCCGCCGGCCGCCGGAAGGTCTGGCGCGAGCGCCGCGCTCAGGCGACCGCCGAGGGCCGCGGCGAGCGCGAGCTCATAGCCGGGCTGAACCTGAAGCTCGTCGCCGAGCGTGACGCGCGCACCCGGGACCGCGGCCTGGCTGCGCAGGAACTGGGCCACCGCGGCGAGCTCGCCGCCGACCCGCGCGGCCTCCCGCCGCGCCGCCTCGGCCGCGCGCTCGGCCTCGCGCAGCGCCTCGCGGGCCGCGTCGGCCGCGGTCTCGCCCGCCACCCGGTCCGCGCGACGCTGCTCGAGCTCGGCGGCCACGGCGGCCGACGCGGCCACCGCGCGCTCGCGCTCCTGCTCGAGGCCGACCAGCTCGCGATCGAGCTCCTCCAGGCGGCGCACGTCCAGCTCGGCCAGCTCGCGCTCGATCGCCTCGATGCGGTCGCCGTCCGGGGCCCGCGCGGTGTCCTCCTCGCGCAGCCGAGCGAGCGTGGCCAGCTCGCGCTCGCCGGTCGCCACCCGCTCGCGCAGGCGCTCGCTGGTCGTCTGGACCTGGTCGGCGCGCAGCTCGATCCGCTCGGCGGCGGCGCGGGCGCCGAACACCCGCCGGGAGAGCGCCTCGCGGCGCTCGGAGCGCTCGGCCAGCGCCCGCTCGGCGTGCTCGCGGCGCGCGACGACCGCGCCGAGCTCGCCCTCGATCGCCTCGCGCGCCGTGCGCGCCGCGGCGGCGGCCGCCTCGGCCTGCGCGCACTCGCCGCGCCGGGCGCGCAGCGCGTCGCGCAGCAGCTCCCACTGGGCCTCGAAGGTCTGGCGCTCCAGGCGCTCGTGCAGCTCGGCGGCCTCGGCCTGGCGGCGCAGCGGGCGCAGCTGCGAGCGCGCCTCGCGCTCGATGTCCAGCGCCCGGTCGAGGTTCTCCTGGGTGCGCTCGAGCTTGAGCTGGGCGCGGCGGCGGCGCTTGCGGTGCTTGCCCAGGCCGGCGGCCTCCTCGATCAGCAGGCGGCGGTCGCGCGGGCGTGAGGTGACGATCGCCTCGACGCGGCCCTGGGAGATGACCGAATGCATCTCCTTGCCCAGGCCGGTGTCCGAGAGGATCTCGATCACGTCCACCAGCCGGCAGCGGGCGCCGTTGAGGCGGTACTCGCCCTCGCCGCTGCGGTCCAGCCGGCGGCTGATCGCGATCTCGGCGCTGTCCATCTGCACGCTGCCGTCGGAGTTGTCGAGCACGAGCTCGACCTCGGCGGCGGTGCGCGCCTGTACCCCGCGTCCGCCGCCGAAGATGACGTCCTGCATCGACTGGCCGCGCACGGCGAGCGGCGACTGCTCGCCCAGGACCCACAGCACGGCGTCGGTGACGTTGGACTTGCCCGACCCGTTGGGGCCGACGACGACGCTCACGCCGGCGCCGAACTCGAGCCGCGTGCGCTCGGGAAAGCTCTTGAAGCCCTTCATCGTCAGCGCCTTCAGGTGCACCGCTCGACCTCGCTCATCCCGGCGCGTCCAGGGTCTTCAGCGCCTGCTTGGCCGCCTGCTGCTCGGCGATCTTCTTCGAGCGGCCGCTGCCCGAGCCGAGCGTGCGTCCGGACACCGCGGCGCGAACCTGAAAGAGGCGGTCGTGCGGCGGGCCGTCCTCGCAGGTCACCTCGTAGCAGACCACGTCGCCGCGCTGGGCCAGGCGCTCCTGCAGCGAGGACTTGTAGTCGACGGGGTGCTCGAGCGCCTGCTCGATCTCCGGCGCGAACGCCTCGACGACCGCCGCGGCCGTGCGGTCGTAGCCCGCGTGCAGGTAGCAGGCGCCGATCACCGCCTCGATCACCGAGGCGAGCACGCGCTCGGTCCCGGTCACCTGGGCGGCGGTGCCGGCCAGGCCCTGCGGCGCGGCGGCGGTCAGGCGCTGCGGGACGCCGAGCCGCACGGCGACCTCGCGGCAGGACGGGCCCGAGACGGCCTGGGCGCGGATCTTGGTCAGGCGCCCGGCGCCGAAGCGCTCGGCCTCCAGTCGTGGGTACAGGTGCGCGGTCACCGCGAGGGCGAGGACGCTGTCACCGAGAAACGCCAGCCGCGCGTAGCTGTCGCTGCGGCGCGGACTCCAGGATGCGTGCATGAAGACCTGCCGGGCGAGCTCCAGCGGAAGCTCATCGAGCAGCTCGACCAAACGTTCCAGCGCTCAACACCCCTGTTGTGGGCACCCTGGCTCGCGGCTCACGAGCCGACTCCGTGCGCAAGGACGAAGTCGACCGCCTGTCCGACGGTGAGGATGCTCGCCGCCTGCTCGTCGGACATCTTCACGCCGTAGCTGTCCTCGAGCTCCTGCACGAGCGTGTACAGGTCGAGCGAGTCGGCCTCGAGGTCCTCGCGGAAGCGGGTGGCGATGTCGATCCGGGCCGGGTCCACGTCGAGCTCGTCGGCGAGGTGAGCCCTGATCAGCGTGAGGATCTCCTCGCGGGTCATGACGCTCGCACGCTAGCGTCCGGGGCGGACGCGGGGGCCTCGGCGGCGGACATGGGTGAGATCTTCAGCGCGCCGGCGAGCTCGAGCGCGCGGTGGGTGCGCCCCACGACGTCCTCGCGCACGCCGCGCTCGGCCCGCAGGATCGCCTGGGCGAAGCCGTGCCGGGTGAAGCGCCCGTGCGGGACCACCCCGAGCTGGCGCAGGCCGAGCAGATAGGCGCCGCCCTGGCCCTCGGGGTCGAGCTGGGTGCGCAGGTCGCCGAGCGCCGGGCGCAGCAGCAGCCCGCCGACCTTGCCCCGTGGCGAGGACATCGCGGCGCTGCGAATCGCCCCGAGCAGCGCCTGCGAGACGCCCTCCATGAGCTTGAGCGCGACGTTGCCGGTGAAGCCGTCGGTGACGATCACATCGGCCAGCCCGGCGGTGATGTCGCTGCCCTCGACGTTGCCGATGAAGGTGAGCGAGTCCACGGTGCGGGTGCGCAGCTCGTGGTGGACCTCCTTGACCACCTCGCGCCCCTTCTCCTCCTCCTCGCCGTTGGAGAGCAGCGCCACGCGCGGGCGCTCGATCCCGAGCACGGCGTGGGAGAGCGCGGCGCCCATGAAGGCGAACTGGACCAGGTGCTCACGCCGGGCCTCGGCGTTGGCGCCCACGTCGAGCAGCGTCACCGGATGGTCGGGGATCGGCAGGGGCAACGCGAGCGCGGGCCGGTAGATGCCCCGGCCGCGCTTGATCACGAACAGGCTGGCCGCGAGCGCGCTGCCGGTGCTGCCGGCGGTGACGAGCGCCTGGGCGCGCCCGGAGGCCACCGCGCGCGTGGCCTGGACGATCGAGGCGTTGGGATTCGAGCGCACGGCCGCGGTCGCGTGCGCGGCCTTGGCGATCGACAGCGGCGCATCGACGACCTCGACTCCGGCGGGCACGGGGCCGATCGACGCGGCGTCGCCGAACAGCAGTACGCGCGCACCCTGCTCGGCGGCCAGGGCGGCTCCGGCCGCGACCTCAGCGGGGCCGAGATCGGCGCCACCGGCATCGACGGCCACCACGACGGGCGCCTCGGACACGAGATGGGTCAGTGGTCGTGGTCGTGGTCGTGGTCGTCCGGCGCCACGATCTCGCGACCCGCGTAGGTCCCGCAAACCGGGCAGACGCGGTGCGGGAGACGGGGACTGTGGCAACGCGGGCAGCCGTTCAGCGTCGGCGGCGAAATCTTGTGCTGAGCCCGACGCTTGGCGGTCCGGCTGTGCGATTGCTTCTGCTTGGGGACGGCCATGGCCGAAGTAGGCTAGCAGCGTTCGCGCCGGTGCTACCCGAGCTCGCGCAGCGGCGCCCAGCGCGGATCCGGCGCGCGGTCGTGGTGATGATCCGGTCCGGCGCGGTTGAGGTTGACCGCGCACACCGGGCAGAGCCCGGCGCAGTCCTCCCGGCAGTGGGGCTGATCGGGCAGCGCGAGCACGACCGCGTCGTGCGCCCAGCCGCTCAGATCGAGGATCGAGCGCTCCACGTAGGGGCTGTCGAGCTCCTCCCCGCTGCCGGGCTGGTCGACCTCCCGGGCGTCGACCTGGACCGCGACCTGCGCCGGCTCCAGGCAGCGCACGCAGGGCCCCTCGAGCGCCGCGTCCAGGCGCAACCGCAGCGCGAACCCCTGGCCGGTGAGGCGCGAGACGTCGAGCGTGACCGCGGTTCGCGGCTCGGTGGGCACGTAGTGCTCGCCGCCGAGGATGACCCCGCCCAAGCGCACGTCCAGTCGCAGCTTGCGCGCCTCGCCCGCACTGAGGTGCAGCGCGCCGAGGTCGACCGACACCGCTCCCGGCCCTTCTCCCCCATCTTCACCAATCGGGGACACCTCTTCAGAGTAGAGCGCGCTCAGGCGGAGGCCAGCAGCGCCCCCGACAGCGGGATCCGCACGCGGATCGTGGTGCCCGCGCCCGGCGATGAGACGATTCTCACCTCGCCGCCCGCGGCCAGCGCGCGCTCGTTGACCGACGCGAGGCCCAGGTGCCCGGGGCGCACCGCGAGGTCCTGCTCGCTGATGCCGCGGCCGTCGTCGATGACCTCCAGCAGGTTTTCCGGGCCCGCGCGCGCGAGCCGCAGCACGATCCGCTGGGCGGCCGCGTGCGCGGCGGCGTTGCCGACCAGCTCGCGGGCGATCGCGAACAGCAGCGCCCCGTCCCCGTCGGCGGCGCCGTCGTCGATCTCGACCGAGACCGGCACCCCCGAGCGCTGCGCGGTGGCCTGCGCGAGCTCCTGGAGCGCCCCGGCCAGCCCGGCGTATTCGAGCGTGTGCGGGTGCAGGTCGCGCACCGCGCCGCGCAGCTCGGCCACCGTGCCGCGCACGATCCCGCCCGCGTCGCGCAGCGCCTGCGCATCGCCTCGCTCGGCGCGCGCGAGGCTGCGCGAGGCGGCCAGCAGGCTCTGCACCGGCCCGTCGTGCAGCTCGTAGGCGAGCCGCGCTCGCGCCCGCTGCTCGGCGGCGAGCGTCTCGCCGAGCAGGCGCCCGCGCGCGGCGGCGAGCTCGCACACGCGCCCGTGGCTGCGGGAGATCAGCATCGAGAGCAGCACGGCGCCGGCGCCGGTGAAGCCCAGGTAGAGCGCCTGGTCGAGCACGCCGCCCACGCCGCCGACGCCGTCGACCCCGGGGTGCGGCGCGGCGATCGCGATGTAGGCCGCGGGAACCATGAGCGCCCAGGCCGCGGTGACGCGCGGGTTGCTGAGCATCGCCACGCCGAGCGGGACCAGGAAGAACGCCGTGCGCAGCTGGGAGACCGAGCCGCCCGACTCGTAGGTCAGCGCGCACAGCAGCGCGATGTCCAGCAGCGAGGCGGGGCCGAGGTCGGGATGGGCCCGGTCGCTGCGGGCCAGCCAGGCCAGCACCACGCTCCACAGCGCCCCCATCCCCAGCGTCAGCGCGAACGCCGGCTCGTCGATCACCGGGGCATGGCGGACCGGGATCACCAGTACGGACAGCACCACGACCGGCAGCAGGCCGAGGCGCAGCGCGGCGATGCAGCGCGCCTGGGCGCGGGCGTCCTCGCCCATCTCAGGCGATCAGGCCCTGGCGCAGGGCCGCGGCGACGGCCGCCGAGCGGTCGCTGACGCCGAGCTTCTCGAAGGTCCGGGCCAGGTAGGACTTGACCGTCGCCGCGCTCAGGAAGAGCTCCTCGCCGATCGCGGCGTTCGAGCGCCCGGCGGCGGCGAGCTCGAGGACCTGGCGCTCGCGCTCGGAGAGCTCGGGCCGCGGCGTCGGGCGCCCGCCCAGTCGCGCGAAGACCACCTGGTGCAGGGTGTCGCCCACGACGACCTCGCCGGCGGCGGCGCGCACCAGCGCGTCGCAGATCTCCTCATCGCCGGCCTCCTTGGAGAGAAAGCCGGCCGCGCCGGCGTCCAGCGCGCGCAGCACGAGCGCGGCCTCCTCGGCCGCCGAGAGCAGCACGACCTGGGTCGGACCGCCCGCCGCCCGCACGGCGGCGGCGATCGCCACGCCATCCAGCCCGGGCATCCGCACGTCGAGCAGCGCGACATCGGGCCGCTCGGCCTCGATCAGCGAGAGCGCGCCCGGGCCGTCGCAGGCCTCGCCGACGAGGTGGAGCATCGGCGATTCCTGGACCGCCCGGGCGACGCCCGCACGGAAGATCGGATGATCGTCGGCGACCACAACCCGAAGCACATTGGCTCTATCGGCCGTGGAGCGCGGGGGGTTGAAGGTGCGCCTCATCATCCATGCCCTCCCAGCGCCGCGAAAGAGTCGGTGGAACGGCGTCGGGGGTGCACTAGGAGCATCGGGTCCCGGCGCCGCCGGCCACAGCCGCCAACCGGCCACACCTGGGATGGCCGATCGGCGGACATGCCCCGGTTCCGTCCGGCCCGCGCGCGATCATCGACGCATGGAGGCTGCCCTGACCTTGCCCTTCAGCAGCGTGCGCGTGATCGGCGGCGAGCTGCGCATCGACGGCCTGGTCGTCCGCGACGAGACCTCGGTGCGCCTCGCGGGCGAGCGCCTGCGCGCGGGCGAGGACCCCGGCGTGCTCGTGCAGGACGCGCTCGCGATCGGCATGCGCGTGCTCGACCGCGAGCAGGTCGGCGCCAACGCCGAGTTCGTCAAGACCGAGTTCGAGCGTGCCGCGCGCGACCTGGACGGTGCGTTCATCGAGCGCGCGCGGCTGGTCGCCGAGCGCCTGGACGCCAAGGTCGACGAGCTCTTCGGGCCCGAGAACGGCCATCTGCAGCAGGCGCTCTCGCGCCACTTCTCCGACGACAGCGCGGTCGCCGTGCAGCACCGCGTGCGCGCCGTCCTGGACGAGGCGATGGCCCGCTCGCGCGAGGATCTGCTGCGCCAGTTCTCCTCGGCCGAGGCCAACAACCCGCTCGCGGACTTCAAGCGCATGTCGCAGGCGATGTTCCGCCAGGCCGCCGACCGCCAGGAGAGCCAGCTGAAGGCGATGACCGACCGCCTCTCGGCGCTGCAGCTCGAGGTCGAGCGGCTGCGGGCCGAGCGCGAGAAGCTCCAGGAGGTCGCGGCCGTCGCCGACAAGGGGACGGCCAAGGGACGCACCTACGAGGAGGCGGTCTTCGACGCGCTGGACGCGATCGCCGTCGCGCAGGGCGACGAGGCCGAATCGGTCGGCGACCTGCGCGGCGTCGGCGGGCGCAAGGGCGACGTGCTGGTCTCGATCGACGCCTGCGCGGGCCCCGCGCGCGGGCGGATCATCTTCGAGGCCAAGAACAAGCGCCTCTCGCGCAACGAGGCGATCGCCGAGTTGCAGGAGGCGCTGGCCACGCGCGGCGCGGACTACGCCGTGCTCGTGGTGCCCAGCGACGAGAAGCTGCCGGCGCGCACGCTGCCGCTGCGCGAGTCCGGCGGCGACAAGCTGTTCGTGTCCTACGACCCGGCCGAGGGGTCTCGGCTCGCCCTGGAGGTGGCCTACAGCCTGGCGCGCGCCCGCGTGCTCATGGCTCGCGGCCCAGCCGAGACGGTCGACGCCGACGCCCTGCGGGCCGAGCTGGAGCGCACCCGCGACGCGATGGAGGACGTCCGCCGGATCAAGAGCCAGCTGACCGGGGCCGTCGGCGGGATCGAGCAGGCGCGGCAGATCCTGGACTCGATGGCCACCGGCGTGCGCGCCCACCTCGAGCAGATCGCCCAGCTGCTCGCCGCCGGCGGCGCCGACGACTGATCGCCGGTCTGATCGTGCCCGACCGCGGGTAAGTGCAACCGCGATGGTGTCGCTGCGGAAGAGCATCCGGTTCGCGCGCGACCCGGAGGCCCGCTGGCGTGAGCACGGCTGGGGCCCGCCGGGCCGCCACGCGGTGGAGCGTCCGAACGGGGTGCTCGTGTTCTCCTACCGCATGCCGCTCGACTGGAGCAGCGCGGACCTGGCGCTCGCGCCGCCGGAGGCGACCGCCGACCCGCGCTCGGTCGGGCACGGGATGGCCGTGCTCTGCCCCGAGCTCGGCGAGCCGGCGACGATCGCCGCGGTCGGCACCACGCTCGAGGTCCCGGCCACCGAGCAGCACGGCACGATCGCGCTGTGGACCGTGCTCTACGCGGCGCTCGCCGACGGGCCCGATCCGCGCGCCGAGCACCCGCCGGGCTGGGAGCCCGCGACCCTCGGCCATCCCAGGCTCGAGGGGGCAACGAGAACCCGCGAATGGGAGACCGAGCTCTACGAGGGCAAGCCGGTGGCGCCGGTGCGCGCGCACGACTACCGCCTGTGGACCAAGCACGGCGTGCTCGAGCTGAGCGTGCGCACCCCGTTCTTCGAGCTGGTCGGAGCCGTCCTGCCCAAGATCGCCGCCTCCTGCTCTCTCAGCGCGCGGTAAGCGGTCCCCGCGGACCGGTGGTCCGCGGGAGGGGCGGCGCATGCGCCGCCCCTGGCGGCCGCGCATGCGCGGCCGCTTCGCCGGGCCGCATGCGGCCCGGCGCCGGTCGGTGCATGCACCGACCGGA